>WQRV01000015.1 GCA_009786575.1 Chitinispirillia bacterium | reverse complement strand
AGAAGGAGGGCAGGGCCGAAGGTATGGCCGAGGGTATGGCTCAAGGTATGGTCCAAGGCAATGCCCAAGGCATGGCCAAAGCCGCCCGGGCGATGAAAGCCGAAGGGCTCGACCCCGCCACCGTAGCCAGAATCACCGGATTAACCCCAGACGACATCCGGCGGTTGTAGGGGCGGCGCCCGTGCCGGAATTGCGATATTGCGTTTGATTTCAACGTATAACGCAATCCCGGCATCATGGGGCGTTGCACGCAACGCCCCTATGTTGGATTGTTGGTGTATTTTGCGGGATATTGTAATCCATGCGTTGCGGGCGACCGGGGACGGTCGCCCCTACGGGTGTATATTAAACAACAACCGTAAATGTCCATCAACACACCAACAAATTCCCATTTACCCCTTGACTTTCGCCCCGGCATCACCTATTTTAGTACCATGATCGCCAGAGGCGGTCGGCTCTCCCTCCAATTCTAAAGGTCCTGCAGATGTCCCATGACGGCGCGGCTGCGTGTTCGGGTATTGGCTTTTGGCTCGGAATTTTCCGAAAACCACTAACCGAAAGGTGCGTAACCATGAACCGCAGGGCCAAACTGATTTTCGCAGTATCCGCAGCAGTTGTCGTCGCAGCAGCAGTAGTTATCCTTATCGCAACACTCCACGCACGGGGGCAGCAGGGCGGGCCGGACGGGGGCGTTGGCATTGTATCCGGCAAGAGCGACAAGGGGAAGGGTGGAGGTAAACCGAAGGAGCAGCCGCTGCCCGATACGCTGACCGTCGCCTTCTACAATGTCGAGAACCT
The DNA here is from genome assembly GCA_009786575.1 of Chitinispirillia bacterium. Lineage (GTDB taxonomy): Bacteria > Fibrobacterota > Chitinivibrionia > Chitinivibrionales > Chitinispirillaceae > GUT77. The sequence continues at coordinate 30,463 of WQRV01000015.1, read as the reverse complement.
GTTCGACTTCAATGAGGACGGGACGGAGTACAACGAGTACAGGCCGGGGTGGTACGGGTGGACGGAGGAGATGCAGAAGACTAAGTTAGAGGGGACGGCGCGGGTCATCGCGGCCTTGGGGGCGGATGTTATCGGGCTGTGCGAGGTCGAGAATATGAACGTCGTCAAAGAGCTTCAGGGAGAGCTTGACAGGATGGGAATCGCTTATCCATACGCTGCTGCCGCCGAAGCGCCCAAGTCCGCTACCGTTACGGCGCTGTTGTCGAAGTTTCCGGTCAGGGAGAAGTTTGATTATCCGGTTGATAATTCCCGCCCAATTCTTGAGGCCGTTGTTTCTAAAGGCGGCGACGAGTTCAGGGTATTCGTCAACCACTGGCCGTCGAAGCGCCATAAGGAATCGACGCGCCTTGCGGCGGCGCAGATACTTCGCAAGCGTGTTGACCAGCTGGCGGCGGGGAGCGATTACGTTATCATGGGCGATCTCAATTCTAACCATGATGAGTACGCGTCGTTCCATACCGCCGGGTTTAACGATACACGGGGGAAGACGGGGATCAATCATATCTTGAAGACGGGCGCGGACGGGCCAAAGCCGTCGTCGCCGTATAAATTTTACTGCAAAGGGGAGTTGTTGACGTGCGGCGATTGCCACTACAATCCCTGGATGGACCTTGCGGAGGGGGAGAGGCTGAGTTATGTTTTCCGCGGCGCAAATCAGACGATCGACCACATCATCCTCCCGCCGTCTATGTTTGATACGCTTGGGTACTCTTATCTCGGCGGATCGTTTGAGCCGTTTACGTGGGACGGGGAGTTATTGAGGGACAACGCCCCTTACCGCTGGCAAATGGTGTTCCGCGGGAAGCAGAAGTACCACACGGGCAAGGGGTACTCGGACCATCTGCCGGTTCGCGCCAAGTTTGTCCGGGCGTCAATACTGTACAGCGATACCGCGTCAACACGCGCTGACAATTGTGATTTCATAGACCCGAATCTTGTGGCCGGCGATTTTGCTGTTTCGGTTGACGGGTGGATGTCGGGCGACGGGCGTTTTACCGTAGCGCGTGATTCACGGTATGTGCGGACGGGGACGCACAGTTTGCGGGTGAGCGGGATGCACGAGTCGGAGAACCGCACGGCGGCGCGGGTGCGGCTGCCGGCGTCCGGCAGGCATAAGTATTTGACGATGTCGGTACGCGGGTCGGGGAATTTGTCGGTGCGCCTCAGGCGCCCGGAGGGGAAGTGGGTGTACTACAACGCGCCGGATTTTGTTGCCGCAAAGAGCGCCAAGTACAAGCCGTGGAAGCCGGGATCGTGGGTAAACCTGAAATTCCCGCTGCCGGAGCCGTCGTCCCCCAACGAGGATGTGGATGTGGAATTAAGGGCGGGAAAAGGGGAAAAATTTGCGGTTTGGGTGGATAAGGTGCGATTAGAATAGGATTTTTCCGTTTGCACGATGTATATTAACTATGTACTGTTTGCAATATCCCGCCGAATTACAAGCACAAATATGCACCCATTTAGGGGTGCAAAGCTCTGTAGCCCCGGGTTTTAACCCGGGGTGGGATGTGTGAATATGGGGATATGGCTGGGATGTACGGATGTGCATATATTATGTGATGACAGATACGGATTATATATATAAATATCGGTATTGAAATCAATACCATATAATATTGGCGGGATGATTTCGTAATGGCAGACAACAAAAACGACGCGTGGGTCAAGGAGGCCGCGGTGGCTGCGCGGCAGTTCATCATGATGTTCAACGCTGCAATGCTTTATGGCTGCGAGCACCCAAATGTCGCGAAGAACGCCGCCTCGTTCGCCGGGCAGGTCAACACGATCTTCTACGGCCGCGAGCTGATCACGTTCATCGTGGCGAACGGGACGCTTATGGTCGAGGACTGGCCGCTCGACAAGACGTTCAACACAACGAAGATATTGCAGCACTTCGAGAAGATCGGCCTTTCGTCGGTCAGTTTCGAACAGGGCGTAGATGCCGGTTCCGTGATCCGTTTCGTCATGATCGCGGGTAATACAACCCACATTGAGACGCGGAAGGAGGAGGTGGCGCGGGCGCAGGCCGGGGGGATTCCGTTTGTCAGGGTTAACTACATCCTCTTCGGGAAGATCAAGGCCGGCGAGGTGGTAGTCAGGGAGTCTGAGGTGAGGGCGACAGGGACGTTCGCGCCGCCCGGAAGCCCTGCCGGGTATCCGCCGCAGGGTCAATATCCGCCCCAAGCCCAATATCCCCCGCAGGGGCAATATCCGGCTCAAGGGCAGTACCCGCCGCCGGGGCAATACGCCCCGGCGGCGCCGTCTGCGGTGAACTACGACGACGCCTTCCTCCCGCCCGTAACCGCCGGGGCCCTTAGCCGCGAGTCGGTCGCGCAGATAGAGGAGGTGCTCACGCTGTCATCGCTCATCGAGAGGCCCCGCGATGTTACCGCCGCCCTCGCTGAGGCCGATAGCTCCGAGGTGCAGAGCGCGTTTAGCAAAATAAGGGGCGAGATGGACGGTTCCGCCGTAGGCGTCGATTCGCTGCTGCAATCGCTGTACGGCATGAAGCAGGATTTGTATCAGGCGATAGAGGTACAAAAAGCGACAGGCAGGGTGATGCAGTCGGCGGAGGCCATCAATACCGGGATAAACGGCCTGACAAGCCGCGCGCTCGTCAAGCTGATCGAGGACGAGTACAAGTCGGGCAAGACGCCGCTCAACCGCCTCGCGCACACCATCCGCCGCATGCTGCCGGGCAATATGGAGTTGATGCAGATACTGCCGGGCATGAAAGAGATGCTGCTCGCCGGAGGGATGTCTCTTAGCGAGTACCTCGAGCTTGTCAGCATGCTCGGCTTGAAGATGGAGAGCGAGTCCCTATCCGAGTCCCTTAAAGAGGCGGCCGAGTCTATGGGCGCGTCCGTCGCGGATCTTGTTTCGGCGATCCGGTCTAAGCCGGAAGAGGCCGCGCGCCTCATATTCCTGGCTTCCGAGATACGCCGGGGGGCCGATGGGGCTCCGGACCTTTCCGGCGTGCTGACGGGTTATATCGAAGACGTCTGCTCGAAGATGGCCGTGCAGGCCTGCGGCGCCGGCGATGCACAAAGCGGTTCGCTCAGACAAGTTTTGGCGCAGCTCGAAACGCAGCTGTTCGGCCAGCTGTCGAAGCAGAACGACATCCCGCCCAGCATCCTGAACGACGTAAAACAGCGCCTTGCCGAACGCTTCAGCGGCACTTGCGCAGCGGCAAACGAGTCTTTGCCTGAAAGCAAGAAACAGCCGGTATCAGCCAAAATAAAGATGCCGCCCGAATCGCTCAACCCCAACAACCTGTTCTTCCTGCTTAGCAAGGAGATAAAACGCAGCCTGCGCTACAAAACCCCGTTTTCTACCGTATTAATCTCTATAGTAGAGATAAACAGCCCTGACGGGGTAAAACAGCTGGCGCTAAGCGATACGGCAGAGCTCCTCCCGCAGCTGTTTATCCCGGTAGAAGCCCTGCTGCGGGATGTGGATATGATAGGCACGCTGGGCACAGACGCGCCCGAACTGTTCATAATGCTGCCGATGACCGGCGAAGAGGGGACCGCAACCGTCAAGGAGCGGATAGTCAGAAAAACAGCCGGTACGCCGTTTATCTCGTCAGGCCGGCAAGTAACTCTGACAGTCAAGGTATCATCAGCCTCGCCGGCCGAAAACACAACAGACCTGAAATCCTACATGGTATTGGTGCGGGCGAATCACCGCAAAGAGAAATAACCGCGGGCATGTGATTCGGCGGAATATTGTAATTCCGGCATAGCGGGCGGCCGTGGATGGCCGCCCCTGCGCAGTGTTTTTGGCCGGCGTTGCTTTACAACGCCCCGCCAGTTCAAGCCGCTTTAAGCGCCGCGTCGTCAAATTTTACAGATACAATCGTAGATACTCCAGACTCCTGCTGCGTAACACCATAGAGCAGGTCTGCCGCCTCCATAGTCCGCTTATTGTGCGTGATGACGATGAACTGCGTCTTCTCCGCGAATTTCCGCAGCACCCGCACAAAGCGCGAGATGTTCGCGTCGTCGAGCGGCGCGTCGAGCTCGTCGAGGATGCAGTAGGCCGACGGCTTGACTAAATAGAGCGCGAACAGGAGCGATATCGCCGTCAGCGCCCTCTCGCCGCCGGACAGGAGCTGCACGCCGCGCATCTTCTTGCCGGCGGGGCGCACGTTGATGTGTATCTCCGCTTCCAGCGGGTCAACACCCTCCTGCAGCGACAAACTCGCCTCGCCGCCCTCGAAGAGCGTAGTGAACATCTCCGTAAAATTCTTCTGCACCTGCTCGAAGGTACTGATGAACTGCACCCTTGCCTCTTTGTCAAGCTTCATTATCGCCTTCTCAAGCTCGTCCACGGCCTTCTGCAGGTCGTCCCGCTGGTCCGTAAACTCTTTTAGCCGTGCGCTCTCGGTATCGTAGTCTTCAAGCGCCGCCATGTTGACCTGGCCCACGTGCTTGATGCGCTCCTTGTACATGGCGACCTCCTTCGCTACCGTCTCGTTGTCTTCCTCTAAGACTGCCAGCCCCTCCTGGTCCATCCCTTCGAGGTCGATTTCATACGTCTCCCACATCCTCTCGCGGCCGTGCCTGCGCTCCTGCTCGTCGCGTTCCTGCTTGAGCGCGGCATCGTGCGCGAGGTTCCCGGCCTGCTCCTGCTCTGAGTTCAGGGTCTTGACCTCTTTGCGCAGTTCCTCAATCTCTAAGAGCCTGCCGTTGTAGTCTTCGCGCACCAGGTCCCTCACGCCTTCAAGCTCCGTGCGCTTCGCCCGCGCGTCTTCGAGCTCTTTTACAGTCATCTCTCCGTAGGCCTCGAGTTCGGCGATCTCCGCCAGGCATTTGCCCTTGTCCTCGATCCTCATCTGTTTGACGGCGCTGCTCTGTGAGATGTCTTTTGTTAGCTGCTCAATGTCGCGCTTGTCGTTATTTATTCTGTTGGACAGCCCGAGGGTTTCGAGCTCGACGTTTCTCAGGTGGTCGGCGAGCTTGACGCGCTCCGCTTCCATGGCTTGTACGTCTGCGCGGGCAGCTTCGGCCTGCTCGTCCAGCGCATCGCGGCGGCTCGAAAGCGCGGCCACCCCGGCCTCGATCGAGGCGATAGCGTCTTGCTGCTCCCTTATCCGGTTTGTCATCCTGTCAATTTCGGGCGAGAGCGCCTGCACGCGCTGCGATATGTTTTGCATCTCGTTTTCGTAGTGGCGGATAGTGGTTTGCTGCTCCTGCTGCTGGCGCTGGCTCCTGTTGATCTTCTCATTTACTTCAACAAGCGCGTACTTGGCCTCGTCGCGGGTTATAGTGCAGTTGTCCTTCTCAGTAAGTATGGCGTTGTGATCCTGTTCGAACCGGCCTATGTCGGCGGTCAGCTTCTCTGTCTGCGCTTTCCGCTGGAGGATCCCCGCAGTCTCCTTCTTCGACTCCCCGGCGATGACGCTGCCGTCGCCGGCGCAGATGATGCCGTCGGCAAGGGAGATAGCCGCGCCGTTTGTACCTAACCGGCGCGCGGCGTTGAGAGCGGCCCAATAATCATTGGCGATCACGAAGTTCCCGAAGAGGTGGTCAGCGAGCGCCGCGCAATCGTCACCGGTTCTGATAAGTGTCCGGACGTCTCTGAGCCCCTCGCCAGAATTTACCGCCGGCTGTGATGACGCGAACTGGCGCAGCCTTTCCAGCGAGACTATCCGCGCCGCGCCCGCCTTCTCATTTTTCAAAAACTCAATAGCCGCCCCCATCTGCGCGTCGGTATCGAAAACCACCGTCTGTATGGCCTCGCCCGCGAGTTTTTCAACAAGCGGGAGCAGTGCATCATCATTGACATGGATCAAATCGGCCACTATCCCGCGGAGCCCCGGCAGGTTTGCAGTTAGGAGCGCCTTTACGCCCGCCTCGTACCCCTCGAACGCGGCGTTTAGCCCCTCGAGGAACTTGAGCTGCGACTTGTTGGAGGCGATCTGCGCCTCAAGGTGCTTCTCCTTCTCCACGAGATCGCGGTAGCGTTCCTCCTCCCGCTCAATCCGCCCCAGAAGCGTCTCCCGCGACTGCGAGAGGTTGCTGTTGGCGTCAGTTTCCCTCGCGAGCTGCGTGCGGCAGGCCTCGACCGCGTTGCTCAGCTCCTCGAACCGCGACTCTAAGCTGTGTATCTCGCGCTCGCAGCGGTCCTTGTTCTCGAAGGCGCCGTTGAGCGCCGCCGTGGCCGCGTTGTGGCCGGTCCTGGCCTCGCCGATCTGGTTGACGAGGTCGATCTGGTCGCGCCCGAGCTGATCCGCCGCGCGCCTTTTGGCCGTGAGCTGCTCGTCGAACCGCGCCAGTTCGCCGCCCGCGCCGGCGGTGCGCTCCGAACTCTTCTGCAGCTGCGCCTCCCGCTCAATCAGCATTTTCTCGATCTGCGCCTTGAGCTGCGACCACTCCTCAACACGCCTGTCGAGTTCCGCCGCCTCGTCGTCGAGCCTCCCGATGTTGGCCCGCACGTTTTTCAGCCGCTCTGCCGCTACCGAGGCGTCTTTATCTATAGATACTATCTTCTCCCCGGCCTCGGCCACGCGCCGCGCCGCCGCCTCAAGCTCCCGCTCCTTGTCCAGCGCGTCGATGTGCATCTTCTCTATCCGCGACTCCGCCGTGGCGATGGAGGCCTTGAGCAGCTCCCGCTGCGCTTCGGTCTCCTCCAAAAACGTCCTGCGCTTCTTCAATTCCTCCGTCAGGGCGATGTATTTCTTGTTTTCGAAGGCGATTTCCAGGGATTTCAGGGCGTCGAAGTAGCTCTTGTACTTCCGGGCCTTCTCGACATGCCGCGCCAGCATCTTCACGTGGCGGTCGGTCTCGGCGACCTTGTCGTTTATCCGCAGAAGGTCCTGGCGCGTCTTGTCGAGCTTGGAGCTGCTCTCCTTGCGCATCTGCTTGTACTTGCCTATCCCCGCCGCCTCCTCAAACAGGATCCGCCGCTCCTCCGCCTTGTCCGAAAGGATCTTCTCGATCATCCTGTTCTCTATAGTAGTATAGGCGCTGCTCCCAACGCCTGTGTCTAAAAATATGCCCTGGATGTCCCGCAGGCGGCAGGGAACCTTGTTCAGCCGGTACTCGCTCTCCCCGCTGCGGTATATCCGCCGCGTGATCGCTACCTCCCCGTACTCCACGGGCAGAATCTTCTTATTGTTCTCTATAACCAGCGTAACTTCCGCCATATTAAGCGGTTGCCGCTTCTGCGTCCCCGAAAAGATGACCTCCTGCATGTTGGCGCTGCGCAGCATGGACGCCCGCTGCTCCCCGAAAACCCACCGGATCGCGTCTACCACGTTGCTCTTCCCGCAGCCGTTTGGCCCGATAACAGCGGTCATCCCCTCCCCGAAGGTGAGCTCAGTCTTGTCGGCGAAAGATTTGAAGCCAAAAATCGATAATTTTCGTAAAATCATAGCCTTATATTAACCCTTATTGATGATGTTTTTGACAATGCACCCCCCTTTTTGTCTACAAGATGTAGTTAAAGGTACGGTATAAAATACTATATGTAGGGGTTCGGGTCAAGATTTAAGCAAAAAAAATTTAAGGTTGTTTTTATGGGATTATCTTTTGCCGCCTTATTGTGCCGGCGCGGCGCCGTTTATGGGGGAAAAGGGGCCGGCGGCGGTTCCGCTGCGGAACCCGTAGTTTGACAATCCGGCCGCCCAAGCGTTAGCGCCGGTTGCGCTGCCCGGGGCGGGTATGGCGCCGTGTGCGGTGTTGGTACGCGGCACGGCCCACGCCCTGTTTTTTAAAACCTCACCAGCAAACCTTATTCTTCCCCTCACCCTTAGCCTTATAGAGCAGGTTATCAGCCCCTACCAAAAACTCGCTGACAGTACTGTCTATCCCTGTTTCCCTGGTATTAACGCCGATGCTTATCGTTACGTGGGTAGACTCCCCGTTGGGCCGCGGGACCATAGTGCTCTCCACGTTTGCGCGTATCTGCTCGGCGATGACGGCTGCGGATTCGAGGTCGGTATTGGGCAGCAGTATGGTGAACTCTTCGCCGCCCCACCGCGCTATGAAGTCTCCGGCGCGCCTTACCGTCCTTGAGAACACCAGCGCTACGGTTTGCAGCAGCACGTCGCCCTGCATGTGGCCGTAGCTGTCGTTGTAGTCTTTGAAGTTGTCCACGTCTATCATGAGCACGCTGAGCGGCTCTTTCTCGCGCACGGACCTGCCCCACTCCACGTTTACGCGCAGGTCGAGGCTGCGCCTGTTTGGTAAACCTGTTAGCGGGTCCATCATGCCGAAGCGTTCTATTTCGCGGATGTACTCGGCCATGCGCAGGTGGGTTTTTACCCTTGCGCGGACGATGGGGTCGCGGAACGGCTTGGTGATGTAGTCTACCGCGCCGAGGTAGAAGCCGGTCTCTTCGTCTTCCGTGCTGTCGAGCGCGGTGATGATGATGACGGGTATCTTCCGCAGCGCGCTTTCGCGCTTGAGGTCGGCGAGAACCTCGAAGCCTGTCATGTCGGGCATGACGATATCGAGCAGTATCAGGTCCGGCAGGGCCTGTCTCGCTATCTGTATGCCGCTCTCTCCGTTAATCGCGACGAGCGTTGAGTACGCCGGCTTGAGTATGTGGTTGAGCGCCACGATATTCGACCGGTCGTCATCGACTATAAGGATTTTGGTCTTGCCGCCGTTTTCAATTTCTGCGTCATCCATTCCCGTTATCCTCCAGTTTCTGTTTTATGCCCGTAAGCATTTCAAAGGCCGCTTTAAAGTTATAGTGTTCAATGCAATCTATCAGCGCGTCGGTTCCCCTTACGGCGCGCAGTCCGTCTATCAGTTCCACGCTGTCGGAGTTGCCTACCTCGAGCATTGGCCCCAGTTTTCGCAGCAGGGCAAGAGACGCCTCCCTGCCAATCGGCGGCGGGCGGGAAGGGCCCTGCTTGCTTCGCGCGAATGTCCGCGCGAGCTCGCCCATCACCGAGCCCAGTTCGCTGCCGAGCATTGCCAGCTGCTCTTCGGTTACGTCGATTCTGTCGTTGCGCAGCCCCTGTTCTACGGTGAACGCAATGTCGCGCAGCGCGAGCTTGCCGATCATTCCCGCCATGCCCTTGAGTGTGTGCGCTATGCGGTGTGCGCGCTTGATGTCGGGAGTCTTTATCGCCGCGGAGAGGTCGGCCATTGCGGTCTGGTTGTCTTCCCAGAAGTTCTGGCGCAGCCGCTGGCGCAGTTTCTCGTCGGCCTGCATCTGCTCGCTCTCGCTTATCGTGTCTACGCACACGGGCGTAAGGTATTTGAGCAGGCAACCCCACAGGTCGTGGGCGGTGTAGGGCTTGGCGAGGCATACAGGCATACCGGCCTGTTTGTATATATCGCGGTCGTTGGGCATAATGTTTGCCGTGAGCGCTACTATGGGCGTGAGGTTGCCGAGCACCGCGAGCTTGCGGGCCGCCTCGAGGCCGTCCATGACCGGCATGTGCACATCCATGAATATGAGGTCGAACGGCGGCTTCCCGTCGGTCTCGCGGCGGCGCACGCACTCAACGCCCTCCTGGCCGTCGGATGCGATGACCGCCGTAAGCCCCACGCGCGACAGATGCTCGTTTATTACCTGCTGGTTCATCACGTTGTCTTCGCAGACCAGCACCTCGCCGGCAAACATCGGCTTCTCGAGCACGCGGATCTCCTCGACCGCCGGCAGCGCCTCGGCGCCTTCCATTTTCAGCATCCTGAACTTGAGGTCGAAGCTGAACTTGCTCCCCACGCCAGGCGTGCTATCAACGTGCATAGCGCCGCCCATAAGCTCTATGATGCTCTTCGTTATGGGAAGCCCCAGCCCCGTCCCGCCGTACTTGCGGGTTGTGCTCATGTCGCCCTGCGCGAACGGCTCGAAAACGCGGCTGACCTGCTCGGCAGTCATCCCCACGCCGCTGTCCCTTACCTCGAAGTGGATAGTCACGCTCTCGGCCCCGGCCTCAACTATTGACGTAAGGAACTTGACGATGCCCGTATGCGTGAACTTCACCGCGTTCGACAGGAGGTTGAGCAGCGCCTGCCGCAGCCGCGTAGGGTCGCCCAGAAGGCGGCCGTGTATCGAAGGCTCCGTGTAACAAAAAAGCGTTATACCCTTCTCCAGCGCCTTGGGGGAAATTACCGTCTGACAAGTCTTGAGCACCTCGTGCACGTCGAACGGGATGTTTTCGAGAGATACTTTTCCAGCCTCAATCTTGGAGATGTCGAGAATGTCGTTTATAATCTTCAGAAGCCCTTCCGAGCTCTCCTTGATCTTCTCCAAGTAGTCGCGCGTGCGCTGCGATATGTCGTCGTCGAGCGCCAGCTCCGAGAAGCCGATGATCCCGTTCATGGGCGTGCGTATCTCGTGGCTCATGGTGGCGAGGAAGACGGACTTGGCGCGCGACGCATCGCGCGCGGCTTCGGCGGCCTTGCGCATGTTTTCGGCGTAAAGCGCCTGGTTCGCGTCCTGCTGCCTCTTTACCGTGTTGTCGCGGCCCATGCAGACCTGCACCAGATTGCCGTCGAGCCACCTGATTATGGAGGTACGGCAGAAGAGCCACTTGCCCTTGAGCGCCACGAACTCCTCCCACTCGCAGGTGGGCAGGGTCTCCTTGTAGGGCAAAAGGCCCGGCAGCGGGCAGAAAGGGCAGGGGGCATCGGAGCCGTAGAGCGCCCGGTAGCACTTCATCCCGACCGCCTCGTCCTTGTCTACCTCGTAAAAATCGGCCACCGCCCGGTTCAGGAAGATGACGTTTAAGTCGAGGTCGGTAACGCATATCAGGTAGTCCATGTTGTTGAGGATGGTAACGTGCTTGTTGAGCACGGCTATGTTGTCTACCATATCGGCGATGCTGTGGGAGAGCGAGCCCAGCTCGTCTTTTACGCTGCTGCGTATGGGGTAGGTCAGGTTCCCCTTGGAGATTTCCCTCATGGCTACCTGCATATTCACTATGGGCTCCTTGACGGCGCGCGGCATGTAGGCGCTCACCGCCAGCGCGAGCAGCAGGATGCAGAGGGAGAAGAGCATGACCGTATCCTTCGCGTTGCTCGTGTAGCTCTTGAGGCCCTCGCTCCGGCCCTGCACGGAGTTGAACACCCTTATGCGGAGGGTGTCCAATTTTACTGTGACCCTGTCGCCCGCCGGGATGCCGCCGCGTATCAGCGCTTCAATCCGCGCCCTGTCGCCCTCCAGCACAATGTCGTAGCCGGTGTTCGCGTACCGCCTGAACTCTCCGAAGAGCTGCCTGATTTCGGCGACCGTCTCATCCCCGTAGGCCCGGTCTTCACCGGAGACGGTAACGTCGGCCATCAGGTTCCTGTGGTAGTCGTCAATATGCCGCTCGAACAGGTTGGCCGCGGCCATGTACTCCGCCCAGCAGGCGTTTATGGCGGCGGTGTCCTCCGCGGCAAGGTATCCCGCGGTCAGGGCGCTGCGGCGGACCACCGCCATGTCGCGCACCGCGTCGGAAAGGTGCGTCAGGCGCTGCTGCGGCTCGTTGGCCAGACGGATGTAGTTCCGCTCGATGCTTGAGAACTTGGTTACGGAAAATATGGCCAGCGCGGCTGCGAGCAGCAGGAATATCCCGAAGACCAGGAAGAGCTTTTCCTGGATTTTCATATTGAAAAATAGTTTCTTTAGCGCTGACATAATACACCAATATACATTCGGGGATAGCCGAAACGCAAGTTACGGCATATCGCCTTCAGGCGCATCCTCTATCAGTTCCTTGCCCGGGGGAGGCAAACCCGTCAAAGCAGTATACCCGGCATCGTCAAGCCTCCTGCGCAGATACATGTTGTTAGCTACCACCACTATGCGCTTCGCCATGTAGGCCGATTTGGTATGGTGGGGGGTAATCTTAGCCGGCATGGAGAGGCAGGCCGCCATGCGGGCCGACTCTATAGGCGTAAGGTTCATGGCGGACTTGCGGTAGTAGACATTCGCAGCCGCCTGACAGCCGAAAATGTTCTTGCCCCACTGAGCATAATTGAGATATAACTCAAGAATACGGTCCTTGCCGAGGTATTTTTCCATAAGCAGGGTGTAGCCCATCTCCTTGACCTTGCGCTCAAAACTTTTTTCGGGCGTGAGGAAGAGGTTTTTGGCGAGCTGCTGCGTTAGGGTGCTCGCGCCGCGCTTGTTGGCGTTTACCGAGCGGTTGTAGTCTATCGCCTCCACTATGGCGTCGAGCGATATGCCGGGGTGGATGTAAAACCCGTCGTCTTCCGCGGCCAGCACCGCGTGGAAGAGCGACCTGTTTATCGAATCGAGCGGGACGAAACGCCAGATAAGCGTGTCGGGCTCCCCCTTTGCGCGCAGCCGCTCGCGGACCTGCGTCATGTAGGCCGACTCGGACGGGTTCTCGGTAATAAGCCGCTTCACCTCGTTGACAGGGGCCATAACATGCTCGGTAAAATAGAAATAGCCCTTGACGATGAGGAACGTCCCCACGAGCGTAAACAGGACGGCGTACACCACAAACACCGTCCTGATAGCGACATAGATGCCGATCAGGATTGAAACGATAATGTGAGGCTTTTTGACGTAACGCTTGTCGTAATGTTTGTTGTTATTTTCTGCCATTTATCTCTATACCCAAATACTCAAATATACAAATGACAATGCCGCCACATCATGACGGCATTGCCACTCTGTCCCTGACATATCAATATATCCCGCCCGCTACTTCAACATCAGATTTCTCTGCACCGCTACCCCGTTGTCCATCACCATCCGCACGACGTACATCCCCTTAGACTGCCGGGAGCTGTTCCACGTAACCATCGGATCGCCGCCGGTCCGGCTGAATACACGCCTGCCGCGCAGGTCGTGGACGCTAACCTTCGTGATAGAACGGCCCTCGGGGACCGCGAATAAAACCGCGTTGGGACGGACGGTTATCGAGTAACCGTTTTTGGCCATTGATGAGGCCCTGTGGCGAACCGATACGTTATCGTCCGCAATGGCGATGGTCTTGCTTACCTGCGGGTTGGCCGTGTACGCGGCGGTAACGGAGAACGCGTTGGCCGAAGACGGGAACGCGAACGAGCAGCCTGTCCAGCTGGGTATGTCCTGAGTCAACGCCACCCTGGTCCATTTTATCGTTTCGCAATCAATGTTGCCGATGATATTGCCGCTCTGACCGAAAACGTGCGCGTAAATTGTAGGGGGGGCGGTACGGTCTATCACAAGCGTATCCGTTATAAACGCCGACGTGACGCCCGCGTCCGGCGACGTGCTTATCTCTAACGTGGCCGGGACCTGCTGCGGCGGCGGATCCGACGGCTGACCCGCCAACAGGAAGTAGTCGATGTTTACGCTGTTGGTCTGGAAACCGAATACAATGGTATTGTTCCCCGCCTTAAGGTCTACCTCGCCCAGCACCACTACCGTAAACGGGCTCCAGTTGCCCGTGCTGACATCTGATGATGTTATTACCGGCTGCCCGTTCACTGTCACCGAAATGATTGTTTTCTCCGAGGTTGCAATTGCAACGGACAGTGTATATGGGCCGGCGGTTAACGCGTTCAAGTCGTTATAGGTAAGCGTTACGCCCGAATTGACGCCACCAACGGATTTGTTGCCGGGGTTGACATTCGGGCTTCCGGTGCTCGATGTAAAATACATAAACTTTCTGAGCAGGGTATATTTGCTGCTCTTGGGTACATACCCGTCAACCAGTATCTGCGGGCATTCGTCTAACGCCTTGACTGTCGCTTTCGGGTTAGGCGCGGACATCATCCAGTCGACATGGAACAGGCAGCCTTCGAGAAGGTCGGGGAAATTGCCAAACGCCGTATTGCAGCCGGTCCTGTGGCAGTTCTGAACCCATTCAAGCACTCCCGCGGCATTCCAGTTGCCGCCGAATTGGGCAATCGCCCCGTCTATGCAGCTTCCCAAAAGGCCGCCAAATCTCTTGCCGAGTTTATCCGAGTTTGCCGGCAAACCAATCTGCTCCGAAAAACAGTCAAAATCGCCTAACCCGCCGCCCGGTATCAAAAAGTCGATTTGGTTATTTCCAACGCCTCCGGTGTTTCTGCCCATGATAATAGCTTTCTTCCCGGCAAGCGCCTTGTGCATGGGCATTGCGGGGCCGTTTTCGTACTCGCCGGTAAACGTCACTTCAAAACACTGGCCGCACACCGCTGTGGCTGTAGCCCCAAAGCCGTAGGCAACTCCTTTGTCGACAAAGGGTATCTGATTCCAGCAGGAATACGCCGGGCCGCCCTCCTTGGCGCACTTGGCCTCCGCTATTTCGCCTAACGGGAGCTCCTCATTCTTAATATTGCAAGACCTCGAGAGGCCGTACTTTAAAAATTTGGGGTCCTCCGACAAATTCTGATACCAGGAACAGGTAGGCTTGCACCCATCCCAATAACTGGAAAGCCACCCCGCCGTCTGCGCGCTAACGGCGCCGGCAAGAAAAACCGTCGTCAGCGCAACCGCAACAAATGTATTTTTCATACCCTGTCCCCCATTTATCATAATATGTATTGACGTTAACCCATCTGTCTGAATCAGGATTTGCAGGATTAACGGATTTTCAGGATTAACGTCAAAACACTGTTTTTTGCCGATGACGTTGATTTTAATCCTGTTAATCCTCTAATCCTGTCAATCCCGATTCAGACAATTATTCACAATTTTTATTTCAACATCAGGTTCCTCTGCACCACCACGCCGTTGTCCATAGACATCCGCACGACGTACATCCCCTTAGACTGCCTGCCGCTGTTCCACGTAACCTGCGACTCGTTGCCGGTGCGGTTGAAGACGCGCCTGCCGCGCAGGTCGTGTACGCTGACCTTCGTGATAGAACGGCCATCCGGAACCGCGAATAAAACAGCGTTGGGGCGGACGGTTATCGAGTAACCGTTTTTGGCCATAGATGAAACCTTGTGGCGGACCGAGACCTCTTCGGCAGCTATAACTACGGAATCACGTATCGCGCCGCCGAGGCGATACGAGGCGCTGATGACCGCCGGATCGCCGCTGAACCCGGAGCCGAGCGGGAATATGCAGCCGGGGGGGATAGGGACAGCGCCGCCATTTGAATATGTCCAGTACACCGAATCGCAGGGGATATCCATAATATTACCATGCTCATCAAAAATATACGCATAGAGGTGCGTCACAGACTCCGACTGAGCGCTCATAAACAAGGTATCCTTAACAAAAGCGGACGTATCGCCGGCATTAATTGACGTGCTTATCCGCAGCGTGGCAGGTACCGCCGGCGGGGGAGGCGGTTCGTCAATGCCGAACTTGCTTGTGTCGGCGGGGGCCAGCTTTGAAATTATGTAGGCCAGAGCGCCTACGAAGCCGACCTGATAATCCAAACCGCCCTCGGTGGATTCGTATTTGTCAACGTTATCCTCATAATTGCCCGGTACCCTGTGCCCGCCGACCATATACCCGAAATACGTATTTCTCAGGGGTATGTTCAGAGTATTTTTAACCGTCACATTTTCATCGTTGAGGAATACGTTGCGGTGGTGCGGTTTTTGGGCCGCCTGGCCGCCGTGGTCGTTGAAGCCAACCAAAAACGAGTAATTTCTGGAGTTCTTGCCGAGGATGAAGTCTATTTGATTATAGATAAACTGGTCGTACTGGGCCGTATTCGCCGCTTTGGAGTACAGCGCGGCGGTGAACGCGTGGTTGGCGACATAGCGCATCGCGCCCCACTCGTTGCCGTTGGTATTGACCCCTTCCGAGTTGACCCTGCCGGTATACGTGTCTACAAATTTCGTCTTCATGTCGGTAAGGTGACTCTGGGCATTCTGGGTACTCACAGTTGCCAGAATATAGACTGCCAGGTCGTGGGGATTCGCGTAGTCAAAGCCCCAGTCGTGAAAATTTACCTGGCTGGTGCCCATATCGGTTAAATAGGTGCTTGTGCCGGTTGTCTTGTACATCTCCCCCGCGGCAATGCGGAGCATTATGTCAGACTTGTTCGAAGAGAACGCGCCATAGCAGCATTCGTTGCCGGTTTTGCCGCCAGGCCCGCCTTTCTTTGATTTGGCGTAATCGTAGGCGTTCTTCGCGTGCGTGCGGCACAGGGCCGCGTACGCCGGGTCGTACTTTTCGTAAATTCTGGCCATTACCGCCAGCGCCGCGGCGGCGTAGGAGGCTTTGCCCGGGCCGTTGGGATTTTTGGTAATAGGCCGCGGCGTATCCTTCTCCCCGCCGTCAGCCCTGTTCAAGGTAGCCTTGTAACCTGACGTTACCCAGAGTTTGTGGTCATCGCCGGCCCCGCCGTTGCCTTTCTGGTAGTAAAACGTGGAGTCGCTGGGCGTAGCCTTGATTATCCAGTCGGTCGCGTACTTTAGCTCCTCGAGCAGGTCGGGGATACCGTTGGGCTTTCCGCATCCGATGTTCCAGTCCTTGCAGTCGTTACCGGACGCAGCGGACGCAGCGTAGTCGCTGTAAGACTCGGTCCAGTCAGATGTCTTGGCGCCGCCGTTGTACAAGTCGTGGAAGCCGGTAGGAAACGTCTCGTAGGCCTTGGCGAGCATGTAGGCGGAATAGAAGAACGTGTGGCCGAACAGGACGTTGTCGCCGCAGTCGAACCACCCGCCGGTCAGATCGACCCCTTCCGACTGGCCGTCCTTGAGGAAGCTCGTCTTGTAAGTATGGTCCATGAGCAGCCAGTTGGGCCCGACCCCGTCGCGCTGGGCCCCGTAGAACCGGGTGGCCAGCCAGAGGGCTTTCTTGTACTGGTCTGCGGTGAGTTTCCCTGTAACTGTCTGGGCAATAGCCGCAGAGGGCCCGCCCAGCATGCAAAAAATCGCGGCAATGACGATAAAACGGCGAAGCATAATCAAATCCCCCCCTTTAGATATGAGTAATGTCTTTAAATAACCTGATATTAGTAAGATAATACAAAACGGGCGAAAAACAAAATTATCCCGAAATAAAAAAATTTTGACACCGGGGGTGGATTAAACTATTTTAGGATGTCGTATTGTCCCGTAACGAATAACTGTTTAACCCCTATATAATAAAGAGGAGCGGCATGAGCACCATTAACCTGCAGACCGACTGGCGGAAGCTGGCGAACCTCCCGGCCCACGTTTTGGATATTTTAACCGCCTCGCCGGGCCTGACCTTCCCGGCCGACCGCGCCGAACTCATAGACTTGGCCCTGGGCGGGGCCGGCAACAAAAGCTACGAGGTAGGCTACGACGTGCCCGGCAAGGGGTACGTCGACGAGGCCACGGTGGTCAAGTGCAGGAACGGGCTCTCCGTAAACTATCCCGAAGCCTACATGCGCCGCCGCGACCCCGACTGTACCGTCCTCGGCGACGACAAGCCCACCGACCGCACCCGCTTCGTAGACCAGTTCGGCTACGAGTTCGGCAAGCTGCGCGGCGAAACCTTCGTCTGGCTCAAGGGCCAGGAACTCGTCGTACTGCCGTTCACGCTGGGCGAGAGCGAGCACGGGGCGCTCATGGTAGGGCCCAAAAACGCCGGTTTCTTCGCCGGGGCGCTCGCCGACCTGCAGGGTATGGTAGATCCCCGCAAGGTGCCGGAGAACTTCGACGTCTGCTGCATCATCTACGTCGCGCCGCCGTTCCGTCACACGCACTTCAAGGGTAAGCAGGTAGTCGTGCACAACCGCATGGACGGCCTGCACGAGATCTTCTCGTACAACCTCTACCCCGGCCCCAGCGCCAAAAAGGGCGTCTACGGCGCGCTGCTCTCCATCGGCGAGCAGGAGAAGTGGCTCACGCTCCACGCCGCAACGGTACAGGTGGTAACGCCCTACGATAACCTCACCACCATCATGCACGAGGGGGCCAGCGGCAGCGGCAAGAGCGAGATGCTCGAGTTCGCCCACCGCGAGGAAGACGGGCGCTTCCTGCTCGGCAAGCACGTCAAAACCGGCGCGAGGCGCATAATCTCCATGAACCAGACCTGCGCGCTGCACCCCGTAACCGACGACATGGCGATGTGCCAGCACGGCATCCAGGACGCCAGCGGCTACGTGCGGGCCTGCGACGCCGAGAGCGCGTGGTTCGTGCGCGTCAACCACATCACCCACTACGGCACCGATCCGCACCTCGAAAAGATCACCATTGCGCCCAAAGAGCCCCTCCTGTTCCTCAATATAGACGGCGTGAGGGACTCTACGGTGCTCATCTGGGAACACACAATGGACGAGCCGGGCAAGCCCTGCCCCAACCCGCGCGTGGTAATGCCGCGCCACCTCATGCCCGACGTGGTCGACGGGGCTGTGGAGGTCCACTTCCGCAACTTCGGCATCCGCACCCCGCCGTGCACAAAGGACCAGCCGACCTACGGCATCGTGGGCTTCCTCCACATACTGCCCCCGGCTTTAGGCTGGCTCTGGCGGCTCGTATCGCCGCGCGGCCACGACAACCCGAGCATCACCGACGGCGGCGGGATGACCAGCGAGGGCGTGGGCTCCTACTGGCCCTTCGCGACGGGCCGCCTGGTCGACCATGCCAACCTGCTCCTGGAGCAGATAAGGATGACCCCCAACGTGCGCTATACCCTAACGCCTAACCAGTACGTGGGCGCGTACAAGGTCAGCTTTATGCCGCAGTGGATCGCGAGAGAATACCTCGCGAGGCGCGGTACGGCAAAATTCCGCCCGGGGCTCCTGATACCCGCAAGGTGTTCGCTCCTCGGCTACGCGATGTCGTCGATGCAGGTAGAGGGCACGCACCTCCAGCACGACTTCCTGCGCGTAGAAGAGCAGGCCGACGTGGGGATCAAGGGCTACGACGCCGGGGCAAAAATACTGAAAGACTTCTTCGTGAGGGAGCTTGAGAAGTTCAGAGGCCCGGAACTCAGCGACCTCGGCAAGAAGATCATCGACTGCTGTATTGCCGGCGGGTCGGTGGAGGACTTTGAGGGGCTGCTGTAAAATAATAAAGTCAAACAAAAAAAAGGGGCGCGATTTAAATCGCGCCCTTTTTTTTAAGACACATCCATCAACACGGAATCAGAAGAAGTTCTTTTCCGTGTAGTGCGGGCCGTTTTCGTAGATGACCTTCTTTATGGTCGCCTTGCCGGTGTTCGGGAAGGTGACTAAGTAAATGCCTTCGCGTTCCTGGTCGAGGATGTCCGGGTCCATTTTGGAGCCTGCGTTGGCCGGGTACCTCTTGCCGTTTGTGTCTACGAGCATGAAGTGTTCGGACCTCATGCGCAGCGGGTTGTAGGTGTTGCTGTGCATGCGTATTTTGTGGGTGCTGCCCTTTGTGGCTTCCGGGGCGAGCAGGATGTCGTACTTGTTGATCTTGCGGAATACGATCGTGTCTGAGTACTCGCCGTCCATGACCATGAGATAGGCTGAGTAGGTGTTGATGTTGGCTTTGTAGCAGTCGCTGAGGAGTTTGAGCGCCTTTGCGTGAGTGGAGTCGAAGTAGAGGGCGACCTTGGCGTAGTACTCGGCTTTTACGGTTGCCTCTACGTCGTTTTTCTCCCGCTGGCCGATTTCCCAGTTCATCATGCCGAGTTCGTAGTTTTCGCCGGCTACGTTTTTGATTACGCCTGTGCGCTTATCCTTGAACGGGGTGGGGTCGTTGGCCTTTTCGATTGCCCTGTCGTAGTAGGCGAGGGCGTCTATGTACCTCGTTCTGGCGGCGGCGGAGTCGCCCATTTGGGCCAGGAACGCGCCGTAGTTCTGGCGGTTCTCGGGCAGCGCGTCGTCTTTCAGCTGATTCTCAATGTCTTCCATGAGCAGGGGGATCCCGTCCATTTTGTAGCTGCCCTCTTCGAGCATCATCTTGGCGCGGACCAGGGCCATTTCCAAGAAGCGGTTGCGCAGCTTGGTAGAGACACCGTCCGGCTTTGCCATGACCGCCTTGCGGTAGTTCATGTAGGCGGTTTTGAGTTGGGTCTTGCGCTGGTCGCCGCTGACCCTCTTTGCCATATCGTACGCCTTATCGCCGGCGGACTCCTCGCCCGTTGCGCAGGCGGTGAGCAGCGCTACGGCGGTGAGGGTAAGGGCGGAAACCAACAAACGCGATACTGACTTCATGTACTCCTCCTCCTTATGTATGGATTAAAATCAAAAATGGACTCGTAAAAAACGTATCCGGATCAAATATTGCGCTTGGCCGCCGGGCGGGCATAACGGTTGCCGTGCGGTCGCCTTATGCGGTGCGGGCGCGGTATTTGACCATGTCTTCAATAAAATGGTTTATATCCACACACATTGTCAATCATTTAATTTGAGATTTTGCAAATAATGACTTATATTCATTATTATGGATAACTCGTCGTCGCAGTACAAATCGGCGGTAAAAGTGGTTAAAACCTTGCGGGACGGGGGGTTTGAGGCCTTTTTTGCCGGCGGTTGGGTGCGGGATTTCGTTATGGGGGGGGCAAGAGGCGGCGACATCGACATTGCCACCTCCGCCGTGCCGGACGACATCCGGCGGCTCTTCGGGCGTACCGTGGGCGTAGGGGAGCAGTTTGGGGTGATGATCGTTTTGCAGGACGGGACCCCCTTCGAGGCGGCTACTTTCCGGGCCGACGTGGGCGCCGCGGACGGGCGGCACCCGGAGAGTGTTGTCTACACAGACGCCAAAAACGACGCCCTCCGCCGGGACTTCACCATCAACGGGATGTTCTACGACCCCCTGAGCGGGGAGGTCATAGACTACGTTGAGGGGCGCCTCGGCATTGAAGAGAGGGTAGTTAAGGCCATCGGCGATCCGGAATTACGGTTCCGGGAGGATTATTTGAGGATGCTGCGCGCGGTTCGGTTCGCGGCGCGGTTCGGCTTTGCCATCCACGGAGATACTCTCGCGGCGATAAAGGGCGCCGCGGCCCGCATCGGGGCTATATCCGCCGAGAGGGTCTTCGCCGAGATGAACAAGATGCTCACGGGGCTCAATCCCCATAAAAGCATAGAGCTGCTGCAGCGCTCAGGGCTTCTGGCGCACATTTTGCCCGAGGTGGAGAGGCTTTGCGGGGTCGAGCAGCCGGCCCAGTTCCACCCCGAGGGCGACGTTTTCGTCCACACCGTCAAGACGCTGAGCTTCCTGCCTGAGTCCCCGCCGGCCGCGCTGGCGTGGGCGGCGCTTTTGCACGATATCGGCAAGCCGTCCACCATGACTGTGACCGACCGGATCCGCTTCAACAACCACAACCACGCGGGTGCGAGGATGGCCGAGGGGATCTTCAAACGGCTGCGTGCGCCGAACGCGCTTTCCGAGGCGGTGGTGTCTATGGTCGAGAACCACATGAATTTCATGAACGTGGCCAGGATGCGCCTCTCCACGCTCAAAAAATTTCTGTCGAGGGATACCATCCGCGACGAGCTTGGCCTGCACTACGCCGACTGCATGTCGAGCCACGGGGATTTGGACAATTACTATTTTGTAGGGGAGAAGCTGGCCAATTTCAAGGCGGAGGAGATAAAGCCGCCGCCGTTAGTCACCGGCAGGGACCTGATTGCCATGGGGCTTACGCCGGGGCCGGCCTTCGGGAAGATTTTGGGGGAAATTTACGATCTGCAGCTGGAGGACAAGATCGCCACACGCGAAGAGGCGCTCACCGCGGCGCGGGGGCTTGTGTTATGAGGACAGCGGCCGCCATCATTCTGGCATGCGTATTATTTGCGCCGCCGGCACGGGCCCAGAGCCAGAATCAGAGCCCAAGCGGGAAATTTTACGGGCCGGCCGGGGCCACCGCCTACTCAATCGCCGACCGCCACTTCCGCGGCGTGCTGTTCCCGGAGGCGTACAAGTCGCTCCCGGGCACGAGGATCTGCTATCCCGGGCTGTGGGTGCCCGAGCGCGCCGCTGCGGCGTTCGCGTACCTCCCGGACGCGCCCGGAGCAAACACCGCGGGCCTCAACGGGCTGTACGGCTGGGCCGACATAGACATCCACCCCGGCAGCGCGGGGCTGTGGGCCGGCGACTTCGACTACGGCGACGGCTACCGTGTGAGCGAGTACGCCGACGTGGTCTACAGCTGGGACACGCACGAGTTCTCGCTGCGCGGCGCCATGTGGGTCACCCCGTTTAACGGCGAACGCCTGCGCGGCTTCTCGGCGGCGGTAGACATAGACAACGCCTACGCCTACAACGGCAACGAGTACGACGGCCTCACCGAGATCCGCCACGTATTCCTGAACATAAACGTGCTCACCAAAATCAGCGAAAATTACAACCTTCGCTTTACGCTGAGCGTGAACAACAGGCACTCCGAGAGCCCGGAAGACACCCGCTCCGACAACCGCCGCCTCTTCACCGACGCCCTCTCATTAACGCTTGTGGACGATAAGCTGCGCACCCTCGAACTGCGTGCGCAGAACTCGTTTGCCATGAACTACGCCGATGAGAAGAGCGACACCGTGGCCGTGAGCCTGCACTTCACGCAGGGCCGGGTGTGGAGCTACATGACGCACGCGCTGTTCGCGGGCGTCATGGCGGAAGGAGGCGCGCACATCCCCTCAAGGATCAACGACAATGCCGGCAGCTTCCAATATATGTACTACCTGCAAAACCTGACCGCCAAAGGCCGCACCGTCCGAACATCTCTGGCACTCCCCATAATCTTAGACGCCGGCCTGATCCGCGGAATACGGGCCATGCTCTCAATCTGCCCAAAGGCTGCTTACTACCACACAAGCCCCCCGGACAACCCCGGGCAATCCCCGCTTTACAACGCCCCGCAGCACCGCTTCTACCTCTATCTGCCCCCGGCGGAACTAAGTTTCCGGGGAACCGTGGGCGAAAAAATCGACTTCGCGCTAATGCCGTCGTTGACGAGCAGCGTGTTAATATCCGCGTTAGAGATACGGTATAGATTTTAGATTTCAGATACTACCAGTCAGCCTCAACATCCCCGCCAGCCAGCTGTGAGCTTTTGGGTGTGTACTGGTGCACCTCGAACTCGTTGCCGTCCGGGTCTTTAAGCCAGATCTGGTAAGTCTGGTCGCACCCGAGCTTTTTAGGGGTAAAATCTACCCCGGCGTTGGAAAGTGAACGCGCCGCGGCGTCTATGTCCCCCGTTTCAAGGCAAAAGTGGGCGAGCCGCCCGGCCCCGTTCCCGGCTGTGCGGGTGGGTGACGGATCCTCGAAGAGCTCTATGAAATTATCCCCCTCGCCGAACTTCAGGTACGCGCCGAAGAGCTTGCCGCCCCTGTTGAAGACGAAGCGCTTCTCGAAACCGAGTTTGGAGTAGAAGGCGAGCGACCTCTCCAGATTCGAGACGTAGAGGCATACATGGGCGATTTTGGTAAATGAAGGGTGCATGGGACAGGTATCTCCGGCAGGTTGGGGTGATATGCCAAAATACAAAAAACCGGAGTCAAAGTCAAAAGATTATTTTGGGAAAATGTTTTGCCGGTGCCTTAATGTATATTATACGGGTAATTACCATCATCCAAAAGAGGTTTGATTGATGATCAGAAAAATTTTAAGTACAACGCTGCTGCTGACGGCCTTATCAGCCCCGTTATATGCTGATAGCAGGGCCGGGATTGATATCCCCATATTTGAGGATACGCTGTCTAACGGGCTCAAGGTGATCGTGGTGCCTGATACGAACGTGGCGGTGGTGAGCTGCCGGCTCTACTACTTTGTGGGGGGCATGAACGAGGGGCCGGGCACGTCCGGGCTGTCGCACATGTACGAGCACATGATGTTCAAGGGGACTAAGCGGCTCGGGACGCACGATTATGAGAAAGAGGTGCCTTACTTAGCCTCCATAGATTCGCTGGACCGGCTGCTGCGGACGGCGAGGGAGCGGGGGGGCGAGGAGGGCCCGGCTTACAAAGCGTACCGCTCGGAGATCGCGGCGCTGCTCGACCGCCAGCGCCAATATATAAAGAAAGACGAGATCTGGGAGCTGTACCAGGTGAACGGCGGGACGGCGCTCAACGCCTGGACCTCGAACAACATGACCGCCTACATCGTCACGCTGCCCAAAAACAAGATCGAGCTCTTCTACTGGATAGAGGCCGACCGGATGCAGAACCCCGTGCTGCGCGAGTTCCACAGCGAGCAGGACGTGGTGACCGAGGAGCGGCGGATGCGCTACGACAACCGCCCGGTCAACCGCTACTGGGAGCGCCTGAACGCCGCCTTCTACGCGGCGCACCCGTTCAGGCAGCCGGTGATAGGGTGGGCGTCGGAGATACGCGGGTTTACTACGGATAAGCTGATGCGCCACATCAACCAGTTCTACACGCCCGACAACGCGGTGCTGGTGCTCGTGGGGAATATAGACCCCAAAAAGGCGATGGGCGACGTTGAGAAGTACTTCGGGGGGATCCCGCGGGCCGCCGTGCTGCCGGATCCGGTGGTAACGCGGGAGCCGCCGGCCATAGGCGAGACGCGCTTTACCGTGCGGGAAGACATAGAGCCGAGGGTAGACGTGATGTTCCAGGTGCCGGGGTACCCGCACGACGACCTCTACGCGCTCGACGTGATAGAGGGCGTGCTGTCGGACAGGAGCGGGCGGCTGTACAAGCGGTTGGTAGACAAGGAGCAGCTGTGCACCGGCGCCGGGGCAACGAACGCCTTCAGGGTGCACAACGGCTACTTCCACATCTACGCGTCGCTCAAGAAGGGATCCGACCCGGTGCGCGTGGAGAAGATCATTTTGGAGGAGATTGACAAGTTGACAAAGGAGATTCCGGCCGAGCGGGAGATCACGCGAGTGTCTAACGGCATAAGGATGGCGTTCGCCTCGGGGCTTAAGAGCTTAGAGGGAATATCCGACCACATCGCCGCGTATGAGCGGCTTGGGTCGTGGAAAATAATGTTCGAGTACCCAGAGAAGATCGCGGCTGTAGACAAAAATTCGATACCGGGCGTCGCGGCGGCGTATTTGAAGCCGGAGCTGGCGACGTGGGGTTTCATCGTTCCTAAAACAGCAGAAGCCAAGGGGAAGAAATAGCCATGAAAAAGATCAATTTTACAGTAATGATGTTGATTGCGTTTATCGTAATCGCCAACTGCCTGTGCGTAAGCAACGTCCGTACGCCCGGCGCCGGGCCGGCGGGCGGCAATGCAGAAACGCGGGGCACCGCCGTCGATACCGCCTGGCATTTGGAGGAGAGGGGGGCGGCAGCGCGTCACCCGTCGGAGATCGCGTTCGACTCGCTCGACTGGAAAGTCCCGCTCGGCGGCCAGTACCGCGTTGAGCTTAAAAACGGGCCGGTGGCCTACGTGGCCGCCGACTCTTCGCTGCCGCTGATATCGATAGAGGCCTACATCCGCAGCGGGTCGCTCGGCGATCCCGCCGGCAGGGAGGGGCTGGGGGCGCTCATGTCGGCGCTCTTGCGCACCGGCGGCACAAAGCACTACCACGCGGATACGCTCGACATGCTGATCGACCTCTACGCGATGAATTTTTCGTTCTCGCAGACCGAGTCGCACATAATCTTCCGGTCGTCGTTCCTTTACGAGTATTTGGACACCGCGATGCACATCATGTCGCAGATGTTCCACAATCCGGCGTTTGACGCGCGCAAGCTTGAGCGCGAGCGGTCTATTATGCTTGAGGGCATCAGCCACCGCTTTGTCAACCCCGGGCCCGCGCTTAACGCCGCGTACCGCAAGCACTCCTACGCCGGCCAGACGCCCGCGCGCCTGTCTACGGAGAAGTCCGTAAAGAGCATAACTCGCGCCGACATCGTCAAGCTGCACAAAAACGTGTTCGACTCGAGCGTCATCATCATGTCGGCATCGGGGAAATTCGACAGGGACGCGATGATTGCCAGGCTCAACGCGCTCTTCCCTAAGGCGATAGTCCCGGTATGTCCGCTGGCAGACGAAATAAGGATCGCCCCGCGCACGCGCGCTCTGGTCGTGCACAAGCAGATAAACCAGGCCTACATCCGCATGGGGCTGCCGCTCTTCAGGCGCCCGCACCCCGATTACTACGCGGTATCGGTCTTAAACTACATCCTCGGCGGGGCGGGCTTCACGTCGCGCCTTGGCTCCCGGGTGCGGTCCGACGAGGGGCTGACCTACTCCATACACTCGCGGGCCGAGTCTAACTATACCTACCCGGGAACGATCTACATAGACTTTTTCACCGGCCCGGCAACGTACCCCAAGGCCGTGGCCATCATCCTCGAGGAGCTTGACAAGGCGGTAAAGGATGGGGTAACGGAAAAAGAGCTCGAAGACGCGCGGGCCTCGCTTATAGCCGAGCTGCCGTCGTCGTTCCGCTCGCCTGAAGACATCGTGTCTACCTATGCGTGGAACGAGTTCTACGGCCGCGAGCCTGACCACTACGCGAAATATCCGGACGAACTGAGGAAACTGACGCTTGATGACATCAAGGCGGCGGCGAAGAAGTATGTGGACGTAAACAAGATGACGTTCACGGTAGTGGGCGACACTACGGCTATCAACGCGGCAAACGCGGCGGCGGTAAAGGATGGATTTTTTGTGCTGGATTCGCTGAAGAGCAAGCGGGTAGTTTCGGCGGATTCGCTGGTACATTTGCCATAAGGGGAGGGAATTATGAAAATCGGGATCGTGCTGCACACCGTATCCGGCCATACGCTGAAATTCGCGCAGGCCATTCGGGACAGGTTAGTAGAGAAAGGGCACGAGGCCGACCTGTCGGGGCTAAAGGTGGTTGGGTCGCCGCGCATAGGTTTTTTGCCCGGCGGCGGCGGGCAGTTCTCCATCAAGTCGCCGCCGGAGCTGGATGAGTTCGAGGTGGTGCTGATAGGCGCGCCGGTGTGGGGGTTCAAGCCGTCGTCGGTTATCATGAAATATCTCGTGGAAGACGTGAAGAGGCTGAAGGGCAAGAGGGCCCTGTCGTTTGTGACAATGATGGGCTTGGGGGGGAAGAGGGCAATAGCGATGATGGACAACGAGCTCGAGAACGCCGGGGCCGATGTGCTTGAGGGGGAGGCGCTGCCGTGGTTCATGGGGGGCAATAAGCAGGATTTGGATGCCGCCGTAGACAGGATTTGCGCGAGGATTGGGGGGTAAATTGGGGCTTGGCGTTGTGATGGATATACGGTTTTGACGGAAACAAAACGTTTTGTAGGGGCGATCGTCCCCGATCGCCCGCCGGAATTGCGATATTGCGTTTGATTTCAACGTATAACGCAATCCATGCGTTGCGGGCGACCGGGGACGGTCGCCCCTACGGGCGTATATTAAACAACAACCGTAAATGTCCATAAACACAACGATAAATTATTATTTATTTTACGCATCAACACTACCGCGTTATCATTATCCTCTCCCGCAGCACCTGCTTTCCAACGCTCATCCGCACCGTGTACATTCCGGCGGCGAGGCCGTCTGCCGGTATATGTTCCTGATACTGCCCGGCGTCTTTAGATGTATTTACCAGCGTTTTTACGCGGTTGCCCTTAATGTCGAACAGGTCCATCCGCACGCTGCCCCTGTCCTTAACGGTATAGCTGATTTTTACGCCGCTCCCGGCGCGAGTGACGCGGAGCGCGTTGCTGAGGGTTTTCGTTTTGCCGAGCGATACCGGTGATGCCGGCTGGGCCTTCACGGCCACTATGTACATGAGCGCGTTGCTCGTGCCGTCGCTGCTGTTGATGCCGAGGCGCACCGTTTCGCCCGTCTGTAGCTGCTTCCGGTACACGGTGAACGGGCGGTCGGCCTGATTGTCGTTTACGGACATTGTTACATCCGCCGCGGTGAACCCTCCGGCGGCGAGCCATGCGGGTTTTGCCGTTACCCTGTCTTCAAAGGCTATGTAGACTGTCCCGTCCTTCTTCATTTTGAACAGCGCCATCGTGTCGGGGGCGGTGAGCCTCCTTGTCTCCATAGACGCGCGCACCCACTCCGCGCCCTGCAGCTCCTGGGGTACGGATACCACCGGGTAGGTGCGGTCGCCGTAGGCCGCGGCCTGCGCGGCGAGGCCGGTTTGCAGCGACCACGACGCCGCGTTTGCAAGGTCGAACAATTTCAGGCTGTCAATGTATTCGCCGCTGCCTATGTACGCCCAGTTGGGGGGCGGGGGTATAACCGGGCAGCTCGTGTGCGCCGGGTTGGCGGCGCAGCAGGCAGCGCTTCCGGGGTTAGCCTCGCACGGGTTTGGCGGTGGAGGGGTAACGCTGCCCCCCACTACCGCGACGTCAAGCGTTGGCGGCGGGAAGTTCATATCGCTGGCAATGTAATATCCGGGATGCGGCGGCTGGTTGTAGGATGAGTTCTGCCACGCTACCGCGACCCTGTAGACGGGGTCGTGCATGAGCGTTACTAACCTGTGCGTCGTGGCTGCCGTAGTGGTATAGATACGCAGCGCGGACGTCCCGTGCGCCCATACCACCTCTTCGCGCCAGTCGCCGAATATGTCGGCCTGTATGACGGGGGTGGACTTGGTGCCGTTCACCGAGCTCGCGCCGCTGGCGGTGAGGAGGCGCGTCCCCTGGTTGTTGGATATGCGCCACTTGGTGATCTGGTTTTGGTCGAGTAGCTCGCGGGCGAGGTCGCCGTCCCACCAGATAACGAAGTTGCACACGCCCGTGTTGTTACCGTTGTTCGGCAGGGTGCTTGATACCACGTTCCCCGAGAGGTCGTAGAGCCCCATGCTGCTCGACGCCCAGAACTTGAACCCCGGCACGGCGGGGTCGAGCTCCGCGGCGGCCCCGCGGCCTATGTCGGCGCTGTTGTCTACCCTAAATATCACGCTGCCGTTGCTGGCCTGCCTGAGGGATACGCCAACGGAGCCGCTCTCCTGCGGCTGGAAGATCTGCGGCGTGGCGGTGCCCTTTATCATGTGCGCTACGTGCAGCGCGTCGCCGTGGCCGAAGCCGCTCGTGTGCATCCCGGTGCCGTCGTGCCGTATAACCGCCGCGCCGGTGAAGATGTCGTGCCGGCCGTCGTTGTTGGCGTCGGCCACGCTCATCTGGTGGTTGCCCTGCCCGGCGTAGGCGCTGTTGCCGGATGTGCCGGAGTCGAACGTCCAGCGCCGCGTGAGGGTACCGTTGCGCCAGTCCCACGCCGCCATAGTCATGCGCGTGTAGTAGCCCCGCTGGAATACTGCGGTGGGCCGCTCGCCGTCTACGTAGGCCACTACAGCGTTGAAGCGGTCTACGCGGTTGCCGTAGTTGTCGCCCCAGCTGCTGACCGTGCCGCGCGCCGGCCAGTAGTCGGCCGTGGCAAGCTCCTTGCCGGTCTGCCCGTCGAAGACCGTAATGTACTCGGGGCCGGAGAGGACGTAGCCGTCGGCATTGCGGTAGGCGGTGGTGTGGCTCGCGCTCGCCGCCGGGCCCATCTTTATATACGCCCCCGCGGCGTCCTTCGTGCCGGGCGCTGTCTTCACCATCATCTCGGCCTTGCCGCAGCCGTCGAAGTCGTACACCATAAACTGGGTGTAGTGCGCCCCGGCCCGGATGTTCGGGCCCAGATTGATGCTCCACATCCGCGTGCCGCTGAGCTTGTAGGCGTCGATAATCACATCGTCGGTAACGCCGGACTGCGAGTTGTCTTTGGCGTTGCTCGGATCCCACTTTACGATGATCTCGTAGACCCCGTCGCCGTCGAGGTCGGCCACGCTGCCGTCGCCGGGCGAGTAGGTCCCGCCCTGCGCCCCGGTTGGCGGCCGCTGCAAATCTATGTGGATGTACCCGGCGCTCTCGCCGCTCGTGTTGTTGGAGTTCGGGCCGTCGGTGGTATTTATGATTATAGCCTGTGGGCTCGCCTCCTGCTCGGCGCCGTTCACCACGGCGCGGACGGTGTAGGCGCTGTTCTGCGCCGCGCTGGCGTCGGAGTATACGGTAGCCCCGGTGATGGGTGAAGAGTTGAGCTTCGCGGCCCCCCGGTACACGTTGAACCCGGTGGTGTATGGCTCGCTCGCCAGAAGCCGCCACGACAAGTAGTACCCCGACCCCACCCGTATGGCGATGAGCCCGCGGTCGAGCTTCTCGACCTGCATAGTCCCGGCAAAAGCGGGCTGGGCGGCGGCCGCGCACATCAGCACAGCGGCGGCGATAACGGCTGATAACGAAAATTTCATAGCGATCCTCCGGCTGGAATTGGTATCTGTATTGATACCTGATACTATAATCTATATCTATATTAATATACACAATTTGCCGGGGATATGCATAAAATGTGGGATAAATGTTTATTTAAAATATTATGGGATTATGTTTTGTCGCTTCATTGAGCCGATGCCATCCCGTGGTACGGGGGAAAAGAGGCGGCTTGCTGTGCCTGCGGGAGCATGCAATCCATGTATTCACATCTCGGCCGCAGAAGCATCAGCCCCAATGGAACTACTCGCCGCCCGGCATGAAAGACGGTTGGCTTCTACGGTACGCGGACAAGTCAAAAGATTAAAACCGCCCGTCCCCATCGCCCGGGCGTGGGCCGTGCCGCGTACGGGGTGTTCCAAACTTCACTATACGAACCGGGTTCTGCAACCGTGAGCGAATTCTTCGGCGGCCGAGCTTTTAATGCAAGTGATTGCATGCTCCCGCCCGTGCCGCAAGGGGCCTCTTTTCCCCCGTATCATGGGATGGCGT
>WQRV01000014.1 GCA_009786575.1 Chitinispirillia bacterium | reverse complement strand
GTCAAAACCCGGATTATCGGTGATTTTGACGTTATCTTTTGACGTTTAATCATGTTAATCCTTTAATCAGGCAAATCATGGTTCAGACAATCAACGGCAACTCAACGCCAAATTCCCATTTAACATCTATTCAACATTTAGAGATACCGCGCTGAGGTCAACGCCCGATTTTTGCAGCAGGCCGGATACCGTAACCGGCTCGTAGCCCAAATCCCTCAGCGAGTCTATCAACTTACCTAATATAATATGTACCTGCTGGGAACGCAGCTTTCTTTCTGTTCCGAGGTGCATCAGTATTATCCCCCCGTTCAGGCCGCCGGGCTGTTTTGCTATGTGGACTATCTTCTCGTAGACCTGCTCGGGGCTTCTGTAGCCCGGGGAGTCTTCGGTTGGGACCCAGTCGTTGGTGTCTAAGTTTTTGCCCCACGACCCGCCCTGCCGCCAGCCTATGTGGACGTACCCGGCCTCGAGCGCCCACTCGCAGATGCGGCGGTTGTACTCGCCGTAGGGGGCGCGCCAGAGGGGGGCGAAGCGCAGGCCCGTGCGGTCGGCCAGGGCGCGGGCGGCGCCTTCGAGCTCGTTTATTACGAACTGGCGCGTTACCTCTGGGCGGGTGGACTGCGTGCGGTCGTCGGCGTAGGTGGTAAGGCGCGGGTGGCGGTTCGTGTGGTTCCCCACCTCGTGCCCGTCGCCCGCCGCCTTTTTTATAACGTGCGGGAACCGCCGGATGAACTCGCCGGTCACGAAGATTGTAGACGTTACCCCCCGCGACGCCAGCGTGTCGAAGATGTCCGCCGCCGCGTTGCAGTTGGAGCCGCCGTCGAACGTCAGGGCGTAGTAGCCAACCTGGGGGGAGGCGTTGTCTATCATGAACGGGACGCCGGACGCGGAACGCGGCGAGTTTATAGTCGTGTTCTGCAGGGCGCCCGGATCAAAGGGCCGGGACGGCGTGTACACCGGCCTGATGGCCTGCGCCTGCTGCGGGGTTTGCATAGATTGCTCCGGCTCCGGCGCCGGTGTTTGCGCCTTCGCCTGCCCCTCCGCCCGCGCCGCCTTCGCCGATGCCTGCCCCTGCGACAGTACCCGCGCAAGCTCCTCCATCGGGTCGTCGTCCGGTATTACCTCGAACGTCAGGGCGGCGTAGTTGGTCTCCGCGCCCGGCCAGCCCCCGGTACTTGCGCTTTTGCCGGCGGCGGCGCTCCCGGGCCCCGGCGCCGCCCGCGTGCTTGCCCTGTTGACCAGCAGCAAAAGCGACAGGATGGCCACGCTGATGGAGAGCAGGAACGCCGCCGCAATGACGACCGCCCTCCTCTTATCTGCCCCATACAGCGAAAACAGGCGGTTTTTTAGCCGGTTATTATGCCCGTGGTCTTTGTCCATACCACAAAAATAAAATCCGCCGCGGCCCGTATTGCATATATATCGCAAACATTATTATATTTATAGCACTATGGACAGTATCCTCAATATCGACAATATAACGAAAGTCTACCGCAAAGGCTTCAAAGCGGTGCGCGTCAACGCCGTGACCGGCGTGTCTTTTGGCCTCGCCGCGGGCCGCATCACCGGCTTCGTAGGCCCAAACGGCGCGGGGAAGACGACCACCATAAAGATGGCCATGGGCCTCGTGCGCCCCACCTCCGGCAGCATTACCCTTATGGGCAAAGCCGCAGCCAGCCCGGCCTCGCGCACAGGCGTCGCGTATGTCTCCGAGCAGCCCTACTTCTACAAACACCTCACCGTCAGCGAAACCGTAGGCTTCTCCGCCCGGCTTGCAGGTGTCGGGAGCGCGGCGGCAGGGGCCGAGTGCAGGAGGGTGCTGGAAGCGGTGGAGCTTACGGGGCGCGAGAAGTCCAAAGTGCGGAACTTGTCTAAGGGGCTGCAGCAGAGGCTGAATATGGCCTGCGGGCTTCTGGGGGATCCGAGGCTGCTGATCTTTGACGAGCCGATGAGCGGGCTCGACCCCCCGTCGCGGCGGCTCTTCAGAACGCTGTTCAAAAAGCTGGGGGATGAGGGGCGGACGCTCTTCTTCAGCACCCACGTACTCGAGGATATCGAGGCGGTCTGTCAGGATGTAGTAGTCCTTGACGGGGGGAAACTGCGCTTTACGGGCAGCGTGGCGTCGCTGCTGGAAAAGGGGACGCTGGGGACGGAGATCGTAGTGCCGCCTCTGCCCGGTAAGTTGGCGGATGAATTACAGGCGGACGGGCTGGACGTCTCCCGCTCGTCAAGCGATGAGGTGACGATATTGGTCCCGGTCCAGAAAGATTTGGCGCTCTGCCAGCGTAAACTGTACGACAACGGCGTATTCTGCCTGTCTATACAGAAGCGCACGATGCCGCTTGAGAATCTGCTTTACGGGGGGGATGATATCAACAGGGCGGATGCCGTCAATAACGGTACAGATGTCAACAAGGTGAATGATACCAACGCCGAAAATAATAATACAGGCGGGGCAGACGGAAAAGGGGGCGCAAAATGAGAGTGATGTGGCTCGTAGCCGTCAATACATTCAAAGAGACTGTCCGCAACAAAGTCCTCTACAACATACTGCTCGTGGCGGCGGTAGTCCTCCTGCTCGCAATGTCCTTCGGCGACCTCTCCGTGATGTCGCGTGTGCAGGTGATGTCCGACTTCGGCCTCGCCACAATGTCGCTCACCGGGTTGCTCCTCGCGGTGTTCATAGGCGTTGGGGTCCTCGGGGCCGAAATCGCCGATAAGACCGTTTACGGCGTGCTATGCAAGCCGGTTGACAGGATACAGTTTATCATAGGCAAATTCTCCGGCCTGTTCGTAACGCTCGCCCTGAACTTTTTGCTAATCGCGCTGATATTCATAATCGCGATAACGTGGATGGTGGGCCGCGCGCCGTCGCCGGAAATCTTCTCCGCAGTATTCTTGTTGATGGCGGAGATGTCGATAATCATCGCCGCCGCGATCATGTGGTCCTGCTTCACCACGCCCACGCTGGCCGCGATATTCACGCTGTCGTTCTACGTTGCCGGCCATCTGAACGATCTGATAACGCTAAGCGCCGACGTGCAGGAGAACCCGTTCACGAAGACCATCCTCGTCATCCTGCACTACGTACTGCCGAACCTCGAGTTCTTCAACATCCGCACCCAAGTCGTTTTCGGCATGCCGGTCGCCGACGGCCACGTGCTGACAGCCGCCGTCTACGGGGCCCTCTACACGGCGCTGCTGCTGCTCTTCTCGTCGATACTGTTCGCGAGGAAGGATCTGTGATGAAGCGCCTGCTCGTATCCCTCGCCATAATCGCGGTACTCTTCGCCGGCATAATCGCCGCCAACGAGCGGCTTACCGCCATACGCGGGTCCGGCCCGCTGCTCGAGAGCATGGCGTACCTGCCGGGGAGCGAGCGCGTCAAGCCGTTCATGCTCGGGTTCAACACCACATACGCCCACTACCTGTGGATAAAGACCGTCATCTACAGCGGCGAGCGCATGGAGGGCGACAGGCAGTTCACGTGGCTCATACAGATGCTCGACATGATTACGCGGCTGCACCCGCACTTCAACGAGGCCTACGAGTTCGCCGGGCTCATGGTGCCCGACCTGTGCCATAACCCCGACGCCGCCATGGTCATCCTTGAGCGCGGGATGAACGTATTCGGCTCTACTAAGTGGAACATCCCCTTCTACCTCGGCATGCTCCACCACAAATACTACAAAGACCCCGCCCGCGCCGCCGCCGCCTTCTCCGTAGCCGCGCAGGCGCCCGGCGAGCATCAGGCGAAATTAGCAAGTCTCGCCGCGACCTTCTACGACAACGCCGACCGCGACGCCGACGCCGTAGATATCCTCGCCTTCATCTACGAAACCAGCGAAAACCCCGACGTGAAAAAGCACATCGCGGCCAAGATCGACGAGCTAACGGCAAAAAAACAGGCGGACGGCGGCGCCGGTAATGTATTTTATAACCAACCGGACCCGGAGCCATAATAAATGAAGACACGCAAGGCCATACATACCCTGATAACCGCCCTCGCCTGCATGGCCGTATTGGCCCGCGCCGCCGACCCGCCCGCCGATGACTACGACGGCCCGAGCATCTACGGCGACATGTTCAGCGAGGTACTCGTGTCACCCCGGTCGGCTGCCCTGTCGTCTTCCGACCTCGCCGTAAACGCCGCCGGGCCCATAGCCTCAAACCCCGCGCTCGCCGCCCGCTGCAAAGCGCCGGAACTCACGCTCAGCTACTCGTCATACTACGGCGACGTCTTCAGCACCTCCATCGTCAACTACACAAGCAAAATAGGCCAAAGCGGCGGCATCTCCGCCACAGCCGCCTACCTGCTCATCCCCGGCATTGAAGACACCCGCAACGTAGACATAGGCGCGGTAGACCCCGCCGACATCAAAACCTTCAGCGCGTCGGATGTATGGGCGCGCGTAGCCTACGGGCACGGGTTCGACACCAAACAGGCGAACATCTACGCCGGAGCGGCAGCCACCGCCAGACGGCGCAGCCTCGGCGAATCAACCTTCGCCTACGGGCTCGGGGCCGACCTCGGCGCAATGGCCTTCTTCCCCAAGCCGTCCGTATACGCCGCCCTGCTCTTGGAAAACGCGGTCCACAGCGGCGTAAACTGGCAAGACTCCGGCTACTCCGAAAAAATACAGCCGCACCTGCGCCTGAGCCTCGCCTACGAACGCGAAGACCAGTACATCTACGGCCGCATAGCCCTATACTACACCTCCCCCGACCTCCTCTCAAACGAGGGCATAAACGCCTACGCCGACGAGATGGACCGCGAAGAAGGCCGCGAACCGGAAGCGCGCAAATTAGGTGACGACATGGGCCTCCTCTTCTCCGCCGGGCGCTACGGCATAGAGTACACAATAATGAACACCCTCTCCCTGCGCGTGGGCCTCAACACCGCCGGCTACTCAATGGGCGCCGGCCTCAACCTCTTCGGAGGCCGCGCCGGGGCCGACTTCTGCTACATAAGCCACGAACTCGCCGGTACGGTGAAAATGAGCGTTACTTACAGGTGGATGTAGGGGCAGCCGGAAGAATTTTCCCCTTTTACTTGATTTAACAGCCTCGGAAGTTGTATATTTACAGATTAAGGCTGCCACCCCGGTCAGGACGGGTGGATTTTGGCCAAAAACCTTATAGGAGAGGGCAGCCCGAAATGCCACAAACTTATGACTTGAAAGAGCTGTTTAAGAACCCCGACGCGCCGCTTACTGACGAACAGTTCGCGAACTGGCACAAGTACACGGCCATGACAAACGACGACATCTCGGCTGCGGATGTAGATATCTCAGATGCGGTCGAGGCGCGGATCAGAGAGATTGACGAGAAAGGGACCGTGTGGTTTTAAGATGCCGACAATTTGCACTTTTCGCGGGATAAGGATTTATATCAACTGGCATGACCATCTGCCGCCGCACTTCCATGCCGAGTACGCGGGAATGTCTGTTGTGATTGATATAAACGATATAGACATTTTAGAGGGCCAAATTTCCGACAAGCAGCTTAAAATGTTGTTAGGCTGGGCCGCGTTGCATCAGGAAGAACTCTTGGAAAATTGGGAACTGGCCTCTAAGGGTGAAGAAACTTTTGCGATTACCCCTCTTGCGTAAGGGAGACCATATATGAAAATGCCTGTCGAAGTAAAAGAGTATTTCGCGAGCGGCCGCCGCTCCGTAAAAAAAGTAACCGCACAGGAGGATTTTGCCCTGAAAATAGAGTTTGATAACGGCGAAGTCAAGCTGTACGATATGAAAGAAACGCTGAAAGGCCGGGCCTTTGCCCCCGTCAGAAATTGGGACAGATTTAAAGACGTCTATATAGACAGCAGCGGAAATATCTCTTGGGACGCGAATCCGAATGTAGACAGCTCCAAGGTCTGGAACAATCACTTAGACCTGTGTGTCGATAGCTGCTACATATACAGCAAACTGCTGAAAAACGCCTGAAACGCAAAAAACCTTTGGCTCAATCCCCCAATTTATTCTACGATATAGCCCATCCGCCAAAACAGGAACCACAAGGATAATCCGTAAAACTCATATCAATATCGAAGAAGTACAGGAGAGGAAAACAACGCCCCGGCAGATCTCGCCGCCGGCGTCAGGCCCGCGCACGCCCGCCGGGGGAACGGCGGGACGCCTCGGCTAATCTGGGCGCATCGGACAGCCACGAGATAAGCTCCAGCACACGGTCCTGCCACGCGGCGCTCATGCCGCGGAATGTGCGGAGCACCGCGGACTCGTCGCTGTTCTGCGCCAGCAGGTCGGAGGGGGGCTTTAGGCCCAGGAGGGCGTCTACGGTTACGTTTAGGGCTTTGGAGAGGGTTATCAGGGTTAGGATATTGGGCTCCCGCTCGTCTCGTTCATAGCGGCAAAAGGCTTCGTATGACACATTGATAATTTCTGCCAACCGCTTGCGGCTCAAGCCAGCTTTCTTCCTGTAATATATAATTTGTTGTCCCAAAGATGTGCTCATATAACCCTCTCCCTCCAAAAAATTTATAATACGGTTTGGACAATTTGGCAATTGTTTAATAAAAAATTTGCTTTTTTGTCCAAAATGGCATTATTTTATAGAGGCATGACCAAATTGTCAAATTTTTGTGCAATGGGTGGGGTGCGATGGATAACTTTAAAAATGGCCAAAATCGGCCAAGAAGGGGCATTTTATGATGGGCAGGAAGCAAGTTTTAGGCGTTGTTGTGTCTGTTTTGCTGGGCTTAACCTCTGTGGCGCAAGCGCAGAACTGGACCGGGGACGGGGGTAAAGGGATGAGTATTACCATTCTTACCCCAAAGCCAACTGGTCTTGCAGAAAATCAAAACCATCTACCAGCGTTGGTTCAAGGAGAATTTGTCCGTAGTTTCTCGGATTATTCCGCCATTTCCGTATTGGATTGGGAACGTTTGGACGAGATATACCTCAACCTGATGTCAGATATGTATGACGACAAAGCGAGAGAGGGACTCGATTTGGGGAATTTAGCCCAAACGACCCACATTCTGGGCGGAAGCATAACCAAAACGCCGGAGGGCTACTCGCTGCAAATGCATATTACCCAAAATTCTGATAAAACAACAATAGCCTCATTTATAGGAAACTTTACATATTGGGATATAAGCAATCTTACAGGTATACGGAGGGTTGCTCTTGAACTGCTCCAAAAAGTGGGCGTAACGCTTAGCGCAAAAGCACAACAGGAGCTCACCGGAGCGGTTACAGAAAATCAGATACTCGGACGAGCTGCTCAAGCCAGAGGTATTACCGCGCAGAGGCAGGGAACCGAAATTGCAGCATTGAGCTACTACTTTCAAGCTGCCACTTTTGATTCCACACTAACATTAGCGGGAAAACGTTCTTCGGTACTTAATGCTAATATTATAAGCGGAAATATCGGCGCTAATGTCAGCAATGATATACAATGGCGGAAAGAGTGGGTAACTCGGCTTAAGGAAACGGAGGTATTTTTTGACAATTTCAATAGGATAGAGTCTATGCCTTATACCCTGTTTTACGTACCGGATGTTAAACAGGGAGCTATCAATTACGAAAACGAAACGGTGACGATGAGCATTGAAACATATTTGTATAACAGTAGTGTTTGGACGATTTCAATAGAGCGTGCGTTGCAAGCGGTATGGGATGGACTGAATGCCACCAAAAGAAAAGATACGTGGCAGTTGGGAAATTGGCCTCAACAAGGTGTAACAGAATTGAAAGCTTTTGAAAGACGGAGCCAAGAATTTGCTGTAGTTTTTGAATTGTTAAATAACCAAAATAACGTAATAGGTGCGCAAACACTACAAGCTGGTGGCTTTTGGGAATTAAATTGGAGTGGCCGCCCGGTAGTTAATATTTCTGCACCCGATAGGAAAACCTTGAATTTTCAAAGTGTTAGTGTAAATGATATTAGCGATAATATGACTATACGTGTTGTAAGCGTAAATGAAGAGGATGCTGAAATAGCCGCTATAAGCGGAGTTCTGCAAATACGAGCTATCAGCAAAAGCTATGTCATTGAAAATGACCGATTCAAGTTTGCCAAAGGAGAAATACAAGGTTTTACGGATAGACCTAATACGAAAGGGAGCAAATTTGACCGTGGAGAAAGGATGATTGCACTTGTTATTCCAAGTACCGTTTGGGGAGATCCGGTTGTTTCCATCGGTGATGGGGCATTCAAGGATATTCACATTGTTAGTATAATACTGCCGAATAACTGCACGTATATCGGTAGTGAAGCGTTTAGGAGTCGTGCTTATTCTGACGCGAGCACTATCAATATTACTATGGGAGCAAATGTAAAGATGGCACGGGATGCATTTTCTATCCAATATGTTGATTGTGGTGCTACACAACAAACTGATAATAACTTGCCATATTTTTATCACAAAAATGGTATGAACGCAGGTACATATCACTTTCCTGTGGTTAATTGTACCGCCCTTGGCTGGCGTTATGGCACACACGAAGAAGAAGCTGTAAAAATGAAAAGTAACAAAAAAGGAAACTTGATGTTTCAGATAATTGGATGGACGGTACTCATAGGTGGCCTGATATTGCTTAAATCAGGAAAATAACGTGTATTATTATTGAGGAAGTTATTACAAATATATATTGATATTGCTGGCACGAAGTGGGAGTTGCCCACTCGAAACAGCGAATAACCAATTTTAACAAAAGGAGTAGTAGTATGAGGTACATCGCAAAAATAACAATAACAGTATGTGTTTTTTGTTCCCTGTCATTATGTGTATTTTGTTTAGGTACGCATACCCAACTGGACGCGAAAGCATACGCGGCCGCACAAGGGTGGATATCAGAAGCGAATATCTTCACCGACACACGAGACGGAGAAACTTATCGTACGGTAACAATAGGTGATAAAATGTGGATGGCGGAAAACTTGAAATTCAGTACACCCGGTTCTAGGTGTTATGAAAATGGAGTGTCTAATTGTGCACAATACGGAAGACTGTATGACTGGGATGAAGCGATGAGCGCGTGCCCGGCCGGATGGCGCTTACCGAGTAGTGACGATTGGGATCGCTTGGCCGTGGCTGTTGGTGGAATACGTTCGGAGCACAGTGATGAAAAGACCGTGATATGGGATTGGGCCGGCCAAAAACTTAAATCGAGAACCGGTTGGAAAAAGCATGGAAACATTACTCATGGTATTGGTACCGATGAATTTGGTTTTTCGGCTTTTCCGGGTGGTTCGTGGATGATTGGGAGGGAGGGCAATGGTTCTTTCCACGGTATAGGTGGTTCTGGTTTATGGTGGAGCGCTACAGAAACAAATGGTCGTGGTAACGATGGCCTTTCTGTACGTTGCTATATAATTCACAGTTGGGGTTCAGTACTGGTCTCTATTGTAGTGACTACGGATCAACAACTAGGTTCTATTCGTTGCATACAAGAATAAACGCATCTAACAGATATAAATAAGTTTCAAGCCACTGCTCCAAGCCGCATTTTTGCGGCATGGGGCGGTATGGCGGCGATCATCCCCTACGCTCAATCCCGTCCCGCAGTAACAATTTTACCAATCTTCTTGTTTTTCCGGTATTGCATATTGTATATTTATGAACATGCCCCAAATCGCCGCACCGGCTTGGTCGGGTGGTTGGGGGCCAAAAAGCGCATATAGGAGGATGAAATGCTAATCGGAAATGTAGAAGTCCGTGATCTAAGTGATTTAACGAAAGACCCGTATTGTCCGCTCACAGACGATGAACAAGCGCATTTTGACGAGTATATGACGTTTA
This sequence comes from Chitinispirillia bacterium, assembly GCA_009786575.1. Classification (GTDB taxonomy): domain Bacteria; phylum Fibrobacterota; class Chitinivibrionia; order Chitinivibrionales; family Chitinispirillaceae; genus GUT77. The sequence continues at coordinate 21,507 of WQRV01000014.1, read as the reverse complement.
AAGATACGGAGACAATATCGGTCAAAGATGTAAGCCTAACCGATACGGTAAGAGAAATTCTTGCTGACCTTGATTATTATTTGGGGTTCAAGAGAGAAAAAAGTAAATGAGTGAAGACTTTTAGTATAGGCTTAAAATTGATCTAATAAATCCAAGTTGGAAACGATGAAACGTCCATTATTTTTAGCGATGATTGTGTCTAATATGGCATCGCTGTTACTGAACTTCATGTCTTCCGTGGCGGCAGACTGAGTCGTGAAATCAGCATCTAATAGATCCAGGTTGGAGACAATAACACGCTTGTTGGAACGGTTTTCCGTCATAATCAACCCCTTTCTTTGAGGTTTTTCGGGTTTACCAAATATCCATAAATATAATATATTTGGCACCTTAAACGCAATATTTTTTTAAAATTATCGACAAGTTATCCACAAATCCCCCCGAACACCCCAAAAATAGCCCTTTCGCCCCCGCGCTGACCGTTTTGGGCGGGTGGTTCGGCGGGGCAATAAAGTACAAAAAAACGCTGGTGAGGGGGCGGGCTATATATTATATTATAGATTACGCGATTAAATATTATGCCTGTCCTCCCGGAGGCATCACGGCTGCCGTGCAGTCTTTGGGGGTGCGGGTATCATATTTAATCGTGTCTTCAATAATAACGGATTATTATATGAAAAAAAGCGTATTTTTCGACATTATTAACCACCCCAACCGGGTGGTGGAGGCGGCGGCCGGGCGGGGCTTTTTGTACCGCGGGTTCGTGTGGTTCGCGGTGTTTGTGCGGATTGTGTTTTCCGAGTTCGTGCACAACCACGGCACGAGCCGCGCGTCGGGCATCGCGTTTGTGCTGCTTACTACGCTTATCCCGCTGGTTGCCACGCTTGGTTTTTTCATTACCTCCATGACGGACATCTCGCCCGCTCAGGTGGAGGAGGCGCTGTCTATGATGCTGCCGTTCGCGCCGCCGGTGGTTATGGAGTACATTTCGGCGTTTTTTGTGAACGCGCGCAACCTTAAGGGTATTGGCGTCGGCGTTCTCATTATACTGGCGCTCTCGCTGTTCACCATTACGGAGCAGTCGCTGAACTCTATTTGGAAGGTGGCGCGGTCGCGCCCGTTCATGAGCCGCCTGCGTACCTTTACGATGGTGGTAGTTTACAGCCCCATACTATTCTACGTGTCGTACTATGTGCGCAACAGCGGCGTATTCGGCGTGCTGCCGGAAGATCTTATGCTGATGAGCGTGCTGCCGGTAGTATTCACGGGGCTCGCGTTTGCCGTTATGCTGTGGTTCATTCCCAACACTAAGGTGTACATTTCGTCGGCGATCATAGGCGGTATAATATCCTGCGCGCTTTTTGAGTTTGAGCGCTGGGCGTTTGGGTACTATGTTCATCTGTCAACGCGGACGCAGACGATCTACGGCACGTTCGGGCTTATGATTTTTTTCCTCATGTCAATATACTTTACCGCGCTGCTCTTTCTCATAAGCGCCCAGATAGCCTATGTCCACCAGAACTTCCGCCCGCTTCTTCGGGCCACGCAGCGCTGGGACAGGCGCGTGGGGGATTACCGCAGCTACATCACGATGCGGATGATGATAGACTGCGCGGGCGCATTCATAAAGAAGGCCGGAGCGCCCACGCTTTTATACTTCTGCGAGAAGTACGAGCTGACGCCGGGGCAGGCTATGGGCATACTGAACTGGCTGATACACGAGAAGTTCATACATCAGGTTGCCGGGAAGAAGCAGTTTGTCCCCGCCAGAGATTTTTCGGGCGATACTCTAAGCTCGGTATTCGCGCTGATAGAGGATCAGTACCACCACATCCCGGTCAGCCCCAAAGACCGGACGAAGGAGTACCTGACGACATTTATATCCGATTACAGCAAGCGTCCGTACGGCGGGGATATAACATTTGGGGGGTTAGTGGAGTTGTTGGACGGCGGGGATGACGGGCAGGCGCCGTGAAAAAATTTTACCCACCCGGTTTTGTCGTAATATATATTATATATGTTGGGGTCTATCCGCAGGCACAAACTGGCGGTTTGCGGCAAGTTAATACTGTAAAAATAACCGGGTATCACGGTAGGGTTTATGGACGGACAATCGCTTGATATAAAACAAGATAGCGTTGCTGTACTGCGCGGGATTTTTCCAAATATCTTCTCTGAAGATAGGGTAGATCTGGAAAAATTCAAAGCGGTTTTCGGCGACAATATCGACTTCAGCAACGAGCGCTATACGCTAAACTGGGCAGGCAAGGCCGACGCGTTCCGAACCCTGCAGGAGCGCACCACCGCCACGCTGATGCCGCAGCCCGAACTGTCCGTGAACTTCGCCGCCACCGAAAACGTCTTTATAGAGGGCGAAAATTTGGAAGTACTCAAGGTGCTGCAAAAGGCGTACTACAACAAAATCAAGTGCATAATCATCGACCCGCCCTATAACACCGGCAACGACAGCTTCATATACCCCGACCGGTTCAAGGAAAATCTGGAAGATTACGAAAAGCGCGTAGGCGAGAGGGACGACGACGGGTATTTGATGAAAGAGGGGCTGTTTCGGAAGAACAGCAGGGAAAACGGGCACTACCACAGCAACTGGTTAAGCATGATGCTGCCGAGGCTTTTTCTTGCGCGCAATTTGTTGCGTGACGATGGTGTGATTTTTGTGCATATCGATGATAATGAGGTGCATAATCTGCGGTTGCTGATGAATGAGATTTTTGGGGAAGAGAATTTTGTGGCACAACTGGTATGGCAAAGCAGACAGAACAAAGATAATCGTAACATCTCTGGTGTATCTATTGACCACGAATATATTATTTGCTATACAAAACAGTCCGGACAACGTATTTTTCGGGGGACAGAAAGGAAGACCGAACAGTACGCTAATCCAGATAATGATCCTCGCGGACCATGGACAAGCGCAAATATGGTGGGATTGGCGACAGCTGATGCACGTCCCAATTTACATTACGATCTTATAGATCCCTGCACTAATGTTAATTATGGTTGTCCGGCCAAAGGGTGGCGTTACGATCAGAAAACGATGAAGAAACTTATAAATGAAGCCAGAGTCCTTTGGCCTGAAAAGCTAGATGGAAGACCGAGAAGAAAAGCGTTCCTTAATGATCTGTCAGACAATCTTCCTGGTTTTTCTTCAATTATCAAAAACGGTATTTATACCAATACTGCAACAAAAGAGATAACACAGCTTTTGGGTGGTCATAGATTTGACTTTCCGAAACCGTCAATGTTACTTATAAGCTTGTTGTTGCAGTGCACGGAGTTAGACGATATCGTGTTCGATTTTTTCTCCGGCTCAGCTACCACAGCCCACGCCGTAATGCAACTAAACATCGAAGACGGCGGTAATCGTAAATTCATCATGGTTCAGTTACCCGAACCATGCGACGAAACCAGCGAAGCATACAAAGCCGGTTACAAAAACATCTCCGACATTTCCCGCGAGCGTATCCGCCGCGTAATCCAAAAAATAGAAAAGGAGCAACAGGACGCATCCGCCAAAAACGACATGTTCGGAGAAGACTCCCCGGCGCTTGATTTAGGCTTCAAATCATACCGCCTCTCCCCCTCGAACTTCAAGGAATGGCGGGGCGAAGAAATCACCGAGGATAACCTCGCGCATCAGTTAGAGATGTTCATAGACCCTGTAAAGCCCGAAAGCAAAACGGAGAANATGCTGGTAGAGCTGATGTTGAAATCAGGCTATCAGCTGACGGACAAGGCGGAAAACAGGGGTCATTACTATTGCGTAAGCGGTAACGAGCTTGTAATAGTCTTAACCAAGATGGATTTGGATATAGCGAGAGAAATATCGGCATTACAGCCAACCCCGCAAAAGGTCATAGCGCTCGACCGCCTTTTTGCGGATAACGACGAACTAAAAACCAACACCGCCCTGCAGCTGCAAGACGCCGGGGTGGAGTTCAGGACGGTGTGAGGATGGGTATGAAAAAGCAACTTGATAATGTAAATATGAAAGCGTATGTGGAACATCCGGTAAGTGCGGATGAGGCGAAAGAGCTTCGCGATTTGGGTTATGAGATAGTAGATATTATGTTTGCGCCCACAAATGTATCTGATATTGATATTGAATATGAGGATGCGCCATCTAATATAGGGACTATTACTCACCCGTTCAAGCCTAATGAGATTGAGATTGAGATGCCTCCATTTACGGTAGGTTATTTGATGGATATGATAGAGCACTATGAGATTAACATGGATACGGATATTCAACGAGTACGTGATTTATGGGATAATGGAAAACAAAGTAGATTGATAGAATCTATTCTTTTAGGATTACCGTTGCCGGCTTTTTATTTTGATACCTTTTCGTTGCCATGGGGTATTATAGATGGATTACAGCGCTGTTGTTCCATCCAAAACTTCTGCGTTACTAAAACATTGAAGCTAACTGGGCTAGAGCATTTAGATATGAATGGGCAAGGTTTTGATGATTTGGATAGATCGTTGCAGCGTAGCATTATTATGCGGCCAATAACTGTTAATCTTTTGAAAAAGTCACCTACAGATGTCAGGCACATGTTATTTAAGCGGCTTAATACAGGCGGTTTAATGCTTAATGCGCAAGAAATTCGTAATGCGATGTTTCAGGGAAAAGCAACAAAAGTATTATATGAATTGTCAACAATGCAGGAATTTTTAAAAGCAACGGACGGAAGAATTAAAACAGACAGAATGGAGGATAGGGATTTTGTATGTCGTTTTATCGCTTTTTATTTAACAGATTACTATAAATATACGCCTGATTTGAATATGTTTTTAAATGTGACAATGGAATTACTGGAAAAGGAAGATATAGAACCTATAAAGCAGGATTTCAGGAAAGCATTGCTACTGGCAATTGATATTTTCGGAAACGATGCATTCAGAAAAAGAGTTAATACAGAGGATCAACGCCGGCAGTTAAATAAAGCTTATTTTGAAGTTATTACGGTCAATTTTTCAAGATTAAGCAATGATGAAGAAAACTTATTGCGTAAAAACGCTGAGATATTGAAATATAATTTAATTGAGTTAATGAGAAACAACAAATATAACAATTCGCTGTCGTTCGCTACTGGAACAAAAGATAATGTGAATGTTCGTTTTTCGTGGTTTAAGTATGTATTGCAAAAAAGTGTTCAAGGGAGAAAGGTAAGGATTAGTGATGATAACAAAATTGAAGATATTTAATTTTAAGGCTCATTATAACACAGAGTTGGATATAGGGCCTCTAACAGTATTGGCCGGCGTAAACAGTTCCGGTAAGTCAAGTGTGTTACACGCACTACTTTTATTGCGCCAAAGTTTTAGGAAAGGCCGACTTGATACCGGCTTGGACCTGAATAAGCCGCTATGTGTTATCGGGAACGGATATGATGCCCTGTCGCGGGATGTCAAGGATGACGCTATTTCCTTTGCTGTAGAAGATGATTCAGGTGAAAAGTGCACATGGAAATTTGATTTGACTGGAAAATGGGATGATACATTTATTCCGTTAATCCAAAAGGTTTCACTGCCGCCGAACATTCAACAATCATCGTTATTTACAAATGACTTTCAATATTTGAGTGCATCGCGTTGGGCTAATCGAAGATTATATCCGATGGATACTTATGCAGTGGAAACAGAAAAACAAATATCTCTCGAATATGGGCAGGGTGAACTAGTCGCTCACTTTTTGCATCACTATGGAAACCATCGTGATTTTGATGTTAGGTTAGACAATGTTTTGCATTCAAGTTGTCCCAGCAAAAAATTATTGGAGCAAACTATTGCATGGGAAGGAGAAGTAAGTCCTCGTGTCACCATGACATTAGAAAAAATCACCGGAAACACCATAAAAGTAGAATATGGATATACTAAGGGAGGAGATAGCCCTGCAATAAAAGGATTGATGGTAGAAAATGTTGGATTTGGGCTTTCATACTCACTTCCTGTTATTACCGCGCTGCTTTCCGCCTCGCCGGGATCATTGCTCATAATTGAGAACCCTGAGGCTCACATACATCCCCAGGGGCAATCAAAAATAGCTGAACTTATTGCACTGGCAGCTCAGGGCGGGGCGCAGGTTATTGTGGAAACACATAGCGACCATATTTTGAATGGAATACTTGTTGCCTGTAAAAAATTTGAAAACGGAGAAAGAGGTATTGACAGAAATTTAGTTAAGATTTATCATTTTACAAGAGATGAAGACAAACATTGCGCGAACGCGGAGCCAATTACCATTTTAGAAGATGGTAAAATAGACAAACAACCAAAAGGTTTTTTTGATCAAACAGAAAATGACCTTAGCTATCTGTTAGGATTTTAATGATGAAAATAGCCGCTTATTTTATTTTTCCGAATAAAGATGATGATCTGATTGCCCTTGGAGATGATCCCACCATCTACGATGGATTGATTGATAATGTTGTTGCAATAAAGCAGCTATTAAAAAATCATCAAGATTTTGAATTGTGTTATGACGCAAAAAATCTGAATTGTTTTTTAAAAATGGCAAAAAATTTGCTGAAAGGAAAATATCTAGATGACTTTAGAACGCAAATTTTACATATCTTTGGAAAACGTTCAAGAAATATAGACACAAAATCCATAAGTAGCCCTGCATACAAATATATTAATTGGGATATTGCCTCTTGGTACGTTAATAATGGTATTACCTGCTGGTGTGCAATACAGTCTGACAAAATTATTGCGGATGCTGCTGAAGTTGTTTGTGATAAAAGCAATAAAACCATACTAGTTAATATTGCAAATGCACATTTGACAGGGAGAGATGCAATTTACGTGATAAAAGATACTGACAACATAGATGGTTCGCCGAAAATGATTACTACACCAATAGTTAATGGCGCTAACGATTTCGCAGATTGGTATGCGTTTATATCAAATACGGGATTTTCACTTAAAAATAATCCGAAATTTGAGAAAACGGCATATCGATGGGAAAAACAATGTATTTATCGGTGTTTGGAGACAGGCTATTTTTGGTATTTTGATTATTTTCACAAAAAAAACAAAAGACATTATGAGGTTTTTGATAGCAATGGGGCTCATCTAGGTGAAGCAGATGAATGTGGTCAGTTAAAAGACGGGACAAAAAATAAAAACTACTTTATTCGTAAGATTATTTCATGAAACTGCACTTCGACCCCAATCAACCGTACCAGCTCGACGCTATCCGCGCCGTAACGGATATTTTTGAGGGGCAGGGATTGAAGAACGGCGAGTTTTCCATTCATGCGGATGGGGAGATGTTGTCTGAGCTTGGGTTTGGGAATGAGCTTTCTATTGATAAAGGGCAGGTATTCAGTAATGTAAGGGTGATTCAAAAACGTAATGGGATTGTGGGTACTGGCGGGGATTCGCAGGAGATGAATTTTTCTGTTGAGATGGAGACCGGGACCGGGAAGACATATGTATATCTGCGTACTATTTATGAGCTGAACAAGCTGTACGGTTTTCGCAAGTTCGTGATTGTTGTTCCGTCTATTGCCATTCGCGAGGGCGTTTTGAAGAATTTGCAGATTACGCATGAGCATTTTCAATCGCTCTATGATAAGGCAAGTTTAAGTTTCGAGGTTTATGACAGCAAAAAGGTTTCTAATTTGCGCAATTTCGCTTTGAGTAACGCTATCCAGGTGTTGGTGCTTAATATCGACTCTTTTGCCAAAGACAAAAATATTATCAACAAGCCCAATGACAAACTTAGCGGAAAAGCGCCTGTTGAATTTATTCAGGCTACTTGCCCGATTGTTATTGTGGACGAGCCGCAAAATATGGAGACGGACATCCGCAAGGAGGCTATTCGGAATTTGAATCCGCTCTGTACCTTACGTTACTCGGCGACGCATACCAATTTGTACAATCAAGTGTATTCGCTCAATCCTGTTAATGCTTACGATTTAGGATTGGTGAAGCAGATTGAGGTGGATTCTGTAATGAGTGTGAATGCCATGAATGACGCCTTTGTTAAGGTGGAGTGTATTCAGCATAGCGGAAAGAGCAAGATTATTGTAAAAATTTTATTGGATGTGAATACGCCAAAAGGAGTGAAGCGTAAAAGTGTTACTGTTAGTGACGGAAATTATGATTTGTTTAAGCTTTCTGGCGAACGCGAGATTTATCGCGATTTGCGTGTAGAGGATATTGATTTTTCTTCCCAAACCATTTCATTGTCAAATGGGCAGTCGCTTGCTGTTGGTGAGACACAGGGCGGATTGATTGATGAGGTGCAACGATATATGATTCGCCGGACGGTGGAGGAGCATTTGAAAAAGGAAAAGCAATATGCCAAAAAGGGAGTAAAGGTTCTGTCCCTGTTTTTTATAGATAAAGTCAAAAATTATCGTGACTACGATGATGCCGGAGATGGGGTGCCCGGTAAATTCGCGCGGTGGTTCGAGGAGATATACAATGATGAAATCTCTAAATCCAAGTATGCGGANCTTGCGAAATTTGAGGCTAAGGATGTGCACAATGGCTATTTTTCGCNGGATAAAAAGGGGAAATTGAAAGATACGGGCGGAGAGACGCAGGATGACAATGATACGTATCAGTTAATCATGCAGGAGAAAGAGCGTTTGCTTGATATGAAAACGCCGTTGCGTTTTATTTTTAGCCATTCCGCGCTGCGTGAGGGCTGGGACAATCCTAACGTGTTCCAAATTTGTACGCTTAATGAAACGCGGTCCGATATGAAAAAGCGTCAGGAGATAGGCCGAGGCTTGCGTCTTTGCGTGGATAATGCCGGTCAACGTGTTTACGATAAAGATATTAATCGTCTCACGGTGGTAGCCAATGAGAGTTACGAAGATTTTGCCGGTACTTTGCAAAAAGAGCTTGAAGCCGATTGCGGGGTGAATTTTGCCGGGCGGATAAAGGATAAACGGGATCGTGAAAAAGTAAATTATCGCAATGGTTTTCAGTTGGATCCTAAATTTTTGGAAATTTGGGATAGAATCAAATATAAGACAAGATATAATGTATCATATAAGACAGATGAATTGGTGGAAGCTGCAGGCAAGGCTGTTAGTGAAATGCCTGAAATTTGTAGCCCCGTTGTACGTAGTACGCGTGTAGGTATAAAAATCAATTCGGAGGGTGTTTCCGCTATAAATGTTTTAGGTATAGGAGTGTCTGCATACGATGGAAAACTGCAAAATACACAGCCTATTAGTATCTTGGACGAAAATAATATCGCCTATGGCCAAAAGTTACATGGCACGTTGCCCGATGTGATTTCTTACATTCAAAACAAAACCAGATTAACGCGGAAAACGGTCTTTGATATAATCCATAAATCGGGGCGAATGAGAGATATGCTTATCAACCCGCAAATGTTTATGGACAATGCCGTAAGCGTCATAAAAAGGGCATTACATGAATTGATGATTGACGGCATAAAATATGAAAAGATGTTAAATGAAATTTATGAGATGGCGTTATTTGATGATGCTGAATTTGAGATTTATGTAGGTGGTAATACGTATAAGGTAAATAAGGCGGATATGACGATTTACGAAAACTATATCCCTCTTGATTCGCAGGTTGAACATCAATTCGCCCAAGATTGTGAAACTAACGAGGATAATGTTGAGTTTTACTTCAAGCTGCCGGGCTGGTTCAAAATATCGACACCTATTGGAAAATATAATCCGGATTGGGCAATAGTATTAAAAGGCGAAAAGAAAGTATATTTTGTCGCTGAAACAAAGGGTGAGGGTCAAGAGTTGGTAGACAGCGAAAAACTAAAAATAAAATGCGGGAAAGCGCATTTTAAGGAGTTTGAAGGGGAATTAGTTGAATATAGACAAGTATCGAAATTAGAAGAATTAATCAGTTAATCCGTATAATGTGATATAAGATTATTAACAGGGGGAAACAATGCGACAATTGCAATTAAACAATATTTATGTCGGGTTGTTGGTCGTTATAGCCTGTATTAATACGGTTACGGGCCAGCCCTACACCTACGTCCCCGCCGACCGGAGTCAGGCAGCGGCTGTTAAGGGGGGGGATGCGAAGATATTGCCGGCTGCTTATCTTCGCGAGTATGATCCTGTAACGGTGTTTTTCAGCAGGGATGTTGTGCCGGGCGCAGTTGGGCCTATTGAGCCTTCGGAGCAGTTGATGTCTATTGTTCCTGCACATCCGGGGGAGTTTATAAAGGTTGACCCGCGCACCATAGAGTTCCGGCCGGCCGCGCCGTGGGTGCCGCTTAAGAGGTACAAGGTAACATCGCAGAAGAGTTCGCGCGAGTTGATAACGCTGCTGCCGCTTCCTAAGGCGGTGTATCCTGAGGCCGGCAGCGTTGACCTTGCGCCGGTTGCCCGGGTTGGGCTTGAGTACTCTTCGCGGATTGACCAGCAGGCGCTGTCGCGGCTTGTCGGTTTTGATGTGTGCGCGCTTCCGGGGGTAGATGATAAGAGCTGCCGGACGATGAGGCCGTCGGAGTACAGGGTTACGGAGACGGTGCGCGGCGCGTCGGAGTACCTTTATCAATTCACATTTAATGAGCCGATAGGGTATGGCCGGCGGGTCAAGATCAGCGTCAGGCTTACCGAGAGGGCGGAGTTTAAGGATGCAGTGAATGTTTATTCGTTTGAGACTACGCCGGAGTTTACGATGGAGAGGGCCGGGACGTACGGGCAGCTGTTATCTTTGAGTTCGGGCGGGATCTCTTACGACGCGCGCCAGGCGATGAAGTTTGGCCTTGAGAGGGCGCTTATAGTCGAGTTTTCGGCGCGGCCGGCGGACCCGGGGCTGTCTGCCGTAAAAAACATGGTCAGCGTAACGCCCGCGCCTTCGGAGTTTCAGTATCGTATTGACAACAAGAGAATGATCATCAACTTGGGGATTGAGCAGGAGAAACTGTATAAGGTAACGCTTAATCCCGTTGCCATAAAAGACCGTGCCGGGCGCGTATTGACAAATAAGAAGCCGGGTTCGTTCTTCGCGTTTTTGCCCAAGATCGCGCCGTTTGCGGAGTGGGAGCGCGGGTTTGGGGTTGTGGAGCGGTTTGGCCCTCAGGAGTTCCCTGTAAAGACGCGCGGCGTTTCGTCGCTTGACATGAGGGTATACAAGATAGACCCGTTGCACACAGCGTTCAGCAGGTTTCCGCGCTCGGCGTTGATGGTTGACGAGTCAGGCAGGCCCCCCGGCCCGGGCGAGGAGCCGCCGCGGCTGGATTCGATAGAGATAACGCGGGACAGCAGGGGGCGGGAGAGGCGGATGTCCAACTATCAGGCCGAAGCCGAAATGAAGAAGCACATAATGATGCTCGGCAGCCCGCACTATTCGGAGGTGGTAGACCTCGACAAGAGCGGCGCCGGCAAATTCCAGAGCGTCGATCTGAAACCGATGCTTGCGTCCGTTAGCGGTAAGGACAAGCCGGGGTCGTATCTGGTTGGCATCAGGCTGCTTGACGGTTCGCCAACCCGCCGCTATGCGAGGGTTGACGTGACGGACCTGTGTTTGAGCGCGGTGGAGTCGCGTGACAGGGTGCTGTTTGGCGTTACGAGCTATACAAACGGGAAAATTGTGCAGGGCGCGGTCGTGCGGATTGACGGCATCGCCGACGGCAGGATGGCCGCGCTTGCGGAGGGGAAAACCGGGCAGGACGGGACGTTTTCGCTTGTGCACACGCCTGCGTTGAAGGAGAAGTTTAAAAACGCCGTTGTCAGGCGCGTTGTTGTGTCTAAGGACGACGACGTGCTGGTACTTGACGTCCGCAGCGGCCCGGGCAGCGCGGAGGTGTTTATGGATAATCACTGGTACCGGAGCAGCGAGTGGCTGAACTGGCTGCAGTCGGATGTGTATCAGCCCGGCCGGGATAAAAAACTGCGCGGGTTCGTGCGGACAGAGCGGCCAATTTACAGGCCGGAGGACAGCATTTTTATAAAGGGGTATGTAAGGGAGACTGTTCACGGCACAATCAATCTGCCGGCCAAGGGGTTATCGTACATTGTAAGGGTGCGCGGCCCGTCGCGTACGCGCGCTGACTTTCCGGTAACGCTGAACGAGTTCGGCAGCTTTGATTTGAAGATTGCGCCGAGGGAGGAGGCTACCGGGGAGTATAGCGTAGAGCTGCTGAACAGTACCGAAAAACAGAAAACGGCGGAGATCGCTGAAACGGATTTTATGGTTGAGGCGTACCGCATCCCGCGCTTTGAAGTCAGGCTGAGCAGCCCCGACCGCATCCCCAACGATAAACCTGCGGAGGTGCGGGCGTCGGCATCGTACTATGCCGGCGGGCGTGTTGTGGGGCAGGATATCGCGTGGAAGGTGACATCGTACCCTTATGACCACCGCCCGCGCGGGTTTGTCAATTACATTTTGTCAAGCGACGGCCGATACGGTGCTGTTGCCGCGCCGCGCCGCCAGGGTGTATTTGAGGAGAGCGCCAAAATGGACGACAACGGCAGCGCGTCCATAACGCTGAACCCGCAGGCGTCGATGGCGGGGAATCCGACAAGATATATTGTTGAAGCCACGGTTACGGATGCCGGCAGGCAAACGGTATCGACGCGCCATGCCGTGGTTGCGCTGCCGCCGTTTATACTTGGCGTGCGGACTAATCGCCATATCACAAACGGCTCGGCTATATCGGCGCGTGTTGCGGCTATAGGCGTTAACGACTCGCTTGTTGCTGGGCAGAAGGTCAGCGTAGAGTTAAAGAAAGTTACGTGGATATCGTACCTTGCCGATTCTGACTTTTCAGGGGGGAATCCTAAGTATATTACAGACGAGGCGGTGGAGCTGGTGGAGGAGAGGAGCGTGGTAACAGGGGCGGAGCCGCTGCATATTGAGTTTAAGGATCAGCAGCCGGGGGTCTACATCCTTGAATTGTCTTCGCGCGACCGTCTTGGCCGCCTGCAGACGGTTAAGGTGGACCTGTATCTCTCCGGAACCGGTACGCAGACGTGGAAGAAGCCCGAGCAAAATGTTTTTGAGACGGTGTCCGACAGGAATTTTTACGAGCCGGGCCAGCAGGCGAAGATCCTCTTAAAAAGCCCCTACAAAAACGCGCAGGCGCTGGCTGTGGTCGAAAGGCCGAATGGGGAAATTCAGCACAGGTGGATAAACATCAACGACGGGCAGGGGACGTTCTTGCTTGACATACGGCAGGAGATGGCGCCGCGCATACCTGTCAGTTTTTTGCTTATGCGCCCGCGCGCGTCAATGCCGCGCCGCACGGCTGACGGTACGCAGGCGGATGCCGGCAAGCCGGAGACAATCGGCAATACCACCTGGCTCACGGTGAACCCGGTTGCCAATATGCTGGACGTAAGTTTGACGCACGTACCCGTCACCACACCCAACGCTACGATTGATGTGACCGTTACCCTCAAAAACAATCAGGGCCGCCCGCAGTCCGGCGAGGCCGCGCTGTGGTTGGTTGACGAGGCGGTACTGTCGCTCCGCAAAGAGAAAGGTTTGGACCCGATCGACGCGTTTATAGAGGAGGTTCATTCGCGCATCGCGATAAGGGACAGCAGGAACATTGCTATCGGCCATCTCCACACGGTCGAGAACCCCGGCGGCGGCGGCGGCGATTTTGATGATATTGACGGGCTTGGAAATTTAACGCCGCGCAAAAATTTCAAAACGGTGCCGTATTGGAATCCGTCCATAAAGGTTGACAAAAACGGAATCGCGGTTGTAAAGGTGCCGCTGTCGTCTGACCTTACGAATTATTCGGTGAGGGCGATGGCGGTCAGCGGGCCGGACAGGTTTGGGACTGCGAAGGGCAGGGTATCTGTGCGTTTGCCTGTAATCGTGCAGCCAGCCCTGCCGCGTTTTGTGCGGCTCGGAGACAGGATCAGGGCCGGCGGGGTTGCGCGGGTAGTAGAGGGTCCGGGCGGGCCGGCGAGCTGGTCTGTTGAGGCGAAGGGGCTGACGGTTGGCAGCGCCCTGAACCGTCAGATACAGCTTGACGGAAGCAGGCCGACGGCGTTATTTACTGACTTTAACGTGGAGACGCCTCCGTTTACATCTAAGGGGGCCTTGCAGTGGGATTCTGTGACGGTTAAGATGGCGTTGATGAGGAGCGCTGACAAGGCCGGCGACGCGTTTGAGGTTAAGATACCGGTGTTGACGGACAGGCAATTTGTGGAAGATGTGCAGTTCGCGCGTATTGACAAGGGCGAAGCGTTCTCGTGGAAAGCGCTCCCAGAGCCGGCGAGGGCCAATACAGTCATCAATAATCTGTTAATAAGCGATAACCACTACCTGCCGAAGATACTGTCCGCGATGACCGCGCTTGTCAGGTATCCGTATGGCTGTACCGAACAGATCGTATCGCAGTCGTACTCTCCGCTTGTCTACAATAGCGTGCTGGATAAGTACGGTATTGATTCCCCGGATCCGTCAATAGCCGAAAGCGTTGACAGGGCTATTGAGTTTTTGAAAACGTCGCAGCACCGCGACGGGCTGTTCGGGTACTGGCCGGGGACGCCGGGATACGTCTATCTAACCGCCTATGTAGTAGATTTCCTGACCGAGGTCAAAAACGCGAATAAATCGCTCAAACGGCCTTACGCGTTTGATCAGCAGATGTACGCCTCGGCGATAGAGGCCCTCAAGAGATCGCTGCGCAGCGACTACGGGCGTTTTGTTGGCGGGCACTCTGCGTATGAGAGAACGGCCGCCCTCGCCGCGCTGGCGAAGAGCGGGCACACGGATATCGGCTACTCCCGCGAGCTCGCCGCTGCCGCGCGCGAGTTTGATGTGCAGGGCGCGGCGAACGTCTTCAGGGCCATAAACGAGAAAAAGGACGCGCTCGAGACCGAGTACGCCTTGCTTGAGAAACAGCTGTGGGCGTCAACAATATTCGCGGACCGCCAGGGCGCCGAAGTGTTCGGCGGGTTCCAGAGGCGTGCCTCCCCGGCCGGCGCGAGGATGCACTTAAGCGATGCCACCGCGCTCGCGTCGTTCGTCGGCGCGATGGCGGCATCGTCATCACAGAATGACAATGTCTATAAGAGGCTGCCGCTTATGGCGGATGAATTAGTGAAGATGGGCGATGGCGGCGGATGGGGCAGTACCTACGCCAACAGCATGTCGCTTCTGGCGCTGCGGGCGATAGTTGAGAACAGGGGGATATCGCCATCAAGCAGCAGTTTCAAATTTAGCGATGGGGATAAATCGCAGCAGATAACGATGACGGGCGCACATTCAACATACTGGTCAAACGGCAAAGCCGGCAGCGCGGCCTATACCGGTTCCGACAGCCGCGCCTTCTGGGCCAAACTGAGCCGCCGCTATATGCCGCAGGCCCCGGGCAGCCACGCTGAGGCCGAGCAGCGCGGGTTTTCGGTCAAGCGCGCCGTGATAAAAATCAACAAGGGTGCGGCCGCGGAGAGGTTAGCTATTGACAAAGGGGGAAACACGCTGACGTTTAACCCCGGCGACATTGCCGAGGAGCACGTTCAGGTCGTCAATTCGGAGGCAAGGCTCTTTGTAGCCGTATCGGTCCCCATAGCCGCCTGCTTCGAGCCGCTCAATCCCAGATTGAATAACGCCCCGGCAGACGCCCGTCCGGCCAATAAAAGTACCAAAGAGGGGGACTACAGCGCGTTCTACGACGACCGCGTCGTCTACTTCTTCGAGAAGATGGACGCGGGGACGTACGACTTCTACTTCAGAACGCGGGCCATCACCGAAGGCGACTTCTCCCACCCGCCGGCGCGGGCCGAGATGATGTACCAGATGGGCGTGTACGGGTCGAGCGCGGGGAGCAGGATTGCGGTTAAGGAGCAATAAGGGGGCGAAAATGTTTGGTTACCGCTTCGCCCCTCAAGTAAGGCGCTATTTTTTCCCGTCCCTTGTATTTGCGGCGAGTTTGTATTATATTATATATTTACGTATCTTATTTTAGAAGGAAAGATTTTTATGCGCCTACTGCCGTTCTTGCTTGCCGGATTTCTTCTCGTAATATCCTGTACCGACGACAATGTCAAGCCGCCCGATATTCCCGGCAATGGCGGGGAGGGCGGCGATACCACCGGCGCGATCTTTCTGGGCCGTCCGCCGGCCGTCATAAACGAGGTTTACTCGGCCAACGCCGACCTCAAGGATGAGTTTGGGGGCGACCCGGGGTGGGTGGAGTTCTACAACCCGGCGGATACCGCCGTCAACCTCAACGGGTACTACCTGACGAACAATGCCCTCCGCAAGCTGTGGAGGTTTGGGGATGTGGAAATTGGGCCGCGCGGCTATGCGGTGGTGTTTCTATCGGGCCGCGACAAGCCGGACCTCGAGCCGCCCCGTGACAGCATCGATTTGATTCGGAGCACGATTGGGGGCTGGAGCTGGGCGGACAGCCAGATTGAGCCGCCGGACAAGCCCGGGCGCAGCACCGCGTCGTGGGAATTTGAGGCGAATACGAGCGTTGGCGGTACAATTACCACGAAGGACAATCAGCCGGTACTGACATGGGCGAGCGCGGAGGTAGTGATGAAACTTTATGCCTGGGGCGACGCGTCCGTCCTTGATCTTTCCCGCGTTAATCAAATTTTGCTCAGGGGCCGAATAAACAAAGGCGCGGCTCTTCAGGTTGGCCTGATACAGCCTGATGTAGCGGGCCATTTGGGCTGGAGCACGGTTCTGACGGGGAGCGGGGCGGAAAACGAACTGTACACAATAGACCTCCCGTCCGGCAATGGCGGGCTTCCCGACCTGAAAAACATCTCAGCGGTCCGTTTCGCGAGCGTAGCGAATATATTTGAGACGATCGATTTCAAGTTTAACTCCATAGTAGCGCGGAAGCGCGGTAGCAACATCCACGCGCCGTTCGAGTTAAGCGACCGCGGCGGGAGGCTGTTTTTGCTGGATGAGGACGGGTACATCAGAGACTCTGCCGCATATCCGGCCGCCACGCTTGGCTTGTCGTACGCGAGAACGGCTAACGGCAAGTGGGAGCTCAGCAAGCCGCCTACCCCCTACGCCGATAACTCGCCGGATACCTACATAGGCCAGGTACAGCCGCCGTCATCGGTGAGCATCCCCAATAGCGGCTATTACGAAGGCCCGCTGACGTTTACGCTGCCGCGTGTCAGCGATAACATATTTATAGCCTGCGACACGACAGGTTTCGCGCCAACCGCGGAGAGCAAGCTGCAATCGGGAGCCACCCTGTCTTTAACAAAAACTACGATGATGCGCTGCGCCCAGTTCATGGCCGGCGCCTACCCGAGCGAGATTGTCATGCGCACATACATCATCGGCGAGCGGCTGCCGAGTTTGCCGGTCGTCTCCATTGCCGTCGATCCGCACGATATGTTTGACCCGGCCGGCGGGCTCTACTCAATGGGGCCGAACGCGAGCCCGGTTTTCCCGTATCAGGGCGCGAATTTCTGGCGCGACACGGAGCTGCCGGTGCAATTGGAATTCTTCGAGGGCGGCGCGAAGCACGCGTGGAGCTACCGGGCGGGGCTCAGGATCTTCGGCAACTGGTCGAAGGGGAATCCCAAAAAATCGGTTCTCATAACTTTCAGGGAAGCGTACGGGCAGAGCAGGCTGAGATACGGCCTGTTCCCGTCGCACCCGCGCTTGACGGTCTTCAAGCACTTCATCCTGCGGAATAACGGCAACAATTTCGATCAGGACTACATCCGCGACATGCTCATGACATCGCTCACGGAGGGATTAGGGGTAGACTACCAGAAGGGGCGCGCGGTGATTGTCTACTACAACGGGCAATACTGGGGCATCCACAACCTGCGCGAGCGCGCCAACGGCGATTATTTTGAAACAAATTACGGCGTAGGCGAGGAGCGCATAGACCTCGTCAAGGCCGGCGGCGACGTGAGCAGCGGCTCCGATGTTGATTATCAGAATATCTATAACTGGGTCAGCGCCGTAACATTGACAGACGAGAATCTGAGAATGCTGGAGGAGCGGGTAGACGTAGACGACTTTACCTACAACCACATTGCCAGAATCTACTACAACGACCGCGACTGGCCGGGCAACAACATGAAGAGATGGCGCGTAAATTCCCCTCCGTCAAGATGGAAGTGGCTCATGTATGATACCGACCACGGCTGGGACAGCCACGGCCAGTGGGAACAGCCAACCCTTGGCGCGCTCGCTTTTGCGACAAGGGCAGACGGCCCGGACTGGCCTAACCCGCCGCACACGACGCTCATGCTCCGCAAGTTGCTCGAGAACGAGGGCTACAAAAACTCGTTCATAAACCGCTTCTCGCTCCTCCTTGCCACCTACTTCGCGCCGGGCAGGGTTAGCGCGAGGATAGACGCGCTGATGGCACCTATAGAGAGCGAGGTCCCGCGGGACCAGCAAAGGTGGAACCAAAACGCGGGCAGAATGAGCGACCAGCTGGCGATAATAAGGGGTTTCGGGTTGGTGCGGCCGGTGCAAATGCAGGCGGAGATCGAAAACTTTTTCGGTTTGGGCGCCGGCAGCTCGGTTGATTTTACCGTGTCGTCAAGAGGCGGCGGGAACGTACTGGTAGACAACCTGCAGGTGCTGGGCGGCGCCGCGGTCTTTAAAGCGTATCCATCCGTACCCGTAACGCTGAAGGCCGTGCCGAATTCAGGCGCAGCGTTTACCGGATGGAGCGACGGCGATACAAACGCCGAGCGGGTTGTTAATGTTGACGGGCCGGTAACGCTTGAGGCGGTCTTTGGATCCGCGTTCTGATATGACGGCATTACGCAATGACGGCGGGTACGTGTTAATATGAAGATACCATCTGTATTGATTGGTAAAAACGGGCGCGTGTCTGTACCCAAAGCCGCCGGCTTTGGGTTGATCGCGCCTCCGCTTATATTTATCCTCGCCGCGTTTGTCCTGAGCCTTACGGATATCCGCCTGAAAAAATATAACCCATCGTGGATCGTCCTCGACAGAAACTACAAATTCATCGCGGAGATTGAATCGCCGGACGGAGAGATAGGGTACTGGCCGGCGCCCGATACGCTGCCGAAGGCGTTAATAACCGCGGTATTGGCCGCCGAGGATCGAAGGTTCCGTCAGCATATTGGCGTTGATATCAACGCGGTGATGCGCGCGGTTGTCAACAATTATATCAAGAAAGATGGCTTTTCGGGCGCGTCTACAATCGCCATGCAGACGGCAAGGCTGCAGCGCGGCGGCGGCAGTAATATTTTCTCTAAGGTGAGAGACTCGTTCGCGGCGGTCTGGCTGACTGTGATTTACGGGCGCGACAAAGTCCTCAAACAGTACATCAGCATATCCCCGTACGGCAACAGGATAGCCGGCGTGCCGTGCGCGTCAAGACGCTATTTCAGAAAACCGGTACAGGATTTAAGCCTCGCCGAAAGCGCGCTTCTGGTATCTGTCCCCCGGGCGCCGGGCAGGATGAACCTGTTTTCGCCGGGAGGATATTCAAGAGCCGAAACACGCGCAGCGTTCATCATCGGGCGGTGCCTCAAGTACGGGTGGATCGACAGCACGGAGTACCGGCAGTCAATGGCGGAACTAGCATCATTCACGATCCCGCCCAAGGACATCAGGGACGAGGCGGCGATACACGCGGTCCTCAAATACAGGGATTTGCTGCACGGTGTTGATCCGCGTACAAACCCCGGCAAAACCGGATTGGTGGTATCAACGCTCGACATGGATATCCAGCGCTACGCGCAGCAATCTTTGGCCGGATATCTGAAAAGCCTGAAAAACAGTGATGTCGAAAACGGCGCGGTCATAGTCATAGACAAAACCAGCGGCAAAGTCCTGGCCTACATCGGCTCCGGCGGGTACTTTACATCCGGCAACGGAATGCACGACTACGCCGCGGTAAAAAGATCGACCGGCAGCCTCTTAAAACCATTCATATTCGCCTACGGCATGGAGGAGCTCGGTTACACCGCCGCGACGGTATTAAGCGACGTCAACCACGACTTCGGCGAGGGTACGCGCTCCTTTATCCCCGCCAACAGCGACAAGAGGTTCCATGGCCCGGTCCTCTACAAATACGCGCTGGCAAACAGCCGCAACGTCCCGGCTATACAGGTGCTGAAAGA
Source organism: Chitinispirillia bacterium (assembly GCA_009786575.1). GTDB lineage: Bacteria > Fibrobacterota > Chitinivibrionia > Chitinivibrionales > Chitinispirillaceae > GUT77. The sequence goes on along the minus strand of WQRV01000014.1, from coordinate 1,450 downwards.
GCTGGGCGTCAATTCCGCCTACAGGCGGTTTGGCGACCTGATGCTTGCGGAGGACGACGGCCGCGGGGATTACTATGGCCTGGGATTATCGATAGGGGGGCTGTATAGTAACCTGTCATCAATTTGCAGGGCGTACTTGACATTAGGCAACCTGGGCATGATCGGCGAGCTTGTTTGGTTTATGGATGATACCGCAAGTCTGAGCAGGCAGGTTATCAGCCCCGAATCGGCGCTTATGGTACAGCGCTTTTTGTCGGACCCGTTAGCGCGGCTCCCAACATTCCCGCGCGGCGGATTTTTTGAATATCCGTTTCCCGTCGCGGTTAAAACCGGGACATCGGAAGGGTTCAGGGACGCGTGGTGCGTTGCGTGGAGCGAGAAATACCTCGTAGGCGTCTGGTTCGGCAATGCCGACAACCGCCCGTCCAAGCGCGTATCCGGCTACGATGCCGCCGCGCCGCTTGCCAAAAGGATAATGCGCTACCTGCATCCGCAGGAGCGCGACGGTTTACAGGGCGGCAATTTCCCCGCGCCGCCGCACTGGCAGCCGTTTTCAATCTGCCGCCTGACAGGGTTGCGCGCAGACATGAACACACCATACGTAACAAGCGACTATTTCGCGCCGGGGACAGAACCCAAAGACGCCAGCAACGTACTGCGCGTACTGCCGGTAGACACCCGCAACGGGCTGCTCGCCGGCCAAAACTGCCCGCAGCAATACCGCGAGTACAGATCATTCCTGTCGTTTTCGCCCGAATACGAATCGTGGGCGCGCGGACAGGGCCTGCCGGTCGCCCCGCGTTTGCAGAGCCCGCTATGCCCGGGCGTTGCCAGGCTGCCAGCCGGCCACCAAATAGAGATCACCTGGCCCCGCTCCGGCGCCCGCTTTTTCATAGACCCTGAAATGCCCCCCGAACAATCACTCCTCCCCGTTACCGCCGTCGCCGAACCCGAAGCCGAGAGCCTCCTCTGGTTTGTAAACGGCGAAGAACACTCCATGACCTCCCCGCCCCACACGCTGCGCCTCCCCATGAAACCCGGCAAATACGAACTCCGCGCCGCCCTCCCCGGCACCCCGGTCAGAAGCAGGGCGGTACGGGTGGAGGTACGGTGAAAAGGCCACAAATTCGCGAAAAATCTTGCATCTTCTAAAACCATACAAACGGCCTCACGCTTAAAATCAGCGTCATAATAACGGTTCTTACCCATAAATCCTCCTATAATTAAAATAAATTTAGGTATTTATGGGTGTCCAATAAATCAGGGGAGTACCACATTCCGCCGGTAGAGACGCAATGCATTGCGTTTCTACAATTCTGGTATTCCGGTAAATTGGGGGTTAGCGGTGTGATGGATATACGGTTTTGTAGGGGCGATCGTCCTCGATCGCCCGCCGGAATTACGATATTGCGTTTGATTTCAACGTATAACGCAATCCATGCGTTGGCGG
>WQRV01000013.1 GCA_009786575.1 Chitinispirillia bacterium | reverse complement strand
ATATTGGCGCGAATGCTTCGGCGGCCGAGATGTGAATGCATGGTTTGCATGCTCCCGCCGGCACAGCAAGCCGCCTCTTTTCCCCTATATACGGTATCACGCTTCCCCAATGCACCAACAAAACATAATCCCATAGTATTTTGATTTTGACCTTATATTTATATTGATTTATCGCCGAGACATAATATATCTTAATATCAAGATTGGAGGATATTTTATCTCAGCAAGAGTCTACTTGCCGTCGCGAGGCCGCGATTATCTCTGCCCTCAACATCATAGCGATTTCCATTTTTTCTTTTCAACCTCCCAATTTTTACGGAAGCCATGCCTGTCCGTTAATGATACAATTACCGGCATTATAAATTTTTGTATAGATGTTATTACGTCGCCAAAGTTATGGGACACGTGCGCTGGCCCTTCAAGCATTTTTTTGCAGAACGCGCCCCATTGTTTCTGTTTATCTTTTGCGAATTCAGGTGTAAAGGCTATAATATTTTCCGTTAAAGCCGTTTTTCTGTTTGTAAATGTTTTTGATATGGCAATAGAGAGGGTTTCGCCGTTAAAAGCGTACTTTTCGGATAATATCCATATATCGTAGAAATCTTTCATTCGACTGTTTATCGTGCCGAGTTTGAATATTGCATGAAACTTTTCCGCGATTGCGCTTTCTCTGCTGTAGGAGCGTATTTTCGCAGCAGAAAATCCAATAACCGAGTCTAATTCGACAAACTCCGCCTTAGGGTATATAACATCGCCAAATCCGATATCTATTTTAATCGGAATTTGGGCGGTATCCAGAAAGCACAAAAAGCTGACCCCGGTTCCTGTGTAGTTGGTCTCTTTGGCAATTTGTTCGCATATTATGCTGTTTGCATCAAAAACAAGGCCGTCCGGTTCAGTTTCGGTTTCTATTACACCTTTGATTTTTGAAACGATGTTCTGTTCGCTATTTTCCGTTTTTCCAAGGAGGTCGATGTTCATAGTTGGGCGGTTATCGGCGTAACCCCATGCTTTCAGCAAAAACGCGCCTTTCAAGATAAAGTCTTTGGAATGTGCGGACTTTGAGAGCCGAAACAGGAATCGTTGCATGGCGTAATGCAGCAAAATTTCGTTAAATGGCCGGCCTTGTTGTTTAGCGCTGTCCAACAGTTTTGAGTGTACGGAAGCCGGCAGGTTTTTAATAACTTTCATAGGATATCTCCATATACGGCTTGATTATGTTTTCTATTCTGCATATTTTGGCGAAGTCCATGATCTTGCATATATCGGCCCCGCCCTGTTTTTTGTAGAGTTTCAGTGCTTCCAGCGCAACTTCCAGCCCTATTTTGTTACGGAATTTAAAGCAGTCGGCGATTGTTTTTTCAGGGCAGTATACTTTTATCTTTATTCCGTCTATCGAATGCTCTTCTATTCCGGCGTTATAAGAATCTTCGGAGAAGTTGAAAACTTGGATTGGCGGGTAGTCGAGTCTTGCCCGCCTTGTTCCCCGGGGAACCGAGACATAGACGAAGTGGGGTATTTGCAGGGAAATTATTTATTATCAAAACAAATCTCCCCTGCCCCGTTTTGGCCCCTGTATTATCGGCAACTGGTTGTACGGCACCTTGCGCTCCCTATGCACCGGGCGCGATAAACCGCGCCCCTACAAAAACAAGAATGTACCGGCAAGCCCCAATCCCCCGGCCCACGCCTGAACGCGATGTTTTGGCTTACCCGCGTACCGCCGGAGCGAACGCCGCTGATGCCGGGCGGACGGTACTCTTAGCGGAGCCATTAAATAATACCTCTTTTTGCGCTTGGTCTGCGGCAATATGTATATTCGTATTATATGAGAAATCTAATGTCAAAACCGACCGCCGCGCCGCAGCGCAGGATATTGGCGATGTTTGTCTTGTGCGCGGCAATGTTTTACGCCGGCCCGTACGCCGGTACGGATATCGACACGACCAGAAAGTTCGCACCGAAGCTGGTCATTCTGGACCCGAAGACGCCGCCGGACAGCGCCGGCGCTGCGGACGGCAGCGCAGATGTACCCGTTATTATAAGGATGTTCGCCGCCGACAGCGCGCGTTTCGTCTCGCCCGCGCCACGCACCGTCATCACCGGCGGTACCGTGGTTTACGAGGTTGAGCCGAGGATGCCGGTTGATTCCGTGACGCTCTTCGTCCGCCACTCGCAGAACCGGATAGACACGCTGGGCACCATTACCTCGCCGCCGTACAGGGTTGAGTGGAACTGCGCGGACGTGCCGGATCAGGACGGTTCCCACCTGCAGTTCGTTTACGCGCTGCACGCCCCGGGCGTTATAATCGTATCGCCGCCCAAGCCGCACCATTGGGCGCTCAGGCGCGGGGGGCAGGATGCCGGCCCCGCGAAAAAACGGGCGCAGCCGAACCCGCCCTACCGCATCCGCCAGCAGACCGCCCACGAGATCTTCAACCTTGACGGCAGCCGGGCGAAGTGGGAACGCGCAGCGAGTGGGCGCCTCGGCGACGCGAAGCGGAACATCGGCGAGTTCAGGATGATCTGGACCGGCGCGAAGCTCTACTTCGCCGCGTGGGTGAACGATACATCGGTAACGCCGGGCGACTTCGTTGAGCTGCACCTGGATATGCTGAGCGACCCAGCCGGCTTCCCGAACATGACGCACCGGAGCCTGCGCTTCGGCCCCATCACGCGCAGCATGCCGTTCATAGGCGAGTACGTGGAGGGGAAGGGCTACGTCCGCGGCGACAGCATCAGCCAGCTGTTCCGCGACGAGATGAACTGGCGCTCGGAGACCGGCCAAGACGGCAAGGGGTACACGATAGAGGCGGCAATCCCGCTATCGCTCCTGTCGGGTTTCGACGAGCTGCCGCCGTCTACCATCGGGATGGACGTTACGGTGATGAATGTAGACAGGGTCACGCGGGGCGGTAATGCTGAGGAGTTGTTTGGGGAGGACGACGAGGAAGATTTGAGCGCGGAGAACGGAGTTGAAAACACCCCCGGCGCCGGCCCCGACAGCGCCAACTCCAAACTCCAAACTCCAAACTCCACCCCCCCCGCAAAGCGCACCGTCAAGCCGATTGGCGCGATGATCGGGCGGATAGAGAGCGACACGTCGTTCTACTCGTGGGCCGGTGCCGGGCAGTACACGCGCTACAGCCCGAGTTCCTGGGGAACGGCGAAATTCTCCCGCGCCACGCCTCTTTTCAGGGTACTCTTCTACTTGCTGATCGCGATGGCGGTTCTGTTCCCGCTACTAAGCATCATACAGACGTTCACCTCCGGGCGCAAGGAGGTAAAGGAAGACAGGCTGATGGACGAGGACGACTACTCGCCCGTGACAACGGCAGTAATTGAATGCGTTGAACAGGGGCTGGGCGATACAAATTTTGGGTTGAAGGACGTATCAAAATCGATTGACAAGGGGGCGGAGGAGATTGCTGCGGCTTTGCAGAAGGATATGGATATTGCGTTCGACAGGCTGCTGTCGGTAAGGCGGGTGAAGAAGTCGCAGGGGCTGATGAAGGACGCTGAGTTGACAATTGAGAAAATAGCGGCGATGTGCGGGTTCGCGGATGTCAATACGTATAAGGAGCAGTACATGGCGCTGATGAACGTAGACCCGGAGGTCAGCCGTACGGCGGCGCTGGACAGGATACGGGAGGATAGGGCGGCGGAGGAGGACGAAGATGATTAGGCAAAGTCAAAATCAAAATAAAAATCAAAGTCAAATTCTTATGGGATTATGTTTTGCCGTCTCATTGGTAAGAGACGTGCAAAGCAGGTATGGGGGCTTTTCGCACGCGGCGTAAGGGACATTATCGGCATCATAGAAAAACGTGCTTATTTATTCAATGTATTTACAATATACCCCCGGCAATCAGTATCAGGCAATCTGACCCATTGGGCCGTTACCGGAACGGGCATGATTTCCTCCTGTAAACGCATCCGGCGGATTAATTCCTGCTCGTCAACATCTGTACGCTTGGCTTTGAGGCGGGTTAGGCGGGTGTTGAACGGTACGTCTACCCATATATAGCGATCAAGCCGTAAATCCCTCCCGCAAATACTCGCCCACAGAGGTATCAGGGCCGCGTCGAGTATGCAAAGGTTCTTTTTACAATCCGCTACGCGCTGCTCTAAGTGTTTGAGGATTGGGGGGTGGACTATGCTGTTGTATGTTTTGAGGGATTCGGCCGACCGGAAGACTATCGGGCCGAGGATGCCGAACCGCGGTTTCCCGTCACTTCCAATTACGGATGCGCCGAACGCGCTGCGCAGATCGTCGTACAACCGGGTATTTCCCAGCATAACCGCCTTGGCCTCGGCGTCGGCGTCTATGATTTCCGCGCCATACGGCTCAAACAAACGGGCGCAGGTAGTCTTACCCGCGCCCATGTAGCCCGCAATGCCGATCCTCGTAATATCTGCCATAGTATCAACCATCATCCCCATGCAAAAGGGGGTTGGCGGCGCGTCAGATGAAGACCCTTACGATCCGCGTGAACACCTCGTCGATAGTCCCCAGCCCGTCGATGTCGCGGACGAGGCCTTTCGGGCGGTAGTAGATGAGGCACGATTCGCTCTGCATTTTGTAGGTATCGAGCCTGTACTGGACGGTGGCCGGCATGGCGTCGTCGGCGCGGCCTTCGATGGTGGCGCGGCGGGCGAGCCTTGCCTTGACCTCGTCGTCGGGGATCGATATGTTGATGACGTGGTCGAGGGGGTGCCCTATTTCGGCGAGCATTTTGTCGAGCGCCTCGGCCTGGGGCACGTTGCGCGGGAAGCCGTCGAGCAGGAAGCCGCCCTTCACGTCGTCGCGGGTGAGGCGCTCCCTGACCATGGCGATGGTAACCTCGTCGGGCACGAGCCCGCCCTTGTTCATGTACTCCTGGGCCTTTTTGCCGAGGTCGGTGCCGTTTTTAAGGTTCTCGCGGAACATGTCGCCCGTGGAGATGTGGGGAACGTTGAGGAGCTCGCGGAGCCTGGCGGCCTGGGTGCCCTTGCCGGCGCCCGGGGGGCCGAATAGGCCTACGTTTTTACTTGCCATGGTTAAAATACCTCCTTTAGGGGTTTATAAATTTATATTTGTGGTAATCAGGGATACGGCTTGCGGGCCGTATCCCTCTGGTATTTTACGCACAATAATGGGCGCAATGAACCGCACCCCGGCAATTACGCGCCGGCTTTCGCTTCGGCGGCTGGCGCTTCCTTCTTGGGCGCGACGTCTTCGAACGGGTCGTTGATTACCACGTCCGTGTCGTCGCCGTCCTCGCCTTCGCCCTTCTTCTTGGCGAGCTTGACCTCCGACTCCGGCTTGATCGGGAACGCGGCCTGATGGGCTGCCCACAGCTTGCCGTCTTTCCCCTTGAAATACTCGCCGATGCTCAGGATGATCTTGCGCCCCTCCATGTCGAACTCGATTACCGTCGCCGGAATCTTGTCGCCCACCTTGTAGACGCGCGACGGGTGGTTGACGTCCTCGCCGAGCTGGTTGAGCGGCACAAGGCCCTCCACCTCGTCGCGGAGGTTTATCACCATGCCGCGGTCGAGGATGCGCGCGACCTCGCACGACGCGAACTCCGTGCCCACCGTGTACTCCTTCGCCAAGTCGCCCCACGGGTCTTCGGTGAGCTGCTTGATGCCCAGGGATATGCGGCGCTTCTCCTGGTCGATGTCGAGCACCTTGATCTCGACTATGTCGCCCTTTTTGAGAATCTCGCCGGGATGGTTGATCTTCTTCGTCCACGACATATCGGAGACGTGAATCAGGCCGTCCACACCCTCCTTGAGCTCCACGAACGCGCCGAACGCGGCGATGTTGCGCACCTTGCCCTTGAGCACCGTGCCCACCGGGAACTCCTGCGGCACGTTTTCCCACGGGTCCGGCTCAAGCTGCTTGAAACCGAGCGATATCTTCTGGCTCTCCTTGTCGATCTTGAGCACCACAGCCTCCACGATGTCGCCGATGCCGACGATCTTCGACGGATGCTTGATGTGCTGCGTCCACGACATCTCGGAAATGTGGATAAGCCCCTCGATGCCCTTCTCCAGCTCCATGAACGCGCCGTAATCGGTGATGGACACGATCTTCCCGCGGACCTTCGACCCCTCGGGGAACTTGTCCTCGATGCCCTTCCATGGATGTTCCGTGAGCTGCTTAAGGCCTAGGGAGATGCGCTCCTTGTTCTCGTTGAAGTCGAGAACCTTGATCTGGAGCTTGTCGCCCAGCGCGACGATTTCCGAAGGATGATTGACGCGCCCCCACGACATATCCGTAATGTGCAGCAGCCCGTCCACGCCGCCGAGGTCGATAAACGCGCCGAAGTCGGTGATGTTCTTGACGGTGCCCTCGCGCACCTGGCCCTTGTCGAGCTCGGCGAGGATTTTTTCGCGCAGCGCGCTGCGGTCTTCCTCGAGTATGACCCTGCGGGAGACGACGATGTTGCGGCGGGTCTTGTTGACCTTGATCACGCGGAATGTGAAAGTCTGGCCGATGATGGCGTCCATGTCGGGGATCTGGCGCAGGTCTATCTGCGAGCCCGGCAGGAAGGCGTCCACGCCGAACAGGTCTACCACCACGCCGCCCTTGATGCGGCGGACGAGGCGGCCCTCGACGGTCTCCTGCTTTTCGAAGACGTCGTAAATTTTGTCCCACACCTTGAGGAAGTCGGCGCGCGACTTGGAGAGGATGATCTGCCCCTCGCTGTCTTCGACCTGCTCAAGGTAGACATCGATCTCGTCGCCCTTCTTGAAGTCCTGCACGTTCTTGAACTCGGAGAGGGGTATGATGCCCTCGGATTTGAAGTTGACGTCTATGATGACGCCCTTTTCAGATATCTGCAAAATCCGCCCGCGCACGACCTGGTTCTCTTCTAACCCCTCGAGCGATTTGTCGTAATCTTTGGAGATAATGCCCTCGGCCTCGCCGGGGGCGTAGTAGCTCTCTTCGAAATCGGAAAGATCAACCACGTTGCCGTGGGCGTCTACTCCGGTGGTTGGCTTCTTTTTGGTTTCAACTGACATGGTAGGTGCTGCTCCTTCTTACTGCTACTGCAATTGGTTAAGGTTTATATTGCGGATGTACGACGGACGGACACCCGGTTTATCTATATATAATGACAGCGGGCAGACGCCCTCAAGTCACTTTTTCGCCCTGCCCACGATAAATGCCACCTGGTCCTCAAGCGTCATCCCCGTGGTATCCATCTCTGTCGCGCCATCGGCTTTCATTAACGGGCTGTTGGCGCGGGTCGAATCTTTGCGGTCCCTCGCCTCTATGTCCCGTATTAACTCTTCTATAGACTTCTTTACGCCCATCGCCGCAAAATCCATCTGCCGCCGGCGGGCGCGCTCCTCTACCGAGGCCACCATGTATATCTTCAAATCGGCGTTCGGGAAGACCACGGTCCCGATGTCGCGCCCCTCGCACACCACCGACCGCCCCTGCGCGGCCTGCCTCTGCTGCTCGACCAGAAACGCCCTCACCACGTCACGGGCGCAGTAGTCAGACACCCTCTTTGTGACCTCGTCGCTGCGGATTGCCGCGCTGACGTCGTCCCCGTCCATGATAACCCGCACATCCGGCGGCAAACCCTCAAACGCGATCGTTGTGTGGGCCATTATGATCCCCAGCGCCTTATCGTCATCATGCCGTATCTTCAGCCGCAGCGCCTTGAGCGTAACCGCCCGGTACATGGCACCGGTATCGAGGTAGGTGATGCCCAACCGCGCCGCCACCGCCTTAGCCGTAGAACTCTTACCCGACCCGGCAGGGCCGTCAATCGCGATTATCACAGTCCCCCCGATACTGGCCGGTAAAATTACAAAAGCTACTCAATATAGTTTATGGAAATTCCAAAATGCAAGTGGAAAGAAAAAAAATAATCAGACACGAAGCTCCTGCGGCCCCATATCCTTATAAGACGCCCCCAGCCCGATCACCGGGTCCACATAATCCCTGACGAACTCCCCTACCTGCTCCGGCGCACGGCCCACGAACTGGCGGACGTCCATTATGGCGGCCAAATCCTCCGCGCTCATCCCAAACACCGGATCGGCGGCAATCCGCTCCATCAAATCGTTGGCCTCGCCGTCAACCTTTACCCGCTGCCCCGCCTCCATGGAGTGGACCCGGATGTGCTCGTGGAGCTGCTGGCGGTCGCCGCCCTTCTTGACCGCCTCCATGATGATGTTCTCGGTAGCCATGAACGGCAGCTCCACGGCGATGTGCTTTGCGATGACCTGCGGGTAGATGACGAGGCCGCTGCACACATTGGCGGCGATGATAAGCGCCGCGTCTGCCGCCAGGAACGCCTGGGGGATGGATATCCTCTTGTTGGCGGAGTCGTCCAGCGTCCGCTCGAACCACTGCTCGGCCGCCGTCATTGCCGGGGAGAGCGCGCTCGACATTAGAAACCGGCACAGCGCGGTGATGCGCTCGCTCCGCATGGGGTTGCGCTTGTAGGCCATGGCCGACGACCCCACCTGCCCCTTCTCAAACGGCTCCTCGACCTCCTTGAGGTGCTGGAGGAGGCGGATGTCGTTGGCAATTTTGTGGAGGGACTGGCCCAGGCCGCTTAATATGGAGGCGATCTGCGCATCGACCTTCCTCGTGTACGTCTGCCCCGTCACCGGGAAGACCTCGTCGAACCCCATCTTCTTCGCGACGGCTTTGTCTAGCGCCTTGACCTTCTCGTGGTCCCCGTTGAAGAGGTTGAGGAAGGACGCCTGCGTCCCGGTGGTCCCCTTGACCCCCCTGAACTTGAGGGTAGACTCGAACCGCGCCAACTCCTCGAAATCCATAATCAGGTCATAAATCCACAAACAGGCCCGTTTGCCGACGGTGGTAAGCTGGGCCGCCTGAAAGTGGGTGAACCCGAGCGTGGCCATATCCGCGTGGTCCGCGGCGAACTTTTTGAGGGCGGATATAAGGCCTACGAGGCGCCCCAGGAGTATCCGCGCCCCTTCGCGCATCTGGAGGAGGTCGGTGTTGTCGCCCACGAACGCGCTGGTCGCGCCGAGGTGGATGATGGGCATGGCCGACGGGCAGACCGCGCCGAAAGCCTTTATATGGGCCATGACGTCGTGCCGGGTCTCCTTCTCGAAGGCGGCGGCGGCCTCGAAATCTATGTTGTCGGCGTTGGCGCGCATCTCGTCGATCTGGGCCCCGGTGATTGGGAGGCCGAGGTCGCGCTCGCACTCGGCGAGGGCGATCCAGAGCCTGCGCCAGGCACCGAACTTGCAGCGGGGCGAGAATAGGGCCAGCATCTCGGGGCTGGCGTACCGCTCCGACAGCGGGTTGACGTATTCGCTTTCGTTTATCATAATTAGGATAAATATAATAAAAGCCGGAAGGCAATATGGATTATGTTTTATTGCGGCGGCAAATTTTTCCCCCTGTACCCGGTAAAATTGACCCGTATTTGCGGCAAAACCCGCCAGATACCATCACTAAAACCATCTGTTTAGCTCAAATTATCCCTAAATAATCCCAATAATCCCCCGCATTACCTATAGAGACACTATGTGAGACACTTTGGCACGGGATTTGCTTTCTGTTTATTACGAGACGCCACACAACCTAACAAAGGAGGCGCCATGGAACAGTTGAAGAAAAGCATGATCCAGAGGGCACGCAGGCAGTACAAGCAGATTTACCCGTGCGTCCCTAAGAGGAGCCTTCAAGAGTGTTTCACAACCTACGGCGACGAAGTGTCGTTCTGGTTCAACACCGCCGACAAATCAACGAGGCTCATCGTCTGCAAGATGCCGGCGTAAAAATCCGGGCCGGGTTTGTAAACCCGTTCCGCCAAACTTTGAAAACTAATCCCCTCGGTGGGCGATGCCGGCGCGGATCTACCGCCGGCACTTAGAACACCGATACCCCCGCAGGCGCCCCAAGTACCGCCCCGAATACAAAGGAGTATGCCCGAACCCCGGGCATACTCCTTTGCATATTTTACGGCAGCCCCTGCCGTCTGGCCAATGCGCTGCAATTGCCGGGTTCAGGATGAGTTACCATCAAAAGAACATATCCAAATATATGTGCACCGCCGGTTCCCACCGCGACCCCTCGCTGTCATCTATCCGCCCGAACACCAGGTCAATGCACCCGCTCTGCCGTATCTCAGGCACCATGATCCTTGTCCCGAACCCTATCCCCATCCCGTCCTGCCACGGGCCGCTCAAAGTCAGCACGCCCAGATTATCACGCGCGAGCAGCGCGTAGTCTACGAGGAATGTGGCGTCGAAGCGGAAAGATATGTCTCCGGCCCCCACAAAGAACGTATTGACAAGCGGGAACGGCACCCGAGGCGTTTTGTAGAGCAGTTTGTGGTACTTGAGCGCCGCCAGAAGGGAGCTGTTTGTCTCGAACTGCCAGCCGAGCTCGTCGTCGCTGTAGCCGCGGATCTCCCCGTGGCTGCCGTAGGCCAGCCGGTGGTATTTGCCGGCCTCGCGGTCGCGCAGGGTGAGAAGCAGGCGCATGGAGGCTACGTCCCCGCCGCCCGGCGACCAGTAGCTGCGGAACTCGTTGGACAACTGGAAGAACGGAGTAAAACCGCCGGGGTGGAGCAGGTTCGTGCGCAGCTGCGCCGCGTAGTACCAGCCGCTCGTTGGGGCGAAGCGCGCGCTGCGGCGGTCGTAGGAGTAACTGACCGACGCGTACGCCTCGTATATCTCGCGTTTGTAAGATTCGGGGATGCGGCTGGCCGAATCGGGCACCCATTCGACGATGTCCCTGTGCCGGTATACCGGTATCGCGCTGATTGACAGGCGCGAGTAGTCCCCGAATGTCCTGCCTGCCGCCGCACGCACGTAGACATCCGTATTGTCGATAGGCAAAATGTACTCCGGGTACTGCGTAACCCCGGCGCTCAGCGCGGCGAAGTAGGGCGTGGAGAGAAACGGCTTGTACCATGAGATGTCGAGCGACCGCCGGTCCCAGAATCCTGTGCCTAACCAGAGCTCCTCCATCCGCCCGCGGAAGTTCTCGAGCCCCACATTGAAGTTGAAGCTGAACCACAGATCATCCAGCCCGTACTTGACCGTGCTGTACCCGCCGCCGTAGGCGAGCTGCAGGCGCACGGCTTCCTTGAGGATGATTATGATGTGTATCCCGTCTTCGCGCATGTGCTGTAAGATGTCTACCTTGGCGAAGAGCTTGGTGGCAAGGAGGTTCGCGCGGGTGGTGCGTATTTTGGCGGTATCGACCGGTTCCCCCTTGTCAAACGCGAAAAAGTGCCTGAGCGTTTCGGGGCGCGTTATGCGGTTGCCGTGGATCTCGATGGCGGCGATGCGGACGGCCGGCGATGCGGATGATGATGCGGCCGTATCTGTGTTTGCGGATGCGAGTCCGCAAAGGAGCAGGCACAGGGAGATTAATGTTAACCGTAGATGCAAATCCGTCAATCCTCTGTCATAATGTAATATGTACCGGCATCAATCCCTGAAATAAAAAGTAGACGGAAGGATCTGTAAGCCGGGTTCTGTCTTTCCCCCTTGCGGAGGAGAGGCAGCCATTTGTCTGGCCGTAGCCTTTCGGCCCCGGCATTGAGCGGCCTACCCGGGAAGATGGCGTGGGGACGGACAGCCCCCTTCCCGTTGCCGGGAATCTCCCCCTGCTTGGCCTTGCGCCGGATAGGGCTTGCCTGCGCCCGGATAACCGGGCCGGTGGGCTCTTACCCCACCCTTTCACGTCTCACCCCGTTTTGGGGATGTCCCCAAAAAAGAGCGGTCTTCTCTCTGCGGCGCTTTCCGTACCCTTGCGGGCCCCGCCCTGCGGCGGTATCCTGTCCTGCGGCGCCCGGACTTTCCTCTGCGGCGCAGCGTGTGCCCGCAGCGGCTGCCCGATCCTCCGTCCGCATATAAAATAAACCCCGCGCCGCCCCAAACGGCTCAAAAAAAATTTTTTGTGCCGCCGGCGAACGGCGCAGATATAATATTTAATCGTATAATCTGTAAATAAGAATATCCGCACACAATACGGAGGTAGTTTATGCGCCTCAGGCATGTTGCCGCCATATTAGCCCTGATCCTCGCCGCCGCCGCCGCGGAGGCCCGGCCGAACAGGGCACAGGTCAGAAATATTATATTGCATCAGATAAAAAGCGTCTCGATGCTGTCCTCAACGCCTGCCGCCGACAGCTCGTATTGGCTATTGGCATTGCAAGGGCTTGAGATCGTCCCGGTTTTAATAGACCTGGCAGACGATACAACCGAAACAGGCATAATGTATCCTCCGAATCCTGCCATATATTCCGTTGGAGATGTGGCTGTCAGCATCCTGCACGAGATAATCTACGGCATATATATGCACCCTATTGCGGACATAATCAAAAAGAGCGGCTATCAGTGTGATGATATAAGCTCTCCCTGGATGCATTATTTTGATTTTGTGAGGAGCGGCGTGAAAAACAGAGTTTATCTGAAAAAAGAGTTAGGCAAGTGGTATGCTGAAAATAAAGCGAATCTTGTATGGGTTACCCATGAGTTAATATACGAATACTCCGGCGGTTATTATCCCACGAGGGGGCATTACAGATTAAAAGGGCCCGATATCGCGCCCGGCAGCATCGGCCCCTACAGCCGTGCGGCCGATTCGCTTATAAAGGTGGGCCGCCGCGAGGCATTCGCCGCCGCCGACCTCTATGGCCGCCAGATATTCGACTTGCTTGCAAGGGCGCGCGAAAACGCGGCTTTCGACCCGAATTCCGCCCGCTCCCGCGAGAGTATTCATCGCGGCATTAACCGGAACATGCCGGGCATGCGCAAAGCGTATGCCGCGCACCGGCACCTAAAACCGGGCTTTGAGGGTACCGTTGCCGTAAAGTTCTCCATAAACGAGCACGGCAGGGTAACATCCGCGCAAATTGTCTCGTCTACCATGAACGACCCGCAGTTCGACCGGTATGTATTTAACGAGGTGCTAAACTTTAAGTTTGATGAGATCGACAAGCCCGGCGACGTGGCGGAGATCATATACCCGTTTAGCTTTTGGGAGTAAAACGCCGTAAATTTGCACATTTTCCGCCGCCCATCATTTATATTATGGTTTTACCGCCGGGGAGGCAAAATTGTCGGATTTAGCGGAATACGCCCGCCGTCTGCACGAAAATGGCCGGCGGGGATACAAGCGCAGCATCAATGCCTGCGGGTACGAGTCCGCCCACGCGGCGCTCAAGGGGGTCCGGGCGGCGATTTTTGACGTCTACGGGACGATGGTCAACTACTGGCGGCCCGGGTTCGAGGCGCGAGAGACGCGGGAAGGGCTGCTCTTGGGCGCGTTTGAGGAGATAGTCTCGCGGTTCGGGATGGGGGACGTGCTGGCAGGGATGAACCCCGGCGAACCTCCGGCCAAAACCCTGAACGATTTTTACAACGGGCTGCTCGCGCTCAACCACCAGAAATCCGCCGGCAAGGGGATCGAGTTCCCCGAGGTGCGGGTCGAGGAGGTGTGGTCGGTTATTGTGATGATGCTCAAGCGCAACGGGTACGATGTTGACAGGCACGCTCCGGGGAACGCGGGTGATTTCGCGCGGTATTTGGGGTATACGTACAACTTTTTCAGCATGGGGCGGGAGCTTTATCCGGGTGTCGTTGACGCGCTGAAGAGGCTTAGGGGTAATAATATCGCCTTGGGGATATTGTCGGACGCGCAGTTCTATACGCCTGTCGATTTAACATTACTGCTCAGGGACCAGTCCGGCGGCGCTGTTGATGATTATAACGAGCTGTTCGATGTTGACCTGACGTTTTTGTCGTGCGAGTACGGATTCGTCAAGCCCAGCGAGGTACTGTTCCGTAGATTGTTCGACGCGCTGTACGAGTATCAGATCACCCCGGAGCAGACGGTCTTTGCCGGGAATGATCTGTCTGTAGATATAAAACCGGCCGCGGCGCTTGGTATGCGGACGGCACTTTTTTGCGGGGATGATGTTATGCTGTTCGGCGGTGATGCGGATGTTGTCCCGGACATTGTATTTGACAGTTGGGAAGAGCTGGCGGATAAAATCAGCTTTCACGGAGAAATGGAAACCTAAGGAGCCGTATCATGAGAATCAGAAGCATTGCCGTATCCGTTATATTGTTATGTTGTGCAAGCGCTTTCGCAAACAGCGATCTTCTCCTCCGGCTCGACCCGTCCAACGCCGACGCCCTGCCTGCCGCCGTCCTTCAGGCCGCCGAGGATGCCTATCAGCTCAACGTCCGCGGGCTTGACGCTCTTGAGCGCAAGGACTACAACAACGCGCTTAGCCTGTTTCAGCAGGCGCTCGACGCGTTCCCGCAGTACACCGACGCGCTGAACAACCGCGCGGTCGTGCTGTTTCGGCGCGGCGACGTGAACGGGGCGCAGAAAATTTGGGAAGATATCATAAAGCGCGACCCGCGCTACCACGTCAGCTACTATAACATCGGCCTGATACATCTTCAAAACAAAAAGACGGACGAGGCGCTGGCGCAGTTTCAGCTCGCGCTGAAGTATAACTCCAAGTTTACCGAGGCAATGCTGCGGATAGGCGCCATACACCTGCAGGCCAGGCGCCCCGCTACGGCGCTTGATATTTTTGCCAAGGCGTATAAGGGCGCACCTGCACAGAAGGACGCGTGGGACTTTTACTCCTACGCCCTGCTTGTTACGGGGGATACTGCCGCCGCGGTGAAAGTCTTGCAGGACGCGGGTAACGATGCCGGCGCGCTGTCGCAGCTTGGCAGGATTGAGGCTTCGCGCAAGCGCTTCGCGCAGGCTGCGGAGTATCTGGGGCGGGCGGTAGACCGCGGCGCGCCGAGGAGCGTGATCCTTGACCTCGCCTCCGTGCAGGTTGACGCAGGGAAATGCAAAGACGCAATGCAGACGATAAACGGCTACTTCGCGAAAGAGACAAATCCGTCTGTAGACGCGTGGCTTCTGGCCGGATTCGCGGCTCAGCAGTGCGACGGGCCGGCCAAGGCGCTTGACTACTATGAGCGCGGGCTGAAGCGTCACGCCCGTGACCCGCTGCTGCTGCAGAATGCCGCTCAAATCTACTTTTTGATGCAAAACTACGCAAAGGCAGAGGAAACGTGGAACAGCATCGGCGAATCGGCCCAGGACCCGCAGACGCTCTACAAGCGCGCGGTTGCGGCGCGGCTGCGCAATGACCCGGCCGCCGCCGAGCGCCACATCAAGAAGGCAATATCAATGGACGAAAATGCCGAGTACCACGACTTCCTCGGCGTGCTCTACAGCACGAAGGGGGACAACAAGGCCGCCGAGGAACATTTCAGAAAAGCGCTGAGGCTCGATCCGAACAACGCGAGCGCGCAGCTTAACATGGCGGTAAAGAGCAAAAACCCGGCAGATCTGGAAAAAGCGGCGGGAGACGCGGAAAAGAGATTGTCTTCATGTAAAGGCGGAAAAGACTGCGCCGATGCCTCGCTGCAGTTATCGGTGCTGTACTATCATCAAAAGAAAACCGCTCAGGCGTTATCCGCATTAGAATCCGTAAAGGATGCCGACAAAGACGCCCGCATATTCCGCCACCTCGCTATTTACAACAGGGAACTGCAGAAGAACGATAAGGCCGTATCTGTTCTTGAGGCGGCTGTTGCCAAATTTCCCGGCGATCTCAAAATACAGTACGAACTGGCCGAGGCCTACCTGACGGCGGGCAACCCGTCCAAAGCGGTACAGTTTTTTACCGCCTTGCAGCCTAAGTGGAAAGATAACGTGTGGCGCCTGTATTACCAGCTCGGCTACGCCTACAAAGATTTGAACGACCTGTCGAGCGCGAGGCTGTCGTTTGAGCGCAGCCTTGCCGCAAAGAAGGACAACCCCGCCGCGCGCGCCCTGCTTGCGTTTGTGCTCAACCGCATGGGCGACACAGAAAAAGCCGTAGGCCATTGGGAGCAAACGGTAAAAGAAGACGGTAACAACGCGGCCATACACATCAACCTTGGCTTGTCATACGAGAATAAGGGGCAGTACGACAAGGCGCTCGAGAGCTACCGCAAAGCGCAGTCGCTTGACCCGTCCGATAAGGCGGTCTTCATCAACTTAGGCAACGCCTACCAGGGCCTGAACCGTATCCCGGAGGCGTACGACGCTTTCACCAAGGGGCTGGATTCCAAGAAGCGCGACGAGGCGGCGTACAACATTTTCCTTCTGGCGCGCAAGAGGAACGAGAACGACAGGGCGCGGAAGATGGCGGATCTGCTCAAAAAAGAGTTCGGCGCGTCCGTGTATAACCAGCGCGTATCCGCGGAGATGGAACTGATAAAGGGCGATACTGCAAAGGCGCTCGCGGCGTACGAATCAATCAAGGAGAAAGACGCTGCCGACTGGCACTCTCTGGCACGCATCTACGCGGTGCGCGGGCAGCGCCCCCAGGCTGAGAGCGCACTCGCGAAAATGCCGGACGACGGTACGCTCGGCAACCAGAAAAAAGCCATCAGGGCTGACTTGGCATTCAACACCGGCGACTTCCAGGCGGCATACCGGGGCTACCGGGACATTATCGGTACCGCCGGCACCAACCAGGAGGCAAGCGTCTACAACATGATCCTCGCCGCCTACAACGCGGGGATGCACTACGAGGTGATAGACGCGGCCAAACAGCACGCCGCGAAGACGGCGGGCCGCACCCGCACCGAGATCATCCGCATCGCAGCCAACAGCGCCGTCTCGTCAAAAAACTGGGGCGAAGCCAAAAACTGGTTTACCCAACTCACGGCTGCGGAGCCCACAAACGCGCTGGCCGTATTCAACCTCGCCGTGGCTAACTCAAACCTCGGCGATATGGAAACCGCCTACAGCCACTACAAAAAGGCGCAGAGTATGGACAGGAAACTCCAGAGCAAGGATATCGAAGAACGGTATGCCGAATTCAAGCGCCCCTCCCCCCCGCCCGCCGCGGCGGCCCAGCAGCCGTCAAGGCGCGCAGACCGCGACAGCCTTGAGATTTGGTACAACGCAGCCGTTGACCTGCAAAACTCCAAGAAAGAGGCGCAGGCGGAGGCCCTGTACAAAAAAATCATCGCCGCCGACCCCGGCTTTGGCCTCGCCTGGAACAACCTCGGCGCAATCTACGGCGCCCGCGGCGACCTCGAAGACGCGGTAACCGCCTACCTCAAAGCCCTCGAAAGCCAAACCGCGCCCGAGACATACGCCAACCTCGCCAACGTCTACCTCGCCATGGAAGATAACGCCAAGGCCAGAGACATTATAGCCAAAGGGCTGTCATCGCACCCCAACAACGCGATACTCAAGCGGATGGACCAGAGGGCAAAGGATAAAAAATAACGGGAATTATATATCTGATTGTGCGATAGATGGGAATTTAGCGTAGCTAAAATCAAGGTCAAAAGACTATGGAATAATGTTTTGTCGCCTCACTATGCCGGCGTGATACCGTATATGGGGGAAAAGAGGCCCCTTGCGGCACGGGCGGGAGCATGTAATCACATGCATTAAAAGCTCGGCCGCCGAAGAATTCGCTCACGGTTGCAGAACCCGGTTCGTACAGTAACGTTTGGAACAGCCGGTACGCGGCACGGCCCACGTTCCGGGCAATGGCTGGATGTGCGGTTTTAATCTTTTGACTTGTCCGCGTACCGTAGAAGCGAATATCTTTCATGCCGGGCGGCGAGTAGTTCCATTGGGGCTGATGCTTCTGCGGCCGAGATGTGAATACATGGCTTGCATGCTCCCGCAGGCACAGCAAGCCGCCTCTTTTCCCCCGTACCATGGGATGGCATCGGCTCAAGGCACCGGCAAAACATAATCCCATATTGTTTTTAATTCACACCGCCAAACCCCAATTTACCGCCATCACACCCCCATAACCCGTGACGGGAGGCCCCGCAATAAAAAAGGGCGCGGATTGCCGCGCCCTTTTCAATGCTATTTACGTAGCCGTTACCGGCCGCGTTGTTATTCCGCAGAGTTGCCGCCCTGAAGGATCGACGGGATCATGCCGCCGCCGAGGGGCCTGTCGGAACCCTTTTCGCCGAAATTCAGGCTGCCGCTGACTGAAACGGCCTTGCCCTTACCATCATTTTCGGGCAGTTCCATGGACCTGAAATTCTTGTAGCGCGCAGGGTAGCCGATGGCGGTGACGGTTATTTCGCCGCGGGTCTGGCCAATGTAGTTTTCCTGATAGTAGAAGACTACACCGATGAGGACGTCGGCGCCTTCCTTCTGCTGGAGAGCCTGGGCGATCGCGCTCTGCTCAAGCCTGTCCTTCACCTTGGCTTTGTTGGCGGAGCCCGAGAAGCTGCCCTTAGCGGCGCCCTGGACCTTCGCATCGGAAACATCAAGGTCGGCAAGCGTCGGGGTCGTTATGACCTTCGGCGTTGTCTGCTCGGCGTACTTGATGGTGTTAACGGCATCCTTAGCCCCGCCGGCAGTGGCACAGCCGGTAAAAGCGAACGCTACGACGACAGCTACGGGCACAACAGAAACGAGCTTTTTAAACATCTGGTACTCCTTTGTTGCGGCTAAACGCGCAAAAAAAGTGAAAAAAAAGATAGTCCTAATAAGTTTAATGTATAAAAATAGGATATGCGCAGTATAAAGTCAATACTTTTGTGAAAAATCTTATGCCGTAACTGCGGTATCCTCCGGCAGCCGGCAGCGCCACAGCCGGCGCGTACCACGGTGCAGGTGTGGGTCAAACAGGCGCAACTCTCTGTCACAGCACAAAATAGAGCCACACCGGGATCATCACCACGCTGCCCAGCATGCTCACCGCGATGACCGCGGAGACAAACTCCTCGTTGAGCTTGAACTTCGCCGCGATCACCGCGCACGTCACCGCCGTGGGCATGGCCATGAGCAGCACCGCGGATCCGAAGACATCTTTGGGGGTATTCGGGAAGAGCGCGCGCAGGACGGCCCACGTTATTATGGGCAGTATGACCAGCTTCCCGGCGACTGCCAGCGTAAGAGGAGCGGCGTTCCTGCCGAGCGACCGGAACCGCAGTTTACCCCCCACGGCTATGAGTGCCAGCGACAGCCCCATAGCCCCCACCGACTTCATGATAAGTTCGCAGATACCAAGCCCCTCCCTGACCACGAGCGGCAGCGTGCCGAACCCCTCCCCGTCGAGCCGCAGCGCTGCCGCCGCCGCCGACCAGGCGATCCCGGCCAGCGAGGCCATGATGATCGGGTTGGCCAACCCATCGCGCAGGGATTTTAATATTCCCTGTTTTTTCTCAGAGCACATCCCCACCATCACAAACGATATAACCACCATAACCGGCATGATAACCGCGTTGAGCACCGCGGCCATCAGAAACCCGCGCTCCCCAAACGCCGACTCCGTGAGCGGAAAACCCATGTAGGCGCAGTTGGACCAGTAGGTACTGAATATCATTATAACGGCAACCTTCTTATCAAGCCGCATAACAAAGGCTATTGCCGTGTAGATAACCAATAGTGCGAGCATTGCCAGAAGCGTAGCCCAAATAAAATTCCCTGCCATTAAACTGCCGGAAGGCTGCCCCGCCATCCCGGCAAAAATCAGGGCGGGCAGGGAGATGTAGTAGACTAACCAGTTCAGAAACGATTGATGGTTTTCCGTCATCTTCCCGGTGCGGGACAAGATATTGCCAAGCCCGAGCAGGGCGAATACGGGCAGGGTAATGCGGAGGATTTCCAAGAGTTTAGCGGTGTCCATAGCCTGTAAATATACATCTTGCCCGGTGTGTGGTTTTTAAAAATCTTTCCGGGATTATGTTTTGATTTTTCTTACCTCACCCGCCGTACCCCCGCGAACCGTTTCTTATAGTATGAGTTGCTGAGGTAGTCGTAATCCACCCCTTTGGAGGTAGAGGAGTGCACGAAGAGATCGTTTCCCATGTAGATGCCCACGTGGTTTATGGTGCCGCCAAAAAGGCCGCCGCTTTTGAAGAACACCAGGTCTCCGGGCCTGGCCGCCGCGATGTCTACCTTTTTGCCGATGCCCCACATATCTTTGGACGTGCGCGGCAAGGTTTCGTTGTAGGCATCGCGGAATACCGCGCCCACAAAACCTGAGCAGTCGAACCCGCCTGCGGTCGTCCCGCCGTAGAGGTAGGGGGTGCCGAGGTACTTGGCGATTACGCCGGTGAGCGCTTTGGCCGCGCGGTCTGCCGGGGGCGGAGCCGCCGGCTTGGCCTGTGCCGAGTCTGCGGACTTTTGGCTGAGCTGAGCCGCCGGGTTCCCCTCTTCCCGCGCCTTCTTCGCCACTTCCGCCCGCCTTTGGGCCTCTGCCTGCCTCTGCGCCTCTTCTTCCCAGACCGCCTCGGCGCGCCTGGTGGCTTTGGCCGGCTCCTCCTGCTTCCGCGCCGCCTCCTGCTTGCGTACCGTCTCCTGCTTGCGCACCCCCGCCGGAGTTTGGGCCTCACCCTGTTTCTTGCCTGCCGACTGCCTGTCGCGCTCCGCCTGCTTCCTGGCCTCCTGCTCCTTACGGGCCTCCTCCATCTTGCGGCGGTAGCCGTCGCCGGACTGCGGAAGCGCAGGGGATGACAGTACACCAACGGCCAGCGCCGCTATTACGAGCGCGCGGGAGAGCGCCGCCCAACTATTCCGGCTTTCAGCATTGATGCCGTTCGCAGCCATATCAACCCTCCATTGTAGATCCCACGGTTAAATATTATACCTGTATCAGCCGCGCCGCCTGCCGCTATTCAGCTCCTCCGCCCGGTACGAGCTGCGGACGTACGGCCCGCAGAACGCGCTCTCAAAACCCATCCCAAGCGCCATCTCCTCATACGCGGCGAATTGATCCGGCGTGATAAACTCTTTGACCGGAACCTGCCTGCGCGACGGGCGAAGGTACTGGCCGACGGTAATTACGGTACAGCCGGATGCCCTCAAATCCCTCATTAATGATTCCACCTCGCAAACCGTCTCACCAAGACCTGCCATTATCCCAGACTTGACAACAGCCCGCCCGTCTTCCGCAGCGCGTTTTAATAATTCCAGCGACCTCTCATATATAGCCTGCGGACGTATTAACGGATACAGCCGCGGCACCGTTTCTACATTGTGGTTAAGGATATCCGGCTCAGCGTTGAGAACCGTCATCAGCGCGCTTCCCGACCCCTGAAAATCCGGTATCAGCACCTCTGTAGTAATCTGAGGAATTTTGTCCCTAAGACGCGCCAGCGCATCCGCAAACGCAAACGCACCCCCATCATTTAGGTCATCCCTCGTTACCGACGTTACAACGATATGCCTCAATCCCATTCGGAATGCCGCCTCCGCCAGCCGTTCCCCCTCGTCAACGTCAACATCCGCAGGCCGCCCGGATTCAACTCCGCAAAACGCGCAGTCTCTGGTGCATACAGGCCCCAGTATCAAAAACGCGGCGCTGCCCCGGCTGAAACATTCTCCCCGGTTGGGGCATTTCGCCTCCGCGCAAACGGTATTTAGTTGACATGAGGAAATCAGCCCCTCAACCTCGCGCGTCCGCCCGGAATACGCGAGGCCCCTCTTTAACCAGGCCGGAAACCGCACTGTGTTATGCGGCAGACAATCGTCAACCTCGCCGCACCCGCCCACATCGTGTTGACCTTCATTCCGCATTGCCTTCGGGGTTCCGTATTCCGCATTCCAAACATTACTCATACTTCAACCTCATCCGCGTAGGCAGTATCTTCATCTGCTCCCGGTACTTGGCCACCGTCCTTCTGGCCGCCGGCAGGCTCTCTTCCTTTAGAATATCCGCAATGGCCTGGTCCGTAAGCGGCGCCTTTGGGTCCTCCTCTTCAATGAGCGTTTTGATCCTGATCTTGATGCGCTCGACCGACACATCCGCTCCGCTGTCACCATCCCCCCCGTCCGCGCCGCCGCCGCTTTCCTGCCCGGCCGCGTCCGCCTCATCCTTAGCCCGGCTCTTCTGCCTGCCCCTGAGCTGCCCCGCGGCTTCGGTAAAGAAGTATTTGAGCTCGAAGATCCCGTGCGGCGTCTGTACGTACTTGCCGCCCGCCACGCGGCTCACGGTCGATATGTGCATCTCGATGTCGTCCGCCACCTCCTGCTGCTTGAGCGGCACAATGTTGGGCGGCCCCTTTTCGAAAAACACCTTCTGCCGCGCGATAATGGCGTACATCACCTTGAGCATGGTCGAGCGGCGCTGCTCAATAGACTTTATGAACCAGTTGGCGCTGTTTAGCTTCTCGCGGATGTACTCCATTTCCCCGGCGCGCGCCCGCGAGGAGCGCTTTGCCATGCCGGCGTAGAGCTTATTTATAGTGAGCGACGGGATCGTGCGGTCGTTCAGCATCACGATGAATTTGCCGTCTACCTTCTCCACTATGAGGTCGGGGATGATGGAGGACGATTTGTCTCCGCCGCAGAGACTGCCCGGTTTGGGGTTGAGTGTTTTGAGTGTCTCTATAGCCTCCTGCACATCTCGCGGCTCAACACCGAGGCGGCGGGCAATCTCGGGAATTTTGAGCTTCTCGAATAACTCCCAGCAGTCTTTGATGATGGCCATAGCGAGCGATTCCTCCATCTTGCGGGCGCGCAGCTGCAGCATCATGCACTCGCGCAGGTCGCGCGCGCCCACGCCGGGCGGATCGAGCCGGTGCAGCACGCCGATAGCGTCTTTAACCTCGCACTCAGCCGCGCCGGACGCGCCGCAAATATCTTCGGTTGACATGCGGAGATAGCCGTCGCCGTCCAGACACCCTACCAGAAACCGGACCAGCAGGTTGATCCGCTCCTCAAACTTCTTCTCTGTAAGCTGCTTCTCAAGGTACTCGTCGAGGGTCTCGTCGTAGACCGGCAACGGCTCGTAGCGCTCTTCGCCGGGGTCCGACTCCTCATTGTACGACGACCCGAGGTCAAACCCCTCGTTTAAGTACTCCTCCCAGTCTATGCCGTCCTCGCCGCTGTTGAGTTCCTCAAGATAGCGGTCGTCGTCCCCCAGCCCATCCTCATCCCGGTCGGGCCGCTCGTCCTCTGCCTCCAGGTCCTCCTCGACCTCAAGCACGGGGTTAATTTCCAGCTCGGCCTTGAGCATCTGCTCGAGCTGCAGCGTGGTAACCTGCAATAGCTTCAGCGACTGTATCATCTGGAATGACAGTTTCTGCTGCAGCTGCTGTGATTGTCCCAGGCCGAGGTTCACCCGTAAAACCCCCGTAAAAAGTGGTGAGGCGGCAGGATTACCGCTATATATAGAATATAGATTATGGGCGTTGCGGGTGGTACGGAAATTGCTATAATTTATACAAACCGAACCCCGCGATAGCTGCCGTGCGTACCGTCATCTCATGTGCGGGCGCTGTACCGCGTCTTCAGAGATGCCGCCGCGCTGCAGAAACCCGGCGATGGCGTCTAAAAACTGCACGCCGAAGCGTTCGAGTTTTACGCTGCCCACGCCGGAGACGTTCAGGAACTCCTCTTTTGTCTTGGGGAGCCTAAGGCACATGTCGGTAAGTGTGCTGTCGCCGAAGACTACGAACGCCGGGACGCCCAGGCCGTTTGCTATCTCCAACCTGAGTTTGCGCAGGACCTCGAACAGGCGTTTGTCAACCGGGTAGGTTGCGGCCGGCAGCGGCTTCGGCGCGTTTCTCTCTTTGCGGGACTCCCGCGCCTCCTGCTGCCGGCGGGTGACGGCCATCTTCATCGTTACCGCAGCGCGGCAGTGCATGACGTCGTTGGCCCGCTCGCCCAGTTTGAGGACGGGGTATTCGCCGGTTGTCTTTATGAGGTATTTGTGGTTAACCAGAAAACCGGCTATCTCCCGCAGCACGCGCACCTCTCTGCTGCTGACCCCGAACATCGGCATTTGGTCGAGGCCGAGGCGCTCTATTTTTTCGCCTGTGCGGCCGCTCATTACGTCTATGATGGTGTGCATGCCGAAGCGCTCGTTTGTGCAGGCCACGGTTAGGAAAATTTGCCGGGCGTCTTCCGTTATGTCAATCGTTTCGAACTCGGCGTTGCAGTTTCCGCAGTTCCCGCATGTTTGCGGCGGGGTCTCGCCGAAGTATCTGAGTATGAAGCCGCGCAGGCAGTCCATCGTCGTGCTGTAGAAGGTCATCTCGCGCAGGCGTTTGCGGCTGCGCGCCTTTATCGCCTCTTCCGCCTCTCTGTCCGGGTACTGAATTTCCCTGTCGTTTTCGATCATCCATTCGTGTGTGCGGACGTCCTGGCCGCTGTACAGGAGGACGCAGTCGGCGTTGCTTCCGTCGCGGCCCGCGCGCCCGGCCTCCTGGTAGTAGCTCTCTATGTCTTTGGGCATGTTGTAGTGGACTACGAACGAGACGTTGGACTTGTCTATGCCCATGCCGAACGCGTTTGTGGCGACCATTATCTGCGCGCGGTCGTAGAGGAAATCGTCCTGGTTGTCGCGGCGCTCGCAGTCGGAGAGGCCGGCATGGTAGCGCGACGCGCTGTAGCCGCCGGCGCGGAGCCTGTCGCACACCTCCTCCACCGTCCTGCGCGCCCCGCAGTATACGATACCGCTGCGGTCCCGCTTGCCGGAGAGGAACTCGGCGAGCGCGGCGTACTTGTCTTTTGGCTTCAGCACGCTTAAACTCAGGTTTGGGCGGTCGAAACCGCTTGTGAGGACCAGCGGGCCGCGCAGCATAAGCATCCTTACAATGTCTTCCCGCACGTGCGGCGTGGCGGTAGCCGTAAACGCGGAGACCACCGGGCGCCGCGGCAGGCCGTTTATGAACTCCGGGATCTGCATGTAGCTTGGCCTGAAGTCCTGCCCCCACTGCGAGATGCAGTGCGCCTCGTCTACCGTGAGCATGGATATTTTGACGGACTCGGCGAACGAGACGAAGCCCGGCGTGAGCAGCCGCTCCGGGGCGACGTATATCATTTTGTACGCGCCGCCGCGTGCGTTGCGCAGCGCCTTGTCGATCTGGCGGTCGGTGAGCGACGAGTTGATGAACGCCGCCGGCACGCCGGACTGCGTCAGCGCGTTGACCTGGTCCTTCATGAGGGAGATGAGCGGCGACACGATGAGCGTGACGCCCTCCATCATAAGGGCCGGGACCTGGAAGCATACGGACTTCCCGGCACCGGTGGGCATTACGCCCAGCGCGTCCCTGCCGGCCATGATGTTCGAGATCAGCGTCTCCTGCCCGCTGCGGAAACGGTCGTAACCGAAATACTGCTTGAGAACTCTCTGCGCCGTCATGGGCAGACCCTCGCTTTCCTGCGTTAACGGTTTATAGGTCCGGTAAAACGAGAGAAATACCACCGTACAGGTAGATTAAAAGAATCAACCTAAAAAAGGTAAACCGAGAGAGTACTGCCGCTTCCAAAAAAAGTAAACCGAGAAAGTACCGCCAAACCAAGAAAAAAACCGGACTTTTACAAATTAACGCCCAATTCACTTTAGGGCATTAATTATTTTACTGTATTAAATTTAATTTATGGGCATTACCTCTGTCAAGGATTATTTTGCAATTATCCCAAGAAAAAGACGCGCCCCCCAAGTCTGGGGCAAAAAAGGCCGTTTTGCGCGTTCTGCGGGCCGCGCTGGCCATCGCGCCGCTGGTGTGGATCTACGCCAGCGCCGATGCCGGGGCTTTTGTGGAGGTTCTGGGCACAGTAAGCGTGCCGCTTGTGGCGGGCATCACCGCGCTGGTCTTCGTCAACATGGCATTGCAGGGCGCAAAGTGGTGGGCGCTCATCCGCCGCTTCGCCCCCGAGCTTCCGCTTGCCAGGGCCGTTTCCGTGCACATGGAGAGCGTATTCTACTCTATAGCGCTCCCGTCAGCGGTAGCGCAGGACATCGTTAAATCGGTGATGCTTTCCAAGACCCACGACCCGTCGGTGGTCTGGGCGTCGTCGTGGCTGGCGCGGCTTTTGGGCTTCTTCTCGCTTTTGATCTTCTCCTTCATAGGAATCATCTCTCTGGACAGCGGCATTCTCCCTCCCGGATTTCGCGTCTCTATGATCACAGCAGTGGCCGTCATCGTTTCCCTCGGCGCACTCTCGTTCTCAAAAACGCTCACGCGGCCCCTGCGCGCCGCGGCGGCAAAGGCCGTACCCAAAAAAATCATGGCCAAAATCGAAAACCTGCGCGACGGGATATACGCGTTCAAACACGCGGGAAAAACGCTGGCGCAAACATTCGCCCTCTCCACCGTGATACACTTTCTGGTCATCCTAAGCGCGTCGCTGGTCGTGTATGCGGTATCGGGCAAGCTCTACCTCATAGAATGCCTCGCGTTCGTGCCGTTAGTCGAGATAATGGTGGTATCTATCCCCCTCACCCCCGGCGGCATAGGCGTGCGCGAGGCGCTGATGGCGCTCCTCTTCACGCAGCTCGGCTTCACCGCCGAACAGACCGCCTCGTACGTAACGATCAGCCTGTTCGCGGGGTTCGCGGTGAAACTCACGGGCGGCGCCCCTATATTATATAGAATGGCGTTCAGGCGTTAAATTAGGGTTTACCGGTGTGATGGGTATACGGTTTTGACGGAAACAAAACGGATATTTGTAGGGGCGACCGTCCCCGGTCGCCCGCCGGAATTGCGATATGACGGTGAAACATTAGAGCGCGTCCGCAGACATCCCATAACCGTCTGGAATATGATTAATGCCACCAGGGATTCTAACTTTTGACGACATCAAAGCGGGCGGGACGCTAGAGAACCTGCCGGTGACGGAGGGGGCTGGGGCGGTTTCGGTTTGGGGGATTTAATTGCAAGCATTCAAAAATATTCACAAAAAGGTTGCTTTTTTAACCATATTGTGTTATATTTGAAATAAGGTGAACATATAAAAACACAAAAACGGCAGGCGGGACTATGAAATACTACGAACGGTTCGTGAATTTAGGCTGCTTCACGATGAATGACGTAACAGCCATAACCGGTAACCGGGATACCGCCCACTCCATAGTGGAATCGTATAAGAAAAAAGGGCTCATAGAAGCTGTCAGGCGTAACCTGTTCGCAGCAATAAGCCTCGAAACGAAACAGCCTGTACCAAACCGCTACGCCATCGCATCCCACGCCGCCCCCGGTGCGTACGTCGCCTGCCATTCCGCGTTTGAATACTACGGGCTTGCAAACCAGATATACTACGAAGCATACGCCGCCTCCGTACCCCGCTTCCGGGAGTTCGAGTACGGCGGACTGACATACTGCCGCGTGCCGTCGCCGTTTGAAAACGGTGTTGAATCCAAGCCAGGCGGCATACGCATTACCAATCTGGAGCGCACGGTCATAGACGGCATCAACACCTTCGATACGGCAGGCGGCCTCGAAGAATTGCTGCGCTGTATAGAAATGATACCATCCCTCGACCACTCCAAGCTAACAGAGTACCTGAAATGCTACAACAAGGCGGTGCTATATCAAAAGACAGGTTATATACTGGAACATTTCAAGGCCGCGCTGAAACTGCCGGACAAATTTTTTGCCTCCTGCCAACGCAACGCCGCGAAAAGCAAGCGTTACCTGCAATACAATTCACAGGGCGAATCTTACGCGCTTAACAAGAATTGGGCGCTGTACACACCCGGTGATTTAATGGCCGTAACACGAAAAGGGGCTATCAGCGATGAACAGTTATAGCCGGGCTGTTATTGGTAAACAAGCTGCCGAACTCGGCTTTATGCGGGATTCCTTTGAAAAAGTCTGCCGACTGGCAGACCTGCTCTCGTTCTTTGAACGCGATCCTGCCTTATCACTGTATCTGGCGCTTAAAGGCGGAACTGCCATTAACATGACCATCTTCGATATGCCGCGCCTGTCTGTAGATATTGACCTCGACTTCGCAGAAAATCTGGCTTTGGAAGAAACCGCTGCAAAGCGTGAAACAATCCGCGACACCATAAAGCGATACATGAGCATGAACGGGTATATACTTACATCTAAATCGAAAACTTACCACACGCTGGATTCTGATGTCTACAGTTACATAACCTCGGCAGGCGGGCGCGACAATATCAAAATCGAAATCAATTACTCGCTTAGAAGCCATATCCTGCCGCTCACCAAACGCCCCATTAAAACACTCGGCGCCATCGCGCCGGCAGCGGTATTATCGCTTGATCCGGTGGAGATATTCGCATCTAAAATAGTAGCGTTGCTAACGCGGTCGGCAGCAAGGGATTTATACGATGTACACAATATGGTACACCTAGAACTATTCGATCAAACGCAGGCGGAAACGCTCCGTAAATGCGTAGTGTTTTATTCAGCCATAGTAACCGAAAATCCACCCAACACATTTGATTTTGAAAAAATGAACACACTCTCAAACCGTGAAATAAAAATGAAGCTAATACCTATGCTACGCAAAAAGGAACCGTTTGAACTCGACACGGTGCGAAAACGGGTCCGAGAGCATTTAACCAAACTTATGACGCTGCAAGATTGCGAAAAAGAGTTCCTCACGGCGTTCCGCAACGGCAGGTATCTGCCGGAACTGCTATATGACGGTGAAACATTAGAGCGCGCCCGCAAACATCCCATGGCTGTCTGGAAAATGATTAATGCCACGCAGACATCGCTACCCGCATCGCCGAAGACACGGGCGTAGACATCAAAACCGCTATGGAGCAATTCTATAACTCCGAGATTTTTGACAAGCTGC
Organism: Chitinispirillia bacterium; assembly: GCA_009786575.1. Classification (GTDB taxonomy): domain Bacteria; phylum Fibrobacterota; class Chitinivibrionia; order Chitinivibrionales; family Chitinispirillaceae; genus GUT77. The sequence goes on along the minus strand of WQRV01000013.1, from coordinate 2,753 downwards.
AGGATAGCGAAACCGGGCTGTATACGGAAAGCGCGAGCTACGTTTATGAGCTGTTCAGGCCTGCGGATGGGATCCGGTAAACGGGGCAGGATGATTGACTAATGAAAATTTGCCGAGCGCGGTACTATGCTAATCGTACCAAATTGGCGCTTTTACAGCAAAATCTCACGGTGTTCGATTATACACACCGACAACCCACAATTTACTGCCCGGTATTGACTCTATCATCCACCAATTCGGGAGTTGAGCCATTGTCATAACTCAAAACGGCGCAGTCTCGCACACCATCAACAAATTATCATTTATCGCATATCCCACCGTAGGGGCGACCGCCCTCGGTCGCCCGCCGGCGTACGGGTTGCGATATACGTTGAATCAGACGCAATTTTGCAATTCAGGCACGGGCGATCGGGGACGATCGCCCCTACAAAATCGTCTATTTTTATCATCCATTACAACGATAAATCCCCACTTACCGCACCCCCACCAACACCGACACCTGTTCCCGGTCGCCGCTCTTCGTTCTGATCTCGCCCCTCACCAAATAGGTACCCCCGGCTACCTGGCGGCCCTTGCTGTCCCGCAGGTTCCACGAGCCCACCCAGCGCCTTGCGGTGTTGCCGATGCTCTCCCTGTCATTAATCTGTATCTTGCCGACGGCATTGCCGGATGCATCAAAAATCGTTAATACTCCCCCCTTTATCTGTTTGCCCCGACGATAGAAATTGACCGCCCCGCTGCCCCTGCCGGCAGGGTTCGGGCCGGCGGTGAACTGGACCGTCATAGGGCCGGCTGGTGCGGCAATGGCGCCGTCATTAATATCGGCCGGAATAAATTTGCCGCCGTCCGCCACCGACTTTTCGGGGTCTATGATACTATAATCGCCGAGATACACTCTGCTGATAGCCTGATAATTGTCTCCGTCTGTGACGCTGGCCCTTACCTCGTAGCTCCCAATCTCCACCGGCAACTCCGTTTGCCCGTTATAAAACAAGGTGATATCCCCGTAGCCGGTGCCCTTCATAGCCACGCTCCCGATACCCTGCTCCAAACCGTTATAGATGTGGCCGTGTTGGGGAATCGTGAAAACAAAATCCGATGCCGAAGGCACTTTTTTCAAGATCTCGTAAGTGCCCAGCCCAATGGTCACCGCATTGAAGTTGACGCTGGAAGGCACCTCCACGGCAACCATGTAAATCCCCACGCTTTGCGGCGCGAACGTAACGCCGCTGCCGTACCTTACCGTTACCGCGCCCAGACCCTTCATAGGTTCGGCGACTTCAACTGCCATCGGCTGTGGCGCGCCATTATAGGTGACCGTGTTCTTAATTTTCAGGTCGTCTACCGTCAAATTCCTGCGCTCAATGGTAAATGCCTTAGACACCGTCCCCGTGTACTCATCCAAGCCCGTAACCGTTACTATGGCATTGGTGCCGGCATCGGTGTTGTTCGAGTGGCTGAGTTTGTAGTCCGTTTCCGGCCTCAATATCGTACCGTCCGGCATCTCAACGGTAACATCTGTACCGTCCTCCAGGCCCGGGCGGCGCCCCGAACCGTTGTAGATGTACTCGCCCCAAACCGTAACCGCCGCGCCGCTTATGCTCTTTGCTGGCGGGTGTATCGTGTAATGGCCGAGGGAGATTTTGTTGTTGATGAAGTTCGTACCTTCCGCAATGCCCACTATCACCTCATACGTCCCAGACACAATCGGTTTTTCTTCAGTCTTATCGGTCAAAATGTGCCTGTGCCCAACCGTTATTGTGCCCATACCCGAGTAAAAAGGATCGGTCCCCACTATAATTGGCTGCCCTTTATCAATCTGCCGGAGGTTCGGGGGAATCGTGTATGAAAGATGTTTGATTTCCGGTAAAACCTTAGTAATGAACGCGCCGGTCTTGCTGAAATGTATATTAGATAACGTGTAATTCTTAGATATTGGTCCGTTTCCCACAAGCGTCACCGTGGCCTGCGCCGTCACCCCACTGCTGCTCACATTTATACTTGCAAATTTGGTACCCGCAAGCGTGTAATCTATTCCCTTCTTAAGCGGCTCATCATAACCTACTGTTTTAAACGCCACGCTCTCAATCTCGGCACTATCAGTCCCGTCGTAGGGCTTAGACTTGACAACGCTTTTCTCCGGATCGATGCTTATCACAGCCGGTTTGATCGTAAGCGTCGCCGTGTCATTACCGTAACATGTATCCTTCTCAACCTTAACATACACCCTGTATTTCCCCGCGTCTTTAAATGACGGTACCCCATGGATTGTTTCCGTCCATGGGCTGTCACTCGTGTACCCAAACTTGAAATCGCCATCCACGCACAAAGTATCCACCTCTTTAACGCTCGCCGGAGTCAATGCCTGTCTGTGACCGTTGTAGGTATATTCAAGGTTACTAAATTTTAACTGTATTTTGTCTTCAGCCGTTACGCCGAGAATCCCTGCAAACACAGCCATCATCGTAAATCTGCAAATTTTGTTCATCTAAGAACGCTCCTTGTGTGGTTTATGGCATTGGTGCCAATGGTTTCTATATAATATGAAAATAGCCGCCGGGGTATTGATACGGCGTGCCTCTGTTTTCTGAGACGTGAGGTGTATATATGGGTATGTATATGTAAAAAACGGTGTTGTTGTGTATATATGGGCGTTACTTGTAATATACGGATACCGTTTATTAGAAGGATAGTCAATAAATGTTTGACGTAACTTGTTGTCTGATAACGACTTAACGGGGGGGGGGGGGGGG
>WQRV01000012.1 GCA_009786575.1 Chitinispirillia bacterium | reverse complement strand
AGGAGGGCCTACGAGGAGTACTGGGCAGACAGGTCAAGCGCCTACAGCGCGGTCTACACCGCCGAACTGAGGGGCAAGGCGGAGGGCCGGGCGGAAGGCATTGCGGAGGGTAAGGCGGAAGGTCTGGCGGAAGGTGAAGCAAAAGGCATAGCGAAAATCGCCCAAAAAATGAAGCTCGACGGCATGCCTGTAGAAAAAATCGCCGAAATGACCGGCCTCTCCGCAGCCGAAATCAGCGGCATCTAAACCGCCAGCCAATATCATAATGCGTCATCAGGGAGGCAGTATATGAAAAAGATTGTTATTATCTGTTTTACATTGGCTATCTCTTTATCCTGTCTTCCGCCGGCGGCATCAAAGACGGTTATTGACGGCCAGCCGGCACCGCAATCTGCGGCATTAAAAGCGGCAATCGAGGGCCCGCAGCCGCAGAAGGCAGATTCAATCGCCGAAATGCCTCCATTCAAAACGCCATCAGCCGGCGACATTGTCGAATTTATGAAAAAACACGTCGATCTTGACTTCAGTCATCTCTCTTTTGTTGAAGACCCATTTTTGGGTGAAGAGATGTTTTTCCCTGTTCTTGAAAACAGAAAAAAATACACTCTCCAGCAACGCGAGGAACTTATAAATACCTACACCAATCTTTTCCATACCACCTTTACGCGTTCTCAATACAGTGATAGCCCAGATGCTAATTATATGGAATGTATGAGAATGTTTATTTTTATAACTATGGCATTATTATCCTATGACGGTGAATGGAGATACAAACAGTATTTAAGGATTGCTGAGGTATTTGCAGATTATTCAAAATATCCTGAATATGACCACAAGAACTATGTGCGTATACGGCTGATAAAACTTCTTATCCAAATTGATGAAGCTGAGCAATTGTCAGGTTATTTTTCACCCAAAGAAAATGTACTTCAAACAGTAAACGAATTGTCAGATTATGTTAGAAACCACGAATTACACCCGGATTTTCGTAAAGATTTGCTAATTCTCTTTGGGCAAGGCAAAGAAGTTGAAAATAGCACTATGTTTGTTGATGTGGAAAAGACAAAAATTATTATAAAAATAAAAACACGTTCCACGCCGGAACAGTATCGCGGCGGTGTCTATTTTATTGACATCGGGAACACCTTATCTTCCCGAACGAAGACTTCTTATCCCCAAACACAACCCATTAAACATTATGTTGATAACGATATGTTTGTGATTGAAATAGACAAACAAAGGGTTACAGATCAGATTATGAAATTTAATACTGTTGCGGTTACATTAAACAATGGTAATTTTGAAATATATTCATATAAATCAGATAAACATATTCTTCCGATTGAAGAACCTAAAGAACCGCATAAATGACACCGATCCCGCCCCACCCACATCGGAGGAGACCGCCTAAAATGCCCGCCGACACCGCTAAATACCTGCTATCCCTCGCGGATATCGACCCTAAAACCGTCGAAATCGCCTTTTTTTCGGGCATTGCCTACATTTTCGCCCCCGGGCCGCGCTGCGTGCCGGCCCTGTACTCCTTGCAGGGAAACCGGCAAAAATTGCTAAAAGTTGCAAAATCACCCTATTTTAGATTGTGAAAAGTTGTACAATAGCCCCTTTTCAGATTGCTAAAAGTTGTAAAAATGGTCATTCTCTGGGCTGAATTTGGCTGAAAAGGTATATTATGAATAAATGTAGATGTCATAGCAGTCCAGTCCCGCCGATCCTGTATGGTTCCTTAATTTTATAAAAAATTCATATCCCGGCATATTGTCCGCTGAGGATTATATTATATTGAGTATATGACTGACTCCTGCAAATCCCAGCCGGACGGCGGCGTGCACCCGGTAAAGCGGCTTCCGCTGCTTAGCCGCTATGTCTTTTTTTCTGTGACCCTGTTCCTGATAATCCTTGTGGTGGGCGGTTTGGCCTTTTTCTTTTCGATGCGCGAGATAATCCGGGACAACAAGGGGCGGGAGCTTACCAAACTTTTGGAGCTTGAGCGGATAAAGCTTGAGATGTCGGTGGACCGGGAGATCGCGATTGTCCTCAAAATGGCCACGTCGCCGACGATACAGCGCTATTTCGAGAATCCGGCCGATTCGGGGAGGCTTGGGCCTGCGGCGCGGGAGGAGATACACGCTTACCGCCGTTCCCTGACAGGTTCGGTTTTTTGGATCAACGACGCCGACAAGCTGTTTTACTTCAATGACGAGGCTCCGTACCTGCTCGACGCCGGCCTCCCCGAGAATTACTGGTATCCGATGACCCTGCAGGGGACCGACGAGTACAACTTCAACATCAACTACAATCCCGACCTGAGGGTGACCAACCTTTGGATCAACGCGCCGGTTTTCAGCCAGTCGCGCAAGCCCGTCGGTATGCTTGGGACGGGGATTGACCTCACCGCGTTTATCGATGTGATATATGCGGGGTATCAGGGCAGGGCGGCGTTCTACTTCTTCAACGGGGCTGGGGAGATTACCGGGGCCAAGGACATTGGGCTTGTCTCCCTCAAGAAGAACATCCGGGAGCGCCTCGGTGCCGACGGCGAGGGTGTTGTTGCGCGGGCGCAGGCTCTGGCGGCCGGCGAGGTGCAGACGTTCGTCGCGGCGGCCGGGCAGATGGCTGTTATCTGCATCCCCAAGCTCGACTGGTACGCGGTCGCGGTTATGCCCGACAGCTTAGGCGATTTTAACACGGGCATGACGGTGTTTTTCGGCCTTGTGATTGTTGTGGTCGCGGTTATCCTTATACTGTCGAATTTCTTCATAGCGGGCCTGCTCACGCCGCTGCGGGAGACTATGGCGTCGCTCGAGTCGGCGTCTAAGGCCAAGAGCGACTTTCTGGCGCGGATGAGCCACGAGATCCGCACGCCCATGAACGCCATTATCGGCATTGTGCAGATCCAGCTGCAGAAGGGGAATCTCACCGTTGACATGGAGACCGCGCTCGACCGGATATACAACTCCGGCAGCCTGCTTCTGGGGATTATAAACGATATACTCGACATGTCGAAGATCGAGACCGGCAAGCTGCGGTTAGATCCGGCGGAGTACGACGTCCCGAGCCTTATAAACGACGCTGTGCAGTTCAACGTAGTGCGCTTAGGGTCCAAGCAGGTGGAGTTCAAGCTTGACATAAGCGAAAATCTGCCAGCCAGGCTTACAGGCGACGAGCTGCGGATCAAGCAGGTGCTCAACAACATCCTCTCGAACGCGTTCAAGTACACCGACTGCGGCAGCGTCAGCCTGTCGGTCAGCCACGAGGTCTCCGGCGACGACATTATGCTTATTGTCAGGGTCGTGGATACCGGCCATGGCATAAAGAACGATGATCTGAAGTTACTGTTCTCCGAGTACCAGCGCTTCGACTCCGGCGCCAACCGCCACACGGAGGGGACGGGCCTTGGCCTCAGCATTACGCGGCGGCTCGTGGCTATGATGGACGGGAAGATAGATGTCGAGAGCGAGTACGGCAAGGGCAGCGTGTTTATAGTTACCATGAAGCAGAAGGCGGTGGCCGGGGCCGGCGTAATAGGCGCGGATCTGTCGGAACGCCTGCGCAACTTTACGTTTACGGGCATGAAGCAGAGCGCGAGCATGATGATAAAGCGCGATTATATGCCCTACGGGAGCGTGCTCATAGTAGACGACGTAGAGACGAACCTGCTTGTCGCCGAGGGGCTGATGTCGCTCTACGGCCTCGTAATAGAGACCGTGAGCAGCGGTCCCGCCGCGATAGGTAAGGTTAAGGGCGGCAAGGTGTACGACATCATATTCATGGACCACATGATGCCGGGTATGGACGGTGTGGAGGCGACAAAGGAACTGCGGAATTTCGGCTATAACGGCGTGATCGTAGCGCTGACCGCGAACGCCATATACGGCACTGAGGAGATGTTCGCCAGGAGCGGGTTCGACGGTTTCGTGTCTAAGCCGATTGACGTGAGGAAACTTGACGCCGTGCTGACAAAGTTCGTCCGCGACAGGCACCGCAGCGATGAGACAGCCGAGATGCCGGTTGAGGAGGTTACGGCGGATGAACCGGCGCAGGGCGAATCAGCCGGGCAGACGCCCGGGGCTCAGAGGGATGTTAAGCCGGTGTTGATGAATGAGAGGTTTATCAAGGCGCTCAGGCGCGACCTTGAGAAGTCTGTGGCCGCCCTGCGCGAGTCGCTTGCGTCAAACGACATGAAACTCCTTTCGACGACCGTACACGGGCTTAAATCGGCCTTTGCCGCCATAGGCGAAAAAGAGAAATCTGACCGGGCGCTCGCGCTTGAACTCGCGGTGCGCAAGGACGACATTGAGTTTATTCGTATTAACGCTCAAAATTTTATCACCATGATCGAGGGGCTTATAGAACAATGAACGGTGAACGTAAAACAGTATTCGTCGTAGACGATAACGTAACCAACCTGACGCTGGGCAAGAACGCGCTGGCCGGACACTACAATGTCTTTACGCTGAACTCCGGCGCGCGCCTGCTCAAAATGCTGGAGAAAAATATCCCCGACATCATCCTGCTCGATGTAGACATGCCGGAAATGGACGGCTACGAAACGATCACGCACCTCAAGGCTAACCCGGAAACCGCGCACATCCCCGTAATCTTCCTGACCGCCAAGACCGACGGGCAGAGCGAACTCAAGGGGCTTTCCATGGGTGCCATAGACTACCTTACCAAGCCCTTCACGCCGCCGCTCCTGCTCAAGCGCATCGAGGTGCATCTGCTCGTTGAGTCGCAGAAGAAGGAGCTTATTGCGTTCAACAAAAACCTGCAGCACATGGTAGACGAGAAGACGAAGATGGTGGTCGAGCTCAAAAACGCTATCCTCAAGACTATGGCGGAGCTTGTGGAGTGCCGCGACGACATAACGGGCGGGCACATTGAGCGGACGCAGAGCTATTTGGGCGTATTGATAGAGGCAATGTCTAAGTTCAGTGTTTACGAAGACCAGATCGCGCTGTGGGATATAGGCCTCGTCCTCCAGTCTGCGCAGCTGCACGATGTGGGGAAAATATCGATACGCGACGAGGTTCTTCGCAAGCCCGGGCGGCTTACCGAGAACGAGTTCGAGGAGATCAAGGCGCACACTATTTTCGGCGAGGAGGTGATCGACAGGATTCGCTTAGGTTCGTCGGAGCAGGCTTTTTTGGAGCATGCTAAGATTTTGGTCAGCTCGCACCACGAGAAGTGGGACGGCAGCGGGTATCCGCGGGGGCTCTCTGGTCAGGACATACCGCTCCTCGGCCGGCTGATGGCGATTGTAGACGTCTACGACGCGCTCGTATCCGAGAGGCCGTATAAGAAAGCGTTCCCGCACGAGGAGGCGGTCGCCATCATATCCGACGGCCGCGGGTCCCACTTCGACCCTACGCTTGTTGACCTCTTCCTGAAGGTTGCGAACGAGTTCAAGACGGTTCGTGACCGCGTATCCCGCGATGAGGCCGGCAAAGCTGAGAGCAGTGCAGCCGGTCAAGACGGCGCGGATATCAACGTAAACGCAAAAGGATGACGCGGGTAACAGATGCTATTTTCGGTAAGAAGAAGCCTTGAACTGCTAAGGCGGACATGGGGGCAGCTTGCTTTCTTGTGGCTGGTGTACATCATCCTTGTCACCATGTGTTACATTTTTGTGTCGAGTATCGTCCGCGATCTTCTGACCCGCAGCGCCGAGGATATGCTCACGAACATGGAGGCCCGCGTAGCTTCCGACATACTTGAGTCCGAAACAGCGCTGCGCAGCGCGTCTTTGGGTATCCAGCGCATGGTGGCAAGCGGTTCACGCGCCGGCGAGGTGCTCGAATACATGAAAGACTTCTCGCAGTCGGTGCTTGACGACAAGAGGCGCATCTCAGGCGAAAGCGGGCTTTACGGCGTGTTCAATGTGTATCGCGGCAGATTCTTAGACGGCTCCGGCAGGGAGGCACCGCCCAATTTTTCCTGCAATGACAAGCTTTGGTACAAGGCCGCCGTAGCAGCAGACGGCGCAATTGCCACTACCGAACCGTACTTCGATGAGGAGAGCCGCGAGTGGGTGATATCGTACTCGCAGCACGTAATGGACGGCAATGGAAAGTCTTTGGCAGTGATCGGGCTCAATATGCCGCTTGTCAACCTCAAAAAGTATTTCTCCGGCATCCGACTGGCCGAGGGCGGATACGGCATAATGGCAGACTCCGCTCTCAAAATCATAGTAGGCCCGGTAGATACGACAATAGGGCAGCACCTATCCGTGCTCATGTCCCCCGATATAGTCCGTATAATCGACCTCTTGGGGAGCGGAGAGCACCTCACCGACTATCGTACCCGCAACTACCGCCAGAACGGAGAGCTTATATCCGTCCACTCGCGCCAAATCATGAACGGCTGGCACATAGGCATTCTTACGCCCATCAACAAGTACTACAAGGATCTGTTTGAAAAAGCGTTCACTCTCATCATAATAGGCTCGCTTTTGAACCTCTTCCTCAGCCTGATCGTGCTGCACATCGCGGCGGCGAAGCTGCTGGCTGATGAGAAGGACAAGCGCAAGAGCAGTTTTTTGGCCAATATGAGCCACGAGATACGCACGCCAATGAACGCGATAATAGGTTTCGCCGAGCTTGCCATGCGGGAAGACATTCCGCCTGCGGCTTATGAACACATCTTCACCATAAAACAGGCCGGTGCGAACCTGCTCTCCATTATCAATGATATTCTCGACATATCGAAGATAGAGAGCGGAAAGCTCGAAATTGTAAACGGCGACTACCTGTTCTCTTCGCTTGTGAACGATGTTGTCAGCATAATAAAAATGCGCGCTACCTACGCGCGCCTGCGTTTTGTTGTTAACGTAGACAGCAACATCCCCAACGCGCTTATAGGCGATGAGGTGCGTATGCGCCAGATATTGCTCAACCTGCTCTCCAACGCCGTGAAGTACACCGACAAGGGTTTCCTTTCGCTTACCGTAACACAAGAGACTGCTGCGGAAGATACCGTAATTTTGCGGGTAGATGTAGTCGATAGCGGGAAAGGGATACCCAAAGAGGACATCGACAAGCTCTTCAAAGACTTCGTGCGGATTGACAAAACGAGAAACAAGGGCATTGAGGGTACGGGGCTTGGTCTGGCGATTACAAAAAATATCCTGAACGCGATGGGCGGCGAGATAACGGTGCGGTCGGAGTACGGCAAGGGCAGCACGTTCACTATGAGAGTTCCGCAGAAGTTCAGGGACCCGAAGAGGCACGCGCTTGTAGACGACTGTAACAGCAAGGATGTGCTCATCTACGAGCGCCGCGAAATCTACGCTACATCGGTAGTACGCACCATAGAGAATTTGGGCGTAAACTGCGAACTTGTTGCTGGTGAAACAGAGCTGGACGAGAAGGTGGCTGAAAAGAAGCACACATTCATCTTTACTGCGCCGGCTCTCTACGAGAGAACAAAGAAGATTCTGCGCAAGCACCGCTCCGATTCCAAGGTGGTTCTGCTTACCGAGTTCGGCGACGCCATAGCCGACCGCAACGCGACCATCCTCTCCATGCCGGTCTACTCGATCACAGTTTCCAATGTCCTCAACGGTGTATCGGGCGATACCGACTACGGCCAGAGCAGGGGAGACGGCATCGCCAGATTTATAGCGCCGGAAGCGAACGTCATGCTTGTAGACGATACCGGCACAAACCTCAGAGTAGCGGAAGGGCTTTTGGCCCCGTACAAGATGCGCCTCACGCTATGCAAGAGCGGGGTAGAGGCCGTAGAGGCGGCCAGAACCGGCAACTTCGACATAATATTCATGGATCACATGATGCCGGGAATGGACGGCATAGAAGCGACGAAGCGCATAAGAAGCCTCGGCGGCGAATACTACAAAAAACTGCCCATAGTAGCCCTAACCGCCAACGCCGTAACAGGCATGAAAGAGATGTTCCTGAGCGAAGGGCTCAACGATTTCATCTCCAAACCCATAGACATTACCAAATTAAACTCGGTGCTCGACAGATGGATACCGAAAGCCAAGCGCAAATCCACCGCCGACGTAAGCGTAAAACCGGATTCCGGTGGCGCGGACGGCGTTGAAATCGAGAAGATTTCAATAGACGGTGTTGACACTCAAAAAGGTTTAGCCATGTCCGGCGGGAACGGCGCCTACTACGTGCGTACGCTCACCATGTTCTACGAAGACGGATTCGGCAAAATTGAAGAGATGAAAAAATGCCTCGACATGGGAGACCTGCAGCTATACGCAACCCACGTCCACGGCCTCAAAAGCGCCTCGGCAAGCATCGGCGCGTCAGACCTCTCAACATCGGCCTGGGAGCTCGAAATCGCCGGCAAGGAGAATAACAAAACATTCATAGGCGAACACAACGCCAAATTCGTAATGGACCTGGAAGCGCTCTTGCGCAACATAGGCCGAATACTCGACGAAATTGAAGCAAGCAAAGGCATTTCGCAAGACAAACTGAGCGCAGAGCAGATTGAACCAGAACTCGTCAGACTGAGAGACGCTCTCGACCACTTCGACTCTGAAGTGATAGATCAGGCGACTACCGCTCTGCAGGAGTTCGAACACTCCATAGAATACGGCAACGAGGTCAAAGCCATACTGCAAGACGTGCTGATAGGGGAGTACGACAACGCGCTCTCCTCAATTGAGAAACTGCTGGAGGTTTTCAAGGATAAGAAGAGAGCGGCAATCCGAAACGAACTGGACGCGCTGGATCCGAGGAGATAACCGCTAACCGTTATTCGCGCAATATTGCGCGGCCGGGCACCCATCGCACATTGGCCTCACCGGTTTGCACCTGTGCTGGCCGAAGGATACGAAGTAGGCGTTGAAGGTTGTCCAGAATTTTTCTGGAAAGATTCTGCGCAGTTCCATTTCCGTCTCTAACGGTGTATTTGTAGAGATGTAGCCCAGGCGGTTGAATATCCTGTGTACGTGCACGTCAACGCAAACGGCTGGTTTTTTGAATGCTACGGCAACAACGAGGTTTGCTGTTTTGCGTCCTACGCCGGGCAGTTTTGTTAATTCATCGACATCATCCGGAATTTTACCTTCGAACTCTTTTTCGATTACGTCCGGCAGCTGTTTCAGATGTTTGGCTTTCATTTTGTAGAATCCGGCCGGATATATCAGTTCAGCTATTTTTTCCTCTGTCAATTTTTTGAGCTGCTGCAGGCTATCGGCACGTTCAAACAATCTTCGTGACGCCTCCGCCGTTACCTCATCTTTTGTTCTCGCGCTGAGGATAGTCGCTGTCAGCACCTTGAACGGGTCGCTGGTTTGTATCTCGATCAGATCTACGACCGGAGTGCGGTTTTTTTTGAACTCTTTGGCCAATATGGCGTAGACATCGTTTATTTGCGGGCTGCCTTTTTTCATTGTGTTACCAATTTGTCCCGGTTTGACGACATCAGGAATGTTGCCTTGAATTCTATGCGGTTTGAGAGGAACGACAGCGGTTTGCCGGCATCCTTGTCTTTGGGGTCGATTTGGCCGGTTGTGATCTTTGCGCCCTCACTTTGGAAACTTGCGGCGTAGGATCCGCTGTAATAAAGGCCGATTTCGAGCCCGCTGCCCTGTCCCTGGTTTCTTATGGCGCATATCCCAAGCCGCCATGAGAGCGACATGCCGTTTGCGGTCAGTTTTGGCGCGAGGTTTTTTGAAACGCTGTCGGCGAGCGCCTGCATTCGTGGGTCGCCCTTTGGCGCTTCGTTTTTTACGCCGTGGTCGCGCGTGAACGTGTTGATGGGGCTTGCGCAGATGGTCATGGAGAGGTAGGAGCGCTGCGATCCGTCTATGCTGAAGAAGACCGGCGGGATTTCTCTCATATACGCGGCCTCTATTGACAGCGAATAGTAGCTGAGCGTCTCGTAGATGCTTACGCGGCGGCCCAGCGAGTCGCCGGTGAATTGGAATATAGACTGGAATTGCTTGCTGTTTTGATAGAACGAGAGTGCGAACGCAGTGGCGCTCTTCTCCTTTATGTTGTGCAGTGATATGCAGAACGGCAGCGTAAAGCTGAATTGGTCGGGTGGTTCGGAGACGCTGTAGCGTAACGGCAGGGTGTCTCCCTGAACCAGGCTGCTGCCGAAATCGGGTGTGATGCCGAGGAGGGGCATCGTGTTCGGCAGCGCGTTGCGCCACAGGTCGAAGACTGGTATGCTGCCTACTGACAGGCCAATGCCGAAGCCCCAGTACGCGCCAGATATTTTTGATGAGGTATCGGGCCTGGTCTTTGGTTTGGCGTCTGGATTGATATCTAGTTTGGCGGCGGAAGTTTCGAGGCCATTTATTTCCTTCGATGCTTGTGATGCGGTATCTTGATGTGTTAATGTGCCGGGCCGGATATTGCCGTCTGTCAATACTGCAGTACGGTCTTGAGCCGCTGATGAGTCTGCCGCTATGCCGCTTTCAGCCGGCAGGGCTGTGGAATCCTGGCTGCCGGATGAATCCGCGGCTATATTGCCTGCTGAGAGTGCCGCCGTACTGTCTTGCCGGACGGTTGACGAATCGGCAATTACATTAGCGTTGATGACTGACGCCGTCAGCGCTATTATCGCCGTCAACAAAAACAAAGTTTTACTTATTTGCATCATCGCATATCTCCGCAACGATAAGTGTGTAATCGTCATCATGGTCGAACCCGGAGAGCCCTTTTCGCAGCGTCCCGATGATCTTTTCGAACGGCAGCCCTGCCGTCCCCTTGACCATCTCAGCGAACTTGTCGTAGCCCAAAAGCTCGCCGCTTTCGCCGGAAGCGCCCCAGTTTTTTCTGAAGACGTCGTATATTCCATCTGTAAACCAGAAGATCCTGTCACCGTTTTCGAAGGCGAACTCTTTCTGTTCGTAGACGGACGATCCGGTAATTCCCAAAAATATTCCGCTGCCGGAGAGCCAGTGGATCTGGCCGTCTTTGCGCAGGATGATCTGCTTGGGGTGGCCGGCCCTGCTGTAGGTCATCATGTTTTTTTCGAAGTCGAGTACGCACCAGAAGCAGGTGAGGTAGTGGCTGGTGTGGATGTGCGCGTTTAGGTCTTTGTCCATGTGTTCCAGAAGCTGTGAGGTAGAGAGCCCCGCCTTGCTGTGGTTGTAGAGCGACATTTTTGAGAGCGTGCCGATGAGCGATGCAGCGAGCCCGTGCCCCGATGCGTCGCCGATAAAGACGCCCAGGCGGTTGTCGTCTATCCTGATAAAGTCGTAGAGGTCGCCGCCCACGTCGGCCACCGGCTGGTAGGCCATGTCGAAGCGTATCCTGCTTACGGCAGGTGCGGTGCTGGGGAGCAGGCCAAGCTGTATTTGCCGGGCCACGTGCAGCTCCGATTTGATGCTGCGCTGCGCTGTCCGCAATTGCTCTGTGAGCGTGGCCAAAAACGTATTCCTGCGCTCTAAGCTCATCTTGAGCGCCTCAAGCGTGGTGATGTCGCGGATATGTTCGATTACGCATATCTCCGCCGTGTTGCCGCCTATCGGCATTGCGTAGATGGAGAACGTGATGTTGACCGAACCGTCGTCGCCGCGCGGGTGCGGCGAGATCTCCACCTCCTGCCTCTGTGACTCCGAAAGCGCCTGCTTCAGCTTGCAGTCTTCGCATGGTGAGGAGCGGCCGCGCAGCATGTGGTAGCATTTCGAGTTGATGGAGGTCTTATAGGAACGCCCGATCAGCTCGGTGTAAGCCTTGTTCACACGTTTAACGGTAAAATCCTCTGAGATAACGGCCAAAGGCTCGTCTATTGCGTCGAGCATGCTTTCGAAACCGATTTTGCTCTTGTAGATAAGGTGCACCGGGAAACGGCGGTAGGCTATGATAAATATGATGAATATGACGATCAGGGCCAGAAGCCCGATTTCGAGCAGTGTAAAGGTCACGTTCATTGAGACACCGCCATTTTCTCTTCCGCGGCGGATGCTTGCAGGTAGCTGGGTACGATGTATTGCGCGGATTGCCAGAGGTGATCGTTGTTGATGTTGTTGAATGCGAGTGATGTGCAGGATAACCCGCGCTGCAGTGATGATTTTTCGGCGTTGATTATTTGCGCCTTATCTGCGAATTGATCGAAGACGGCGCTGCGCTGATAGCCCATTGTGTCTGTTACGAGGATGTCGTCCGGCGACAGTTCGCCTGTTAATTCTTCCGGGGATGAAAGGCGGTCTTCGGACAGACGGCGTATTTTCGCGCCGTCATCAGTAATAAAACTCCCCCAGTGGATCCTGCCCTGACGCGCGTCTAAGGCGGCATATATCTTTTTATTGCTGTGATGCGCGGCCCCGGCCGCGTGTGCCAGAACCATCAGCGACGATAGCGGGATAACTCTGCGCTCTGTCATCATGCACAACCCCTTAACGAAGGATAAGCCGATCCGCAAACCCGTAAACGACCCGGGGCCCGCCGATACGGCGATATGCGTAACATCGGCAACATCAACGCCGCCAAGCTCAAGCGATAATTTGACGGCCTGAGTAATATGCTCCGCGTGAGAATTCCTCACATAGCGGCATACTGTTGACACAGGGGAATCGTCAACGCTTAAACTGATTGACAGGTCCGTTGACGATGTATCGATCCCCAAAACAGTCATCACGCCCTCTTCTTCGCCAGCGCCGTACCGATGAGCACATCCAAAAGCCCCTCGTACGTACCGCCGATCGCCTTGTACGCCTGCGGCAGAAGCGATGCCGAAGTCATTCCCGGCAGCGTGTTCGTCTCAAGGACGCGCAAATCCTTATCGTCATAAATCATATCCGTCCGCGAAACCCCGTGGCACCCCAAAACCTTGTGCGCGGCGACGGCAACATCCTGAATCCGCCTTAACAGCTCTTCCGGCCTCGGCGCGGGCACTATCTCTATCGATCCGCCTTTCGAGTACTTCGCCGTATAGTCGAAGAACTCCGACGCGTCGGCAGGGCGTATCTCAATAGGCGGCAGCGCCTTCGTAGTACCGTCAGGCATATCAAGCACGCCGCACGAAAATTCAATGCCGGTAACAGTCGTCTCCACAAGGATCGAATCCGCGCTCTCACGCAGTTCCTTCAAGAGCGCTTCCAAAGACGCCCTGTCTGCCGCACGCCCCATAAGCCTGCTCGAACCGGATTGCGGGCATTTAAGGAAGCAGGGGAAGCCGTGCTTTTTGATGATCGTGTCTACGGTAACATCCGGATTGTTGACGCCGTAGATCGAATATTCAGGTACGGCCAGCCCGACGGTCTCGTACAGAAACTTCGACGTTATCTTGTTCATCGCGACCGCGCTCGCGTAGACGTTCGAGCCGGAGTAGGGGATGCCAATCGCCTCAAGGAAGCCCTGGACGGTACCGTCCTCCCCGAATTCCCCGTGTAAAGCGAGGAGAGCCGCGTCGCAGCCTTCCCAAATCTCCTTGCTTGCGGACGGATGGAACGGCCCCTTGAAAACAGAGCCGCCCTCGGCGTAGGTGTGGACGTCCGGTACCTTGCCGTCTACGACGTCAGCGTAATAAAACTGCTTCTCCTTGTTGATGACAACGGCGCGCAGAGAGTATTTGCCCTTGTCGATATAAGTCAATATCTGACTGCCGGAGTTGAGGGAAATCTCATACTCCGCCGACGGCCCGCCCATCAAAACATTTACCCGTATTGCCATTTTTATCCCGCCTCTGCATGTTGATGTTTATTGCTGTTAATCACCTTATTATAGCACCAGCGATTGAATGCTGTGCCTGCCTGTGCCGCATCTCATCTTACCTCATAGACTCCCGCATCTTCTTCTGAATCAAACCAACAAGCTCCGACGACGCCACCCGGTACTGCTCGCGGCTGTCGCGCTCGCGCACCGTTACCGTTTGATCCTCGAGGCTCTGCGTGTCAATAGTAACGCAGAAAGGCGTGCCCGCCTCATCCTGCCGCGCGTAACGCCTGCCTATAGACGCCGTCTGGTCGTAGAACGACTTGATCGAGTTATCAAGCAAATCCCTGTAAATCTTCTCGCCCATCTCCGGCATCCCGTCCTTCTTGACAAGCGGCAGCACCGCGACCTTGATAGGCGCAAGCGCGGGATGGAAACGCAGCACCACGCGCTCGTCCTTCCCCTCGCCCTCAACATCGTACGCGTCAACCAGAAACGCAAGTGTCGCCCTGTCGGCCCCCGCCGCAGGTTCAACTACAAACGGGTAGTAGTGCTGCTTGCTCTCGTCATCAAAAAACGCCATGCCCTTGCCGCTGTGCTGCTCGTGCTGCTTCAAATCGTAATCGGTACGGTTAGCAATCCCCTCAAGCTCGCTCCAGCCGAACGGGAAGAGATATTCAACATCAACGCAGGCCTTGGCGTAGTGCGCGAGCTCGTCCTTCTCGTGGTCGCGCAAACGCAAATGCTCCGGTTTGATCCCGTAATCCTTGTACCACTGCAGCCGTGCGTCGCGCCAGTACCCGTACCACTTGTCATCCTCGGCCGGCGGCACGAAAAACTCCATCTCCATCTGCTCGAACTCGCGCGTGCGGTACGTAAAGTTGCCCGGCGTAATCTCGTTGCGGAACGACTTGCCGATCTGCGCGATCCCAAACGGCGGCTTGAGCCGCGAGGCCTGCTGCACGTTCAGAAAGTTGACGAATATCCCCTGCGCCGTTTCAGGCCGCATATAGACTGTCGCGGAACTGTCTTCAACCGGCCCCATGAACGTCTTGAACATCAGGTTGAACTTGCGCACCTCGGTCAGCTCGCCGCCGCACTTGGGCTTCGGGCACTTGTCAAGATTCTCAAGGTGGTCGGCGCGGAAACGCTCCTTGCACTTTTTGCAGTCGACCATCGGGTCGCTGAAACCGGTGAGGTGCCCGGAGGCCTCCCACACCTTGGGGTGCATGAGGATGGAGGCGTCGAGACCCACGATGTCGCGGCGGTTTGTAACCATCGCGCGCCACCAGGCATCCTTGACATTGCGCTTCAACTCTACGCCGAGCGGGCCGTAGTCCCAGCAGCTGTTCAGGCCGCCGTAGATCTCGCTTGACTGGAAGATAAAGCCGCGGCGTTTGGCCAGGCTTACGATTGTGTTCATCAGATCGTTGGTGTTGACTGCCATTTCCGTTAATGCTCCTTTAAAAAGTCAAAAGATTAAATTCAAAATCAAATTCAAAATCAAATTCAAATAAGGGGGGAACAAATCCCCCTCGCTCCAGCCGAAAATTAATAATGGCAAAAAAATGCCATTATTAATTTTCGGCTTCCGCTACCCCCAGAGCGGGGACACCCCGCAACGCCCCGATATTAAAGCCCCCCTCTTCTCAATGTTCTCCCCCGTAAAGAGGGGGAGAACACTTTTTAAAACCGGTACGTCAACACATATTAATACGTCAAAATCATCAATACGTCAAAAACATCACCTCATAAGCCCGGCCGTTTCCGGCAATCCGAACATTATGTTCATATTCTGCAGCGCCTGGCCGCTCGCGCCTTTGACGAGGTTGTCGAGCGTTGATACCGCTATCACGGGCAATCCGTCCGTCCCTCCTGTAAAGGCTATGTCGCAGTAGTTCGTGTGGACCACGTTGGCTATCTGCGGGAGGTCGGATGGCTCGCGTACGCGGACGAACGGTTCGCTGGCGTAGAATTTTTTTACGATGTCTGCGCACTCCGCGGCGGTGCGGTTTGCGGTTATGTATATTGTTGACAGTATCCCACGGTTTATCGGCAGCAGGTGAGGGGAGAAGGTCATTTGTACCGGTTTGCCCGCGGCCAAAGACAGCTCCTGCTCCATTTCCGGCGTGTGCCTGTGCTTGCGGCCTATAGAGTACGCGCTGAAATTCTCGTGCGCCTCGGGGAAGTGCGTGTTCTGCTTGAGCCCCCGCCCGGCCCCGCTCACGCCGGACTTCGAGTCGGCGATGATCGTATCGATAGAGACCCCGCCCTTGAGCAGGGGCAAAAGCGGCAGGAGGACGCTCGTCACGTAGCAGCCGGGGTTCGCGATTATCGAGGCCGCGGCTATCTGGGGGCGATAATGCTCCGGCAGCCCGAATACCGCCTTCTCAATGAGGTGCGGGGCCGGATGGTTTGGGTGCTTGTCGTCGCAATACCACTTTTTGTAGACGTTTATGTCCCTGATCCTGAAATCTGCGCTCAAATCGACTACTTTGACCCCTTTTTCGATGACCGGCACCAAAAGCTCCGCGCTGGCCGCGTGGGGGAGGCAGGAGAACACGCAGTCCACGCTCCTGCGCCCGACAGCCTCCTGCGGGGAGATCAGCAGGTTGTCATTAATCTCCTTAATCCCCGCCAAAGCCGGGAAAATTGAGGGCAGCGCCTTCCCCTCGTAGCTCTGGGACGACACGTACGCTATCGATACGCTGGGGTGAAACGCCAGCATCCGAACCAGTTCCGCCCCGGTGTACGACGTCGCACCGAGGACCCCAACCCTTACCTTGTCCATACCGGCATAATCCTGTTTGATGGGTTTCCCCGTTAAAATGGGCGCTTACGTTTAAGCAACACGTCTACTAAAATAATATTCGGCCTCAGCCGGAGTCAAGAAGTTTATACTTCCGTAGCCGCTTAGCCTGCCGCCGCGGGCCGGATCAGCGCCCTCCTGCCCTTGGTGTACCGGCGGGCGGAAATTAAAGTATTTTTTTATTGACGGCGCGGAAAGTATTTTTACTGTTATGAAGATCAAAATGGGGAAATTGGAACTTGGTGCGGTCCCGCGGGTTGCGGGGATTGTCGATTACCGTATGCCGCCGCTTTTGATGAGCGGGCTGGTGAGGCAGGGGGTCGATATCTTTGAGATTCGGGCCGATCTTTTTGGTGAGCCGGTCGATGCGGTTATCGAGTATATTGAGCGTGTCCGGGAGGAGGTCCAGGCGCCTTTGATCGGCACTATCCGCGAGAACGGCGTTAACTGCGGCTTGCGGGCGGAGTGGCTGGCGCGGCTGGCGCGTTACGTTGACTGCGTTGATATTGAGCTTGGGGTGCCTTGGTGGCGCTCCGTTGTGGACTCGGTACCGGCGGATACGCTTGTTATGGTCTCTGAGCACGATTTTAGCGGTACCCCGGACCTGGCGGGGCTTAACGGCATTGTGGAGCGGGCGTTGGCGCAGAAGGCCGATATCATTAAGATCGCGGCGATGGCTAATTGCGCCGCCGATGTTACCCGCCTCTTGAGGTTTACCGAGGATTGCGGCGAGCCGCTGGTTTCGGTGTCTATGGGGCCTTTGGGTTCGGTGAGCCGGACGGTCGCGCCGCTGTTCGGGTCGCTTTTCACCTACGGGTATCTGAACAAAGCGGTTGCGCCCGGCCAATTTTCGGCGGAAAAGGTCATCGCCGCGTTAAACGATTACTTTCCGGGCCGCGGGACGGACCCGCTTCTAAACCGCGCTGGGGCGAAGTAGTCTACTATAGGGAGCAGGTGCCAGTCGTCGAAACTGTACCCTATGGAGAGCGCGAAGCGATGGCCGCCGAGAGTTACTTCCGGGTTATTGCCGAAAGTTTGGGGCGTTTCCCTGTCTGCGCCGTAGTCCCACCTGAACTTTACCGCCAGCGGGTAGTTGTTGAATGTCTGTGCCTCAAGCCGCAGTTCGGCCCCGTAGGCGAAGAGCCAGTCTTCCCGGTTGAAATCCCACGCTGCCGCGGGGCTGGCGAATCCTGCGGCGGCGTTGAAGTTGAGTGCGCCGTAGAGCCTGTCGAAGTAGATGAACCCCAGCTTTCTGTTTATCCGCCCGCGGTCAGGTAGCAGCGGGAACCTGTACGATGCCTCTCCCGCGAGCACCGCCTTTCCGGTGACGAGCGCGGTGTCGTTCATTTCGGCGTCCTTATAGTATAACGCGTACCCGGGGACGAATGCCAGCGGATAGTAGTACGAGGGGACATCCTGGTTGGAGCCTATGGGTTTCAGGTACGATCCGTTGATTGACAGGTGGATATCGTGTTTCGGGTAGAGCGGCGAACCCATGCCGAGGAGCAGGCGGCCGTTTACGTAGTGGAAGAGGTAGTTGTCGTACTGTTCTTTGAGGATTGACGATTCTAAGGCAAAGCTGTTTTCGTCTTTGAGCGAGTGCTGCTGCCAGAGGCTGTATTGCAGTTTGGCGGCCAGCCCTTTGGGCGATATGTTGGAGCGCGCGTTTCTCGCCTGCGCGGTGAACCACGCCATTGCGCCTGCCCGGTAGCCCTTATTCAGGTTGTAGGAGAATACGCCATCGTCGTAAGCTTCCTCCAAGTCAAGCGCTGCGTCGTAGCGGTCGAGGCCGAGGAAGAGCTGGCCCCATATCCCGGGGACGACGGGATGCGACGCGCTGATGAGCAGGTTTGTAAGCTGCACTCTGTACGGAAGGACCATCGTACTGTCATATATCTCCTCGTAGAACCAGTCTTCGTCCGTGATGCCGCGTATGGAGGCCTCGGCGTCTATGGTTACCGGCAGCGTCTTTGATGTGAGGAACGCGCCGGCGTCGTAGTTGGCGTAGGGGCTTATGAACCCCTTGTCGAAGTTTATGAAGTCGAAGAGACGCGCTATGTCTATGAGCAGATACGCGCCGCCCTCGTTGCCCACGCCGGCCCACGCAAGCGGATCCATGAAGTTTGCTATAACCCCGCCCTTAAAGATACCCCGCGTCTCCTCACCGTTACGGGTTGAAACTATCTGCTCTTCGGCGATAAGTGTGGGTATAAACAGCCACTGCTTTGGCAGGGAACTGTACCTGATTCGGTTGGAGAGTGGAGTAGTGTATGTTTGGATATCTCTTTCTGGGCGCGGGATGATGGTTCCCTCCGAAGCGGCCGCGGCTGATTTAAGAACTTTTATCGTATCGATCAGGTAGATGCCGTAGCCGTCCCTGTCGTATCCTGAGTAGACGAGTTTTTTCTCATCGGAAGAGACGGCGGGAGAGAACGCGCCGCCGGTGACGTTTGTTAGCCGCTCGGTCTTGCCGGATTTGAAGATGTACCGGTAAACATTGAATATTCCGGTCTCATCGGACGAAAAGTAGAGGGCCGACCCGTCTTTGTTGAACGACGGCGTGCGCTGGTCGTATTCATCCGTATTGTTGACAATAGAGAAAGTATGCTGCAGCGTATCGTATATCCCGATTTTCCTGTTGACCCCGTCTATGTAGTCAACGGCGATATCTTTGCCGCTTGGCGACCAGGCCAGCGAGAATATAGTACTGAAGCTTTCCGCTTCGGATCCTTCCGGCAGTTTTGTACTTTTGAAAAACCCGCTGGCTGAACCGGTGCGCGGGTAGATGATGCGCATATCTTTGCCGGAGGTGTCTACTATCGCCAGAAAGAACCTGTCAAATTTCCTCACCGCGCACGCGAGCTTGTCGCCGGCAGGGGAGAAAGAGGCCGCGAAAACGCTCCGTTTTTCAGTGACCTGTTTCTCGGTATTTTTGCTGAAGAATTTCGGTTTTTCGGGCGGCAATTCGTCTATGAAAAGGTCAAATGTTTTCTGCCCGCCCATCTTCGGATCCTGTACGGATTTTCGCGACTTCATGCTGACGAACGCGATCTTGCCGCTTGGCGCGTGGATGTCGAAATCGCTGCGGACCGGCATTTCATACTTGACCCTTTTATTAAGCGGGACGGTATCGGAGAGGTTGTAGGAGTAGAGGTCGCGCAAGGAGTAGTCGTGTTCGTCGTTGGAGACGAAGTAGACTTTTTTGCCGTCGGGGGAGAACGCCGGGTACAGGTTATCGTACCCTTTTTCGTTTATTTTTCGCCCGTAGCGCTGCTCGCCTATAGTTTTGATCTGCTCACGGTATCTGCGCGAGAGAGACTCCTGCCATTCGCTGTAGAGCTGCGCCGCGGATATGCCGAGAACGGCCTTAACCGAGCCGTCAAACGACAGGCGCCCTACCTTCGCGTTTTCGCGCAGTATTGATACGATCTTATCGTACCCGTAGGTATCGGCGATGTACGTTATCAAAGAGAAACCGTGGTTGTAGCTCTTTTCATAATCATCCCCTTTACCGGCGAACACCTGCATATTAGCCCAAGAGAGCATCTTGCCGCTCAGCGTGAGCGTGCGCAGTATCATGTCGCGGTGCGTGTCCCACTTGTCGGCCCCTATGCGGCTGCTTTCATACTGGGCGATGCCCTCGAGGAACCACACCGGCATGGTCTCGGAGGGGAGGGAGTGCATTCCGCCGCCGCCCCCGGTGTTCGGGTGCGAGAAGTAGCCGGCCCGAATTTCAGGAATCGCGGGCGCGAACTTGAGGCCGGTGAATATCGATACCACGTGCGCGTACTCGTGCGTGATTACGTCGTCGAACCAGTCGGAACTGCCGCGCAGGTTGAACTCGTAGTCGTGCACGCCGAGGTAAAGGAAATTGAAGTTGGTGTACGCGAAGGCGTCGGGGATTTCGCTCTCGTAAAGGACAACATCCGTTTTTTGGGGAAGGACGATCCGGTACGTGCCGGAGTAGATATGGTAGAGCTCTTCCAGTTTGCCCGCGACGCGCGGCGTAAGGTGCTCGAGGCCGCGGTGGTAGTGTATGCGGAAGTGGGCCGACTCTACCGTGTAGTGCTTCTGGCCGTATGCGTTGTTCTTCTTGCCTGCCTGCGCGATTGCTGGTATGACGGCGGAGAGTATTGCTATCAATGCTAATGTAATGATTTTAGTCTTCATCTATTTTACCACAGCCATCTTCCACATTTTCACATGCTTCTTCTTGCCGATGACCGCCTCCATCCGGCAGCGGTATATCCCCGGCCCGTATTTTCGCAGATCGACATTGAATTCATTCCAGTCGGGGAAACTGCCGGAGAGGTTTTTGAACGTGTCCATGCGCTTTCCGGTTATTGTCTGTATGTCGAGCCTGACATTTGTGGCCGGGCCGCTGAACTGATATTTAAACGTGGTGTGCAAAACGGATTTTTGCGTAGGGTTCGGGTAGTTCCAGAATATTATCGGCTGTTTCTGCGTGATGATTTCATCGCTTTTGGTGAGCGGTCCGCCGTAAGCGAACGACCGCGCGGCGTCGAAGCCGGTCTGCGGCCAGTAGAGGGAGTCGGAGATGATGCCGTTCAGTTTCCATCTGTAAACCATACCGTCGCTCGCTACGGCGAACAGATCCGGGACGGAGTTGGGCGTAGTGCGGTATACGACCGGCGATGTAGTGACCGGCGCTCCCGCTGATAGCGGCCAGCGGGACTGCTGTATCGCCCAGGAGCCGATCTTCTCATGCGGGCGCGCGGCATCGGCGGAGAGCGCGTCTACAAAGCCGCCAGGCAGTATGTAGGGGAGTATGAGCGAATCCAAAACGGTCACAAGCGAGTCGATAAACGACTGCGGGTAGCCCCACAGGCTGTCGAGCCTCCCGTCTTCCCCGGGGAATGTTATGATACCGGTCTTCTTGTCGGCGGAGACGATCTTTACTATGCTGAACGTGGCCCGCTCGCCGGTGGGAGAGGAAAAGAGGACGAGAGGTTGATTTCTGTCCGCCGATACGACGATGGGTGAGGTCGTGACCGTGCCGCGCTGGTACCAGTACCGCCCGTCAAGGTACGCCGGCCACCTGCTCAGAAGCGCGCCCCTGCGGTTGAGCGCGTAGATGCCGTTCGTACCGCTTACTACAATGTCCAAACTGCCGTCGCGGTTGATGTCGGCGAGGGCGGGGGCCGAGGGGTTAACGGTGTAGCGCGCGCGGTCCTTGCTGTTGTCGGGGTCGATGTGCCAAACGCTGGCCCAGTCGTTGGGCTTGTCGCTCCAGCCCTGCGCAAGTTTTAATTCACGCGTGTAAACCCATACGCCCTGTTTGTTGTCTGTAATGATGAGCTCGCTCGTCCCGTCGCCGTCGAGATCCCCTGTAACAAGGTTATACGGGGGGATGCCGTTCAGGACTTTTGCAGACACGGTGGTATCACGGCCTTTTATTATTGATAATGTTCCGTCACCCTGTATTGCGGCAAACGTACCGGCGGTATCCTTTAATACCGCGATGGCGTTGACGGGGGAGCCGGAGGGAAGGCGTATCGTATTAGTATCATTACTATTGGTAACGGTACCGGTGATTATCCTGCCGTCTGTCAATCCTACAGCCCATGTATTTGTATTGATGCCGCATACATAACTCGTTGGGGCGGACGGCAGTGTTAGTGTTGATTTGTCACCGGCGTCAATAGTGTGGTATATGTGCAGATTGTGTTGGTTCGAGTGCGTTGACGGAATGAGTATGCGCCTGCCAATCGCCGTCGGAAAAGTGTATACGCCGGGGATGCTGTCGAAATAGGCCGCGGTAATAGATGAGGTGACAGGTTTTCCCTGATAATCAACCAAATTGACCGGCGCGGTACGATTGCCGTACGAGTCCCGGCGGCTGCCGTTGACGGAGTAGAGGTAGAGCCGCCCCGACTTGCTCAATAACGTCAATACCGTATCCCTGCCGGCTGATAAAGGTGTTGACGTCAGCGTGAACTCCGTTATCAGCGGGTCAAAAAACTTTTCCGGAGCGGCGCGCCTCGGCCATCCCTGCACAAGGTGATCGTATTTTACATCGACTAAAAGCTTTTCAGAGGAGTAGTTGATGACGGTATCGCCCTGGAAGCTCCGCGTATGCTCTTCCCGCGGAGATGTTTCGGACGTGGTGATTTTGATGTTCAGGTACGAGTGCCCGCCGTCGTTGGAGCGCGTGGACGGGCGGGAGTACGGGCCGAAGCCGTCTACGCCGGTGAGCGTACCGCTCCCGCGCAGTTTTTTGTGCGGGAAGACATCCTCCGCGCCGCCGTAGTCGGAGAGTATCTGGTAAAAATCGTTCCTGAACATTACTCCGAGATCGCTTATGCCGTCGGCCTCTACTAACCTTACGCCCCTGAATGCCGCGTCCGCGTTAACCAGATTGTGCTCCATGCGCCGGCGGATTACCCTCTCGTCAACGTGCCAAACAAGCGCGCCCGACGCTGGAAGGCCGATGTCGTTGTTCTTAACTGCCAGAATTACGCCGGAAGCGTTTGATGTCTCCTTAACGTTGGCCGGCAGATTAATGTTGAACGGGTAGGCGCTGATCACCCGTTTGCTGTCGCCGTAATAGCTGAACATAGACGGATCTCCGGCCAGGTTCCGCTGCCTGTTTTCGACGAGGTAGTATTCGTTGTTGTTGATGGGTATCAGCAGGATCGTAGTATCGGTACCCGTATTGATATTCGTATCCAAAACGGAAGTCAGCGCTTTTACGCCGTGCACCGCCCCTGCGCCGGCCACTACCGGTTTGTCCCACCCCATAAATGCCCGCACCCACGCGCTCGGGTATGGGGGTATAAAGCCCTGCCCTGTTGAATATCCGGCAAAATCCATTATGCAGAATGCGCCGATCGCCGATACGCCGTCCGATGTCGAAAAAAGGTCGGGAACGCCGAGCTGGCGCGCGAGTTGATTGACGAGAATGCCCTGTATGCCCCAGTTGACACCCTCCTGATTCGCCGTCTCCGGCGCCATCATCACCTCGTCTATAATAATATTCTGCCCGCCATTGCCGGCAACGGTGACTCCCGCCGAGTCAAGTTTCAGCGTGTCTTTGTAATCCTTGAAGAAATTGCGCTCAACGAACACGTCTATCATGTCGGAGGGGGTGTTGGGCTCGCCGGTCATAAGTCCGTCGGTCAGGTCCGACGCTCCGGCGTGAATTATCAGTACCGCCGTTTTGCGGTGGCTGCCGGCGTCTCTCAGTATCCCGTTATCATCCCTGTAGAGGTTTCTGAAAGGGGAGTTGGCACCGGCGCTGGCCGCCGCCTGAATTGCGTCTCTGACGAAGAGTATGATCCCGAACTCCTTGCGCCGAAGGTATTGGTCAGTCGTCTCATTTTTTCTTTTCCACCCCGGCGAGTAGTAGGGCATGGTGTGGGGAACCTTGTAAGCCGCAGCCGCGTCGCGGCCGCTTGGGTATACTGTGGATTGGACTGTCAGGTTTCCGCGCGACACTTTGCCGTAGTAACGGCTAAGCGCGGTCAGCTGATTCGCGAAGTAGAGCGAGTCGTGCGGCAGATCGTCAAATCTGTATACTGTGTCCTGCGCGTAGTAGTGCTGTTCTTTGTCCTTTGTGTCAAGCATCCCAAATCGGCCGTCGCCGGTCGTCATTGCAGATGTGTCGCGCTCAAACTCTACGCGCAAGGCTATTACGTGCAGGGTGTCTTTGCCGCTTTTCGTGAAGTCGAGCGACCACTGGTGGCTGCGCGCCGTCTCCACGATCTCTTTTGCCGACGCGCTTTTAAACAGGCGGCTCCTAAATTCCGGCGAGCCTGTTTGCGCGTTAGCGAGAGAGACCGGCAGCATTACAAACAGTCCAAGTATGCAAAGAGTTCGTCTTGTCATCGTTTATAGCCCAAACAGGAAAGATATTCTCCACTGCCCGTTGCGCGCACCAGTTGCGCCCTCTTTTTCTTCGTTGATTGTCCTCAGTATCCCGCCCATGAATCCGGGGGGCGAGTATATGTATGAGAAGTCGAAGTTCAGGTTAGCGTATTTTACGCCGAGGCCCAATGTCAGCTCGTAGCGCTCGCCGAGGTAATCGCCCATGAAACCGAGGCGCAGCGCCATGAAGTCGGCGTACGTGTACTCCGCGCCGAGCGAGACGTTTATCTCCTGCACCTGTTCTTTAAACGTGCTTTCCTCGTTGTTGAGCATGCCGGTCCAGAGCGCTGCCCAAAACGGGTCGGGCTTCTTGTCGTAGTAGGTCTTCACCACCTCGCGGTAGGCGTCGGCCACGAGCGTAAGTTCGTGGAACGGCGTCTGCACCGGCTTGTAGGCGAGGCCCAGGCGCAGCGAGAACGGTATGGGGTCGGCCTCTTCCGGCGTGAGGTAGTAGATGGACGGGCCCATGTTCTGCAGCATGAACCCGGCATCGAACCTGTCTATGAAGAGGTTCCTCTTGAGTATGCCGGCGTCAATCGCGAATGTGTGCCCGATGCCGCCCTCGGCGGGGTCGAGCGCACTGCACACGTACTTGGCGTTGATACCGAACGACAGATCCTCCTTAATCGGCACGCCGTAAGATAGGCCGAATACTCCCTCCCACGACCTCGAGCGCCCCAGATACTCCTCTACCTCGCTCCAGCGCTCGTTGTCGCCGAGGTTAATGAAGTTCATTGAGAAGCCGATCGTGCCCCAGTCTTCTGTGGGGATGACGATGGCGGGGAACGCGTGCCACAAGTCGGGCATCTTGAACGCGGGGAGCAGCTGCTCGTAGAAGAGCAGTACCTGCGTCTCGGCGTTGGCGTACTGGTGCATCGCGCCGTCGGTGGCCACCCACATGTCCCTGCCGCAGGCCGCTACTGCGCGGATGTTGTCGTTCTTGAGCGCGTTCTTCGAGTGATATGTCTTCCACTCCGGCGTGGAGACCGGCCTGCCGTCGCTGCCGGTAACCGGCTTGCCGGCCTTATGCGTGATGACGCCGCGGTTGGTACCTATCCACATGGTGCCGTTGCTCTGTTCGGCGAACGAGTATACGACCGAGCCGGGGAACCGGTAGCGCATCCAGCTGCGTGCGCCGGGAGAGTAGATGGCGATGCCGTTCTCCCCGCCGGCCCACAGGCGGGCCTTGGAGTCCGCGAATAACGCGGTAACCGCTGTAGATAACAGCCCCGAAGATGTGTCGAACACGGTGAATTCATCGCCGGTTTTCCTAACGAGCCCGCGCGGTGTGCCTATGTAAAGTTGATCGTTGCCGATGTGCGCCACAGACGTAACGTAAGAATCTGGCAGCCCGTTCTCGTCTGTAAAGAAAGCCGGCGCATCCGATGAACTCGCGTTGGTGATTACCGCCAGCCCCTGCGCTGTACCCACCGCTGCTGTACCGTTTGGCGCAACGCTTATTGATGTGACACTTTTCTCAGCGCCGGTTGAAACGCGGCGCCACCTGCTCTGGTGGTACACCCATAACCCATCGTTGGCCGTGCCCACCCAGAGCCGCTCGGAAGCGTCCAAGTGCAGGGCCGTTACGCTGCCGCGTATCGCAATGGTGAAGGGGATGGAGAGCTCGGTAACCTGATCGATCCCGCGGTCCTCGGTTTCAAGGATCGTCACGATCTTCTCGGCCAGCTGCTTTCTGGCATCAGCGGGCATGGTGTGCGGCAGGATTTTTTCGGAGATGTGGCTCACCACCGCCTCGTTGGGCGTAAGCAGGATGAGCATCTTCGCGAACTCTTCGCTGTTGAAAGGGGGGATGTTGACAGCCGGGGCATCATCTATGGCCGTCAATGCGGGTTGATCATTAAGCGCCGCCTCTTCTTCAGAATTTTGAATACCCCCGTGATTCCCGGTATCATCAGCCGCTTGAGTATCTTCGGCGCCTTCCGCATCGTCATCTGCCGCGATCTTTGCTTCTTCGGCCTTTCTCGCTTCCCCGGCTATCCTTGCCGCCTCGGCTTTCTTCTTAGTTTCTTCATTATGTATCAGTTCGGAGACAGCATTAGATAACCCGTGGTCATTCTCATACAGCATGGCAACGAGCGCACCGTATCGCACCATCCCCAGTTTGTTTTCCTTGCGTATTTCCCAGATCGCCTGATCAATGATCTCCCTGTCGTCTGTCGCGAAGTACCTCTGCGCCACGGAGCGTATGGATTCGCCCTCTTCCGGCAGGTAGACCTCGCCCTTCTCCCAGATTTTGCCGTTGAACCGCATGATGCCCCTGTCCGACCCGCCCCACACGTACTCGCGCACGCCGAACTCGGATGCCGAGCGCGCGGCAAGAGCCGTGAACGCGCTGTCACCCATGTGCGTTTTCCACGAGAGGGTAAGCGGCGACTGGCCGAGGCCGGCGGGGTTATAGAAGATCGCGTTGGCGTCGTTGGCGAGCCCGGTGAACGCCTCGCCCATGGCCGTGGGGCGGGCTCCCACCGGGAAGGAGAGCGTGACTACGGCGGACTGCCCGGCCGCGGCCGCCTCGTTGACCATCAACATGCAGAGCAATACCGCAACGATTGTCTTAACGGACGCCCCCGCCCGCCGGCTTTTTGGATGACGCGGTGTCATCACAGAAAATTTACGCATACTCAGCCTTTTGCCTCCGCTGATCCGTGTAACGATACAATGTTTGTCCATTTGGGCAGCGACGGTTCGTCGCCTCCCTTAAGGAATGGGAGCATCCCAACTAAAACCGTCTCCCGCACTGTCTTCTCACTGCCTTGGTGCGCGGTCAGCGTACACGTGCACCCAAGGTGGAAAGGCGGGATTAAACACGGGTTTCTGAAAATCTCTTCCCGCGTTACGTAATTCCCCTTGTCAATAAAACCGGCGCACACCGGACACGGCTTGGTAAAATCGTAATAGTAGAATATCAGGCCGTCTTTATCCCCTTTGTCAATCTCCCGCAAGCCGGTCTCCATCCACACCTTCCAGTGCCGCAGAAGCGCGCTCTTGTCTTCATGCGAAAGCGGCACGCCCTGAGTATCCGCGCTCACCCCGTTCAGATACGACCGTATCTCCGTTTCACGGGGCCGCAGCGCCAGCAAATCTTCCCGCGGGCTCTTGTGGACGATGGAGTACACGCCGCTCATGTGAATAATCGACTGCCGCTCATCCGCCTCGTCATCGCCGCGGTCTACCCTTCTGCCGAGCCCGAACATAAGCGCGACGAGAATTAAGAACACCAGCACGGCCACAATAATCAAAACATTTACCATAACAAATCAAAACCCTGTTAATGACATTTTCAAATGTTGCGGTGATAACGGCAATCCTGCCGTACAAGCCGCTATCAACCGAACGAAATCAATACCGCTAATACCCTACAGCTTCATATTGTTGACGATCTCTTTGCCGAACTGCGAGCACGAAACGCACTCCGCGTTCTCCATCAGCCTGGCAAAGTCGTACGTAACCTTCTTAGACGCGATCGCGCCGTCAATCCCGTTTATCACCATATCCGCCGCCTCGACCCACCCCATGTACCGCAGCATCATCTCGCCCGAAAGTATCACCGACGAAGGGTTCACCTTGTCTTGATTGGCGTACTTGGGCGCGGTGCCGTGGGTAGCCTCAAATATCGCGTGGCCCGTAAGGTAGTTGATATTGGCTCCCGGGGCGATGCCGATGCCGCCCACCTGCGCAGCCAGCGCGTCGCTGATGTAGTCGCCGTTGAGGTTCATCGTGGCCACCACGTCGAACTCCTCCGCCCGCGTTAAAGCCTGCTGGAAGAAGATGTCGGCTATCGCGTCCTTAATGAGAATTTTCCCATCGGCCGGCTTACCGCCGCAGTCGTCCCAGCTGACTGTCCTGTCGCCGTACTCCCGCTTCGCCAGCTCGTACCCCCACTGCCGAAACGCCCCCTCGGTGAACTTTTGAATGTTGCCCTTGTGGACCAGCGTCACGCTCTTGCGCTTATTGTGGATGGCGTACTCAATAGCCGCCCTGATCAGCCGCTCCGACCCGGCCTTTGAAATCGGCTTGATCCCGATCCCTGAATCCTCCCGGATCTCCCAGCCGAACTCGTCTTTGAGAAATTTTAGCAGCTTTTTGGCCTTGTCGCTCCCCATCTCTAACTCTTTCCCGGAGTAGACGTCTTCGGTATTCTCCCTGAAGATGACCATATCGCACTTCTCGGGGGCCTTAACGGGGGAGGGGACTCCCGCGAAATAGCGTACCGGGCGCAGGCAGACGTAGAGGTCCAAAATCTGCCGCAACGCCACGTTGAGCGACCGGATCCCGCCGCCGACGGGGGTGGTAAGCGGCCCCTTAAGCCCCAAAAGGTACTCTTTAAAGACCGCGATAGTCTCGTCCGGCAACCAGCTCCAGGTGGCGTCAAACGCCTTTTGCCCGGCCAAAACCTCTTTCCACTCAATTTTCCGGTCGCCGCCGTAAGCCTTCCCAACCGCCGCGTCAAGCACGTACTGCGATGCCCGCCAGATGTCCGGCCCTGTCCCATCGCCCTCTATATAAGGAATTACCGGGTTATTGGGCACTTCAAGAAGCCCGTCCGCCATCCGCACCTTTTCCGCCATAATCCCGCCTTTTTCCGCTAAATTGAAATTTTCAGAGATATTAGGATATATCTTTATAATATACATCATTTCCATGCCGGATAACAAATTTATTTGTCGGGGGCGGATTTATACCGAAATTGTGGCGGGGTTGTGGCCGAAATTACTTTTTGGACAGTTTAAGGTTACCCTTATAAGATAACGCCTTGCCCGCCAAAAATCCATACACGGAAACAGGGGGTTACGTCGATTTTCCCGCCCTGAACCCCGTTTTTTGACCGTTTTATGGGTCTGTAGAAGCGGAACATCCATTTCGGGGAGGACCCGCGGCGCGGGGGATTCGGCGGAAAATTTGGGCGGGGGGCTTGATTTTTGAGCGGGAAAGCGGTATATTTAATTATGAGGTCGTGGATATGAAGGGTATGGAGAGGTTCCAGCGTCAGAGCGATGAGGCGTATGCTAAGTTTACGGAAACGGAGCGGTCTGCGACGGGTGATTATACGCGAGCCGCTTATCTCGGTATAAACGAGGCTTTATTTGACGGTACTTGGGACAAGAAAACTCGTATAGCTAACTATGTACATGACGTAGACTCGGCAATAGGTAAGTTTTCACTTAAAGAGGATGTTGTGGTTTATAGGGGTACGGCGTCAGAATACTTTGTAGGTTGGGGTGTTGGGTCTATTAAGCCTTATGACGCTTATATGAGTACCTCATTTTCAAAGGAGGTGGCGCAGGGTTTTGCGGATAACCGGGCCGCAGGTGGGAGGGATTCTATGATGATTGAGATAGAAATTCCACGTGGTACGCGAGGGTTGTATATAGGCAGTAATTCAAATGTTGGTGTAGACGAGGCTGAATTTTTGGTTGGCCGTGGTCAAAAATTTAGAGTTAAAGAGCGGACAAATAACTTTATGAAACTGGAGGTAGTGCATGACTGAATTAACATTGAGGCTTATTGAAGATTTCATGCCTTATTTAAAACCGGAAGGGCGGGAGGCTCACCGAAATAGTGTTCTCAAGTCTTTGGAAGTGTCCGGTGAGGTCGTCAAGATAGAAGATATCCGTAGCGCTGACGGCAGTAGGGTTTTAGAGCGCATATATCATCAAGCTGATGGGTTCCGCTCGTGTCTCAATGCCGCTCGTATGGGCGTTAAGAGCCTTGAACCGATGGGGGAACTGGCCCCCGCCTGACCCGCCTTTCCTCCGTCCGCCCCCCAAATTTCCGCATTACTCCCGTTTTCCGTGTGCGGTAAAGTTAAAAACGGATGGGACGCGGTACCCCGCGCCCCAACCGAACTAACTTGCCAAACCGTTACTTCTGGCTCGCCATGTGCTTGAGCTGGTTTAGCCTGTCCGTTACGTCCTGCTGCGCCATTTCCATCAGCTTCTTGGATTCTTCAGGCTTGTTCCTCTGGAGGATCTTGTACCTGTTCTCCTTGTAAGCGTAGTCGGCAAGCGACATAGTCGGGTCTTTGCTGTCGATCTGCAGCGGGTTGTCGAGCGCCGGGTTGTACCGGTAGAGGGGCCAGTGGCCGGATTCGACCGCTTCCTTCTGCGAGTTGTAGCCGGTGCTCATGTTTATACCGTGCGAGATACAGTGCGAGTAGGCGATGATGATAGACGGCCCGTCGTAGGCATCTGCCTCGGCGAACGCCTTTATCACCTGGTTCTGGTTCGCGCCCATCGCCACGCGCGCTACGTATACGTAGCCGTAGCTCATCGCGATCAGGCCCATGTCTTTCTTGATGACATGCTTGCCGCCCGCCGCGAACTTGGCCACCGCGCCCATAGGCGTAGACTTGGAAGCCTGGCCGCCTGTGTTCGAGTAGACCTCGGTGTCGAGCACGAGTATGTTGACGTTGCGGTTGGCCGCGATAACGTGGTCAAGGCCGCCGTAGCCGATGTCGTACGCCCAGCCGTCGCCGCCGATAGCCCATACTGACTTCTTGACGAGGTAGTCGATGACACTGTTAAACTCTACGCAGATCTCTTCTTTGCATCCCTCAAGGTAGTCTTTCTTTACCTTGGCGACGCGGGCGCGCTGCTCGTCGATCTTCGCGGTGGAGGACTGGTCGGCGTTGAGGATCTCGCCGAGGAGCGTCTTCATCTCGCTCTTGCAGCAATCCTTGGCCATGATTGTATTAGCCAGTTCCCTCGCGTACTCCGCGAACTTGTCGATTGAGAGCCTGTAGCCGTAGGCCACCTCCGCGTTGTCCTCGAAGAGCGAGTTGTTCCACGTCGGGCCGCGGCCGTCTGCGCGGGTGGTGTACGGCGTGGTCGGCAGGTTGCCGCCGTAGATCGACGAACAGCCCGTGGCGTTGGCGATGTAGAGCCTGTCGCCGGCGAGCTGGGTGAGCAGCTTGACGTAGGCGGTCTCGCCGCAGCCGAGNCACGCGCCGCTGAACTCGAAGAGCGGCTTGACGAACTGGCTGCCCTTGACCGTCGAGACGTCGTACTTCGCCGGGTCGGTTTCGGGGAGCTTGAGGAAGAAGTCCCAGTTGGCGGCTTCCGTCTCGCGCAGCGGGAGCTGGTGCGCCATTTTGAGGGCGCCCTTCTCCTTGGCGGGGCAGTTATTGGCGCAGAGCGCGCAGCC
>WQRV01000011.1 GCA_009786575.1 Chitinispirillia bacterium | reverse complement strand
CCTCTTTTCCCCCGTATACGGTATCACGACAGCACAATGCACCGGCAAAACATAATCCCATAGTATTTTGATTTTGACCTTATAATGAGGCGACAAAACATTATCCCACAATATTTTGACCTTGATTTTTATTTTGACTTTAGCTACGCTAAATAGGGGTTTATCTTTGCCGTTGACGTTGCTGTTTAATCCGCAGAATTCCCGCCGAGCGCCTCTTTCAGCCTCTCCGCCGACTCCTCCGAGAACCCCTGCACCCCCGCGATCTCCCCCACGGACGCCTCCCGAAGCCGCTTGACAGACCCGAACCGCTTGAGGAGGAGCTGGGCCCTGACTTTCCCGATACCCGGCAGGTTTTCGAGGGACGATTTGGTGAACTGCTTGCCGCGGAGCTTGCGGTGGTAGGTGATGGCGTAGCGGTGCACCTCGTCCCTTATCCGCTCCACCAATTTGCGCGCCGGGTGGGCAGGCGGCAGGGCGAGGGGTTCTGGGAGGTGGGGGGAGAAGAGGATTTCTTCCTTTTTGGCGAGGGACGCGATCATCGGCGGGTCCGCGAAATTGGCCAGCGCTTCCATTGCCGCGTGCAGCTGCCCTTTCCCCCCGTCAATCAGCAGCAGGTCAGGGAACGCTCCGCCCTCGTCGGACAGCCGCCTCAGCCGCCGCGTTACCGCCTCCATCATCATCGCGAAGTCGTTTTGGCCCTCGACAGTTTTAATTTTGTACCGGCGGTAGCCCGATTTGTTCGGCAGCCCGTTTTTGAACTGCACCATCCCGGCGACGGTGAACGACTCGCCGAGGTTTGAGATGTCGAAGGCCTCTATGACCTCGGGTATCCTCGGCAGGTTAAGCGCTTTTTGGAGGTCTTCGGTGTCGTGGTTCGCGTTGGGCGGGGCCTTTTGTAACAGGTACGAGTGCGCGTTTTTCTCGGCCATCAGCACCAGCAGGCGTTTGGTACCTTTTTGGGGGATGATTACTTGGGGGTGGTATTGGGCGGATTTTTGTTGATTTTGCTGATGGTGATGATCGAACCACTCCTGTAGTGTTGCTTGGGAGAATCCGGCGTTGTCGGGGACGATGATTTCACGCGGGATTTCGGTATCTTCATCCATATAAAATTGCGGGATGATGTGGTCGTGGCTTTCTGAGGAGAGGTCCCAGCGGTCGCGCTTGAAGAGGAAGTTGCGGGCCGCCATCAGCAAGCTGTCCCTGAAGTGCAGTATCGCCAGAGATATTTCGCGCCCGCTGCTTACGATGCCGAAAACATCGCAGTCCGTATCTGCCAGCTTTAAATCGACTCTTTGTAAACGTGAGGCGTCTTTGATGAGTTTGATCTGGTCCCTCAGAAGCGCCGCGTCCTCAAATTTCAGCTGTGCCGACGCGCGGCTCATGCGCTCTTCCAATTCAGCGATGAGGTCATTGCGCTTGCCTTTTAAGAATCGGATCAGGTCGTCGATGCCGCGCCTGTAATCATCGGAGCTGATGATCCCCGCGCACGGCCCGCCGCAGCGCTTCATCGAGTGGTTGATGCACGGGCGGATCGGTTTTTGCAGCGGCAGATTTTTGGCACAGTCCCTCAGGCGAAAAATTTTCTTCGCGAAAGCCGCCATCCTCCGCATCACCTTGACGTCCGTATAAGGCCCGAAGTAGACCGCGCCGTCCTTCTCCACCCGCCTTACGACAAGCAGCCGTGGGAACGGTTCCTGTACCGTTATTTTCAGGTATGGATAGTGCTTGTCGTCCCTGAGGTCGATATTGTACTTTGGCTTGTGCTTGCGGATGAGGTTTGCTTCGAGTATCAGCGCCTCGGCCTCGGTGTGGGTGACGATGAGGTCGATGTGGTCGAGCAGGCGCATCATGCCGGGGATTTGCATCCTGTCGGCGTGTTTGTCAAAGAAGTATGAGCGGACGCGGCTTCTCAGGTTGACCGCCTTGCCTATGTAGAGCAGGTTGTTGTCTGCGTCTTTCATCTGATAGACGCCCGGCGTTTCGGGGAAGCGGGAGATTTGGCCGAGCAGGGATTCGATGTCCATGGCTACGCTCTTACTGCCGCAGGGTGGAGGTGTATTTTGCCGGGATTGTCTCGGCCCACCGTTCATCGCGCCGGATTTTAAAAGCCGCGCACCCGGCGGCCTCTCCCGCCGCGATATCCGCATCGCTGTCGCCGATCATAATGGATTCCGCGAGATCGATGTTGTACTTTTCGGCGGCCAGCATGAGCAATCCCGGCTTTGGTTTCCGGCACGCGCAGTCTATCTTATATTCGGGCCTTTCCCCTTCAAACCCTTTGTCGGGGTGGTGCGGGCAGATGAATATATCATCCACATACGCGCCTTTCTCCCCCAGCAATGTTTCCATTTTATTGTGGATTTCCGAAAGTTCGCCCCACGATATATCGCCCCTCGCTATTACGGGCTGATTCGTTATTACGACGACCAATTTGCCGGCGGCGTTGGCGTTGATGATAAATTCGGCAACGCCGTCAATTAATTGAAAGTCATCAATATCCCTGAGAAAACCGGCATATTTATTTATAGTACCGTCACGGTCAATAAATACCGCTTCCTGTTTATTCGACAGGTTCTTCTTTTTAACAAGGCCGGTATCCATATCCCGTGTAACCTGTTTGTAGCGGTCCGGAGTCCCCATGTCGCGTACGTATTCGGGGGAATCGTAACATGTAAGCCCGCCGGTATTGATAAGTTTTTTCAGAATGTCCCTGTCGAGATCCGTTTTGCGCGGTTCGGTGAACTGCGCCAATACTTCCGGCGAGAGGATGTGCAGCCCGGCGTTTACCCTGTTTTTGTACCACTTTCGCTCGTCCTCCTTGTGAAGCCAGCCGGTTACTTTGTGATTATCGCCGGCGATGATTATCCCGCTGTCGTAAGGGTGATTGTTCGGATGTGTGAATATCGTCGCCATCCCGCCAAACTTTTTATGGAAATCGAGAAATCTCTTTATGTCGATGTCAAAGATAATGTCCCCGTTTATCAGCAAAAAATCATCGCGGATCTCATCTTTAAGATAAAACAGCGCCCCGGCGGTTCCGAGCGGCACATCTTCGCGGATATATTTGATGTCCACCCCGAAATTCGAACCGTCGCCGAAGTAATCCTCGATTATCTTCCCGAGATGCCCGATAATCAGGGTTATATCTTTAAAGCCCTGTTCCTTGAGTACGTTTATCTGGTGCAAAAGTATCGGTTTCCCGCAAATTTCTATCATCGGCTTTGGAACCTCCGGGTTGACCTCGGCGATCCTCGTCCCTTTGCCGCCTGCCATGATTACGGTTTTCAATTTCGTTCACTCCCCGAAAAATTCCTGTTCCAGCGTCAGGCAGAATGTGTGGTAATACGGCAGGTGCAGTTCCTGAACCTTGTACGGTTCGGTTTCCGGCACGTTCACCAAAATGTCGCAGATGTCTTTAAGAGTCCCGCCGGACTCTCCCGTCAGCGCGATGACGCTCATCCCGGACGCTTTAGCGGTCTCCGCAGCGTAGACGATGTTTTTTGATGTGCCGGATGTGCTTATCGCCAGCAGGATATCGCCCTCTTTTCCGTACCCCAGCACTTGTTGCGCGAAGATAAAATCCGAAGAGTTGTCGTTTGCGATGGCGGTGCATAACGAAGTCTGGCTTACTAATGAGATCGCGGGGAGCGCCTGTTGCAGGTTGGCAATCAGATAATCGGCGTGATGGGGGAACCTGCTTTTTATCCGCGCCTGCTGCTTGTCTGACAATTCGCGCCTCAACACAAATCCTTTCATGAGTTCGCCGGCGATGTGCTCGCTGTCGGCGGCGCTTCCCCCGTTCCCGCATACGAGCAGTTTATTTCCGCTTGCAAAGGATTTAGCCGCGAGTTCGATACTGTCTGTGATATTTTGCCTGATGCCGCCAAGCTGCGGGTATTTCAGGAATAGGCTGTTCAATATTTTTTCGGCCGACGTTTTCATCTATGCCCCGCTGTCTTCCGGTGTGTAGTGGATAACGCGCGTCCCCTCGTTTTCGAAGGCGAAGGGGACATATAAGAATTTTTCCAGAGCCTTTATGAGCGAGGGCTGTTTGTCCTTCTCGCAGTAAAAGACAAAAAATCCGCCGCCGCCTGCCCCGAGCAGTTTGCCGCCCGCCGCGCCGTTTTTCATCGCCGTATCGTATATACTATCGATGGAGCCGGTGGATATCCCCGTAGAGATTCCCCTCTTAATCTTCCACGTATAATCAAGCAGTTTCCCGAAATCATTAAGGCCGGATGAGGATGTGAGGATTTTCTCAGCGTCATACACGAGCTGCTTCATCTCAAGGAGCTGTTTTGTTTTATCCTTCAGCGCTTTTTGCGTATCGGCCTGAATATCGGCGGAGAACCTCGAAAATCCGGTGAAAAACATAATCAGGTTATCGTCCAGCTCTTTTTTTCTGGCGTTGGATATTATCAGCGGGTTCACGGTGTAACCGTTTTCGTTGAACTCGATTCTGTTGAATCCACCGAAAGCCGCCGCTATCTGGTCCTGAACGCCGCCCGTTTCGCTGCACAGGGTCCTTTCGAGATAGATCGCGTCGTCGGCGAGCTGGCGGTTGCTTTTGTGCTTTCCCGTGAGGGCGTAGAACGCGCTAAGCATCCCCACGGCGAAAGAGCTGCTTGTCCCCAGGCCGCTGCGAGCCGGCAAGTCCGCCTCGTAGGTGAGGCGTATATCCCGCATGTCAAGGTACTTCATCGCCTCGCGTATCGCGGGGTGCCTTATGTCGCCAATATCCCCAACCCGCTCGATTACTGAGTAGGAGAGTTCCGTTGAGTAATCAAAAAACGGGGGCAGGCGCCGCACGTTCACGTAGCAGTACTTGTCGAACGTGGTAACGAGGACCGCGCCGCCGTGTTCGCGGTAAAATTCGGGAAAATCCGTCCCGCCGCCGAAAAAGGACATCCTAAAAGGCGTTTTGGTGATTATCATTCCATACTCTCCCCGTCCGGCTGCGTCAGCATCCAGTACCCGTTTTTGCGCGCGCCTACGCGCTCAAGCACCCCCTTGGCCTTGAGCTTCTGTATGTTCGTCTCGATCTTCCTGACAGAGATGCCCACCAGGTCAGAGAGCTCAACCGCCGTGATATTAGAGTTTTCGGCGATGGCCTCAAGTATCAGCCACTGGTTCTTAGTTATATTTATACCGGCTCGCTCGCTGTTTATCCCGACCCTGCGGTTATTTATACCGCCCCGCCTCTCGCTGATATCCGTCCACTCTCCGGCAGTATTGGCCTTGTCCCCGCCGGTTGTTCCGGCCCTCCGGTCATTTAATCCGGTCCGGCCTTTCTTTGTCCCGGCCTTAGCATCATTTATACCGTCCCGTCTGTCGTTTATACCGTCCCTGCGCTCGCTGATATCCTCCCAGCCGCACCCTTTAACGGGCATCGCGCTATTTAGCGCGGCCCCGGTACGCCGGTCGCCCGCCCCGCCCCGCCTCTTGTTGCCGACTGATTGCATTGGTCTGTTTGGCATAGTTACATTCTCCTCCGGCAGATACAGAACAGATACCCCAGGTACTTCAGGCAGTCCATCCTGTAGAACAGGTTTATCTCATTGTTCATCGCGGTCCTCACCGCCCCCGTCCCAAAATACCCCTCCGTGTCGGCCAACCTCTTTGCCATTTGGCCGTAGTAGTTGTCCCAGTTGCTCGGCGGCGCAAGGCCGATGTATTGGAGGTCCAGGTTTGCGCTTTTTATCAGATCGCGGTATGCTTCCTCGGTCAGCGTCTGCTTCTTTATCTCCCCGAAGGTGAGCTGCACCGACGACGGGATTTGCTCGGTCGTGTAGATTTTATCCGCGAATGCGACCCAGCTCCTCGGTTTGAGCCACTGGGGCAGCTTCTCAAAAAAAGTCTTTCTGAGCGTGGGTTTGAGGAACCCCCCCTCGGTGATGATGAGGTCGAACGGGTCCTCGGCGTGGTTGGTGTCGAAGGGGTCTTGCGTATCAACCGAGACTAAATGGCTGACGCCTTCGTTTTCGCATAGTGTCCTGGCTTCGAGGGCCAGCATAGGGCGGGTGTCTACGGCGAGGATCCTGCAGCGGAACTCTTTGGCCAGCGTTGCAGCGCCCGCACCGCTGCCGCAGCCGAGGTTGAGTATGCGGCTCGACGGGTTCACCGCCGCGAACCGCGCTGCTGCTATGGCGTACTCCCTGCCTGCCGGGGATATGAAGTTATAGTCAGAATCTGTTATCATCGCTCTCTCTCAAAAGGCAGGCCGCCGCGCAACCGCCGATACGGCCGTAAAACCGGCTCCGCCCTAACGGACCTTCAGGAACAGTATCAGGCCCACTATCATCAATATAATCGACAATATGTGAAAACGCCACATAATTTTCGACTTGATCTTGAACTCGGCGAGCGGCCCCTCGCCGTAGCGCTTGCCAGCCCGCATGCCGAACTGGAAATGGTGGTGTATCGGCGCGCACTTGAAAATCCGCTTCTTAGTAAGCTTAAACCACCCCATCTGCATGAATACCGAGCAAAACTCAAGCAGAAAAATGAACCCTACGATCGGCAGGAAAAATTCCGACTTAGAGAAGATGAACATGATCCCGATGAAACCGCCCAGCCCAACCGACCCGCTGTCGCCCATGATGATCGTCGATGGCGGCGAATTGAACCACAAATAAGCCAGAAGCGTCCCGATTATAGCCCCTATAAGCGGCAGTATCTCCTGCAAACCCGGGATATACGGAATAAGAAGGAAAGTGCTCCAAATGCTGTTGCTCGCCACGAAAGATATTATCCCCAAAAACGTGAGGCAGGTGATCGACGGCACGGTGGCCAGAGTGTCGAACCCGTCCGTGAAGTTGACCCCGTTGGCCATCACCGCGATAGTCAGCGTCATAAGCGGGATGAACAGCCACACCGACGCGTCGGGGTACCACTTGTCTACGCTGAAAAACGGAATGTTCATGCTCTTGTTGATGTTCGGGATGTACTTGTAGGCCAGAACTGCAACAATAAGCGATATAAGGAGATAGAGCGCCAGCCGCAGGGTAGACGATATCCCGTCGGCCTTGTACTGGTAGTCCTTCTGCGACATCTCACCCCGCGCCACTTTCCGCTGGTTCACAACCTTGGCAATGTCGTCCGCCGCGCCGATTATGCTGAAGAAACAGTATATGACGAGCGCGCTTACCACATAGGCATTTATCCGCACCGTGGCCAGCGTGGCGATGATGATTATCCCGAAAAAGAGCAGCCCAGCCGGCATAACCGGCCCCTCCGGCCCCTTTACGGCCGCAGCATTGCCGTCCCCGCCGCCCGCCGCCACCCCCGTGGCGTTGCCGAACTCCGAAGAGACCTGCATCTTCCGCAGGAACCTTATGTAGGACGGGAAGAGAAGCATGGCCAGGACGAACGAGACAACGGTGGCCATGCCTGTGCTGAACAGCCGGCTGCTCAGCAGGTATATTCCGGTAGTCTGGGAGAGGTATTCAATAAGCATAATACCTTAATATATATAATTCAACATATTAAAGTCAAATTGAATCAATGAAATTTTTTTACAGTTAAAACTGCCCATTTTTGTCAACTATGACAAGGCACTGGCGTTGCCCGCTCCCGCCTCCCAAAATTCACCGCCCGGCCTGATATTACCTCTTTTTGACCGTATGTTTCAGGCTCATAACGGCCAGATTGATCTCAAAAGTGGTCTCTGTCTCGGAGATATTAAGGGAATCGCCCAGAATATCCGAGATAATCTCCCCGCTTTTCTGCATGAGCGGCTCCTTTTCCTCTTTTGTGGCCTTTTTGGCCAGTTCGCCGACAGTCCGGGTCAATTCGCGGATTTTGGCGAAGGTTTCGATGATCGCCAGAGTGGTCTGCGTGGCCTGCGGGCTTTTGAGGATGGTGGCGAGCATGTACAGCCCTTTTTCGGTAAAAGCCTTAATTTGGGCGGGCGAATACCTCAGTGAACCGAGGTTATCAAAATTTTTGATAAGTTCATCTTTCTCGGTTTTGTCAAGAAAAATTATATACCCGTCCGGGAACTTATCCTGATTATTTTTGACAGCCTGATTGACTTCTCTGGTCTCGACCCCATACAAAGAAGCAACATCACAGTCAAGCAGGACCTTTGTCCCGCGGATTTCGACCACTTTCGAATCTACATCAATAATTAAGCCCATAATAATACCCCTTTCTGTTGGATATTGATACTGAATTATTATGAATCAACCGCGCCGGCCTCACTCCCCGGCCCGCTAAATCCTCCGGTTCCGCCTGATATTACCTCTTTTTGACCGTATGTTTCAGGCTCATAACGGCCAGATTGATCTCAAAAGTGGTCTCTGTCTCGGAGATATTAAGGGAATCGCCCAAAATGTCCGAGATAATCTCCCCGCTTTTCTGCATGAGCGGTTCCTTTTCCTCCTTTGTGGCCTTTTTGGCCAGTTCGCCGACAGTCCGGGTCAATTCGCGGATTTTGGCGAAGGTTTCGATGATCGCCAGGGTGGTCTGCGTGGCCTGCGGGCTTTTGAGGATGGTGGCGAGCATGTACAGCCCTTTTTCGGTAAAAGCCTTAATTGGGGCGTAGGAATGTTTGAGCGAGTTGAACTGGTCAAAATTTTTGACCAGTTCGAGTTTCTCATCGTTGTCAACTAGAATTATGTATCCGTCCGGGAACTTATCCGGGTTATTTTTAACTGCCTGATTGACCTCTTTGGTCTCTACTCCGTACAGGTAGGCGACATCGCGGTCCAGCAGGACCTTTGTCCCGGTTCTCGCCTGTCCGTCAGCGGTTTGGGCGGTTAAATTTTTTAATTGTAAAAATTTTGCACATCCCCCCGGCATATTCTATATTCTATATTGTAATATAGTCATATCATGGCCGGCGCCTATAGTATGACAACCCGATAATCAGGGCTTGAGGGTAACCGAAAAAGGACTAAAACATGGATATTTGCGACGATTGCGGGGTTAATCCCGCAAATGTGCACCTTACGCATGTAGAGCAGAACGAGACGCAGACGTTTCATCTTTGCGAGGATTGCGCCCGAAAGCGGGGGTTGCCGCTGCCGGATGGGGACTCGCTCATAAAGGGTTTGGCGGGTTTGACGGGTACGGCGGGGTCGGCTATGGCGGCGGAGACGCACGTCAAAGTGACGGTTAAGGAGCCGGGGGGGGCGGCGGACGAGGATGAGGAGGTGCCGGAGCCGGACATAACGTGTTCGAACTGCGGGATGAAGTTTTCGGAGTTCCGGTCGGGCGGGTGGCTTGGGTGTGCGGAGTGCTACGCAAGTTTTGAGGAGCGGATCGACCGGATATTGATGCAGATCCACGGGGCGGACGGGCACAAGGGGAAGATTTACGGCAAGGCCCCGCGCCGGGGGGGCAAGCGGGACATCGCGAAGCTGCGCCGCGAGCTCGACGCCGCCGTGAA
Source organism: Chitinispirillia bacterium (assembly GCA_009786575.1). Taxonomy (GTDB): domain Bacteria; phylum Fibrobacterota; class Chitinivibrionia; order Chitinivibrionales; family Chitinispirillaceae; genus GUT77. The sequence continues at coordinate 22,786 of WQRV01000011.1, read as the reverse complement.
GAGCGAGCGGTTTGAGGATGCCGCGCTAATCCGCGACACCATAAGCAGCCTGAAGTTAGACGCGAAATGAACGGCGCTGCCAAAATGAGCGCGGCGAAGCGGTTCCGCCTCTACGGAGGGATGCCGGTATGGCTCGGCAACATGGGGCCCGATGAGGATGTTGTGGTAGCGACGCGGATCCGCCTCGCCCGCAACCTCGCGGCGCACAGGTTTCCGGCGCGGGCCTCGGCGCGGGACAAGCAGAAGGTCTTTAAGGAGATATCGGCGGTGCTGGGCGGCGCGTCCATGCCGTGCGGCAAGCTTGAGGTGATCAACTTCGGGCGGCTGCGCAAGCTCGAGCAGCACTTTCTGGTCGAGGAGCGCATGGTGAGCATGGACATGCTCAAGGGCGAGGGCGAGCGCGGCGTGGCCTGCGACAACTCGCGCAAGTACTGCGTCATGATAAATGAGGAGGATCACCTGCGCATTCAGGGGATGGCCTCCGGGTTCCACACGTTCGACCTGTGGGAGATGACGAGCAGGGTTGACGACAGCATAGGCAAGGGGCTCAAGTACGCCTACAGCGAGCGGTTCGGCTTCCTTACGGCCTGCCCGACGAACTCGGGGACGGGCTTGCGGGTCTCGTATCTGATGCACCTGCCGGGGCTGGTGCTCACTAAGGCGATAGATCCGGTTTTGCAGGGCGCGAGCCAGATGGGGATATCGACGCGCGGTTTTTTTGGGGAACACTCCGACGTGGTGGGCAACTTTTTTCAGTTATCGAACCGCGCCACGATGGGGTCGAGCGAGGCGGAGTTCATTGAGTCTACAAGCAAGGTGATAAGGGAGATAATCGCCCATGAGCGCACGGCGCGGGAGCGGCTTTTAAAAGACGCCCGCCTTGAGGTCGCCGACAAGGTGTGGCGCGCGCACGGGATGCTTGCTAACGCGCGGGTGCTGGGGCTGGGAGAGCTTTTGAACCTTACGTCGGCTTTAAGGCTCGGGATTGACTGCGGGCTATACGAGGAGCGGACGGTCGAGGACATAAACGAGCTGGTTGTGATCTGCATGCCGGCGCACCTGCAGATATATATCAGCGACAGGGACAACGCCCCCTCCGAGATGGACGCCGCGAGGGCGGAGGTTGTGCGGGAGGCCTTCGGGAAAAAGAGGCGCGTTAGGCGGAAAACGCAGTAGGGGGGAATTGGCGGGAATTATTTTTACGTGATTTGCGGGGATTACTGTTAATCCGGTGTGATATGATAAGGCGGTATGGGGGCAATCCGGTTGTCCGTTAATTGTAATAATGCATGGGCGGCCGCCCTCGGCTGCCCGCTAATTTTAGAATAACGAAAGGGCTGCAATATATATGAATGGCATGTTTACGGACCGCGTCAAAAAGGTGATGCAGATCGCAAGGGAAGAGTCGGTACGCCTCGGTAACGATTATGTCGGTACCGAGCACCTGCTTTTAGGTTTGATAAAAGAGGGCGACGGCGTCGCGGTCGCGGTTATGAACGGGATGGGGGTTGACCTCGATGATCTGGCGATGAGCATAGAAAAGGCGGTTACCTCGGCGGGCGGGATGATGACGGTGGGGCAGATGCTCCCATTCACGCCGCGCGCCAAGAAAGTGCTGGAGCTTGCGGCCAACGAGGCGCGGTCGATGTCGCACAAGTACATCGGTACCGAGCACCTGCTCCTCGCGCTTATGAAAGACACCGAATCGGCGGCGGCCAATGCGCTCGCCGCGGCGGGGCTTGAGTACGACCGCGTTAAGGAGGAGATCAGCCGCGTGCTCAAGGGCGGCGAGGTCTCCGGCGGGGTGAACGGCGGCCCGGGCGGCCCAAAGGAGAAGAGCAAGACCCCGTTTATGGACCACTTCGGCCGCGACCTCACGGCAATGGCCAAGGACAATAAGCTCGACCCGGTCATAGGCAGGGAGAAGGAGATCGAGCGCGTAGTGCAGATCCTCAGCCGCCGCAAGAAGAATAACCCGGTGCTGATCGGCGAGCCGGGGATAGGCAAGACGGCTATCGTTGAGGGGCTCGCGCAGAAAATTATCGAAAAGAACATACCGCAGGTCCTCGAAAACAAGCGCGTCATCAATTTGGACATGGCCTCGATGGTGGCTGGCACCAAGTACCGCGGCCAGTTCGAGGAGCGGCTCAAGGCGCTAATGGTTGAACTGCAGAAGAACGACAACATCATCATCTTTATTGACGAATTGCACACGATAGTAGGGGCGGGCGGATCCGAAGGGAGCCTCGATGCGTCGAACATCTTCAAACCCGCGCTGTCGCGCGGGGAGATACAGTGCGTAGGCGCTACAACACTCGACGAATACCGTAAATATATCGAGAAGGACGGCGCGCTGGCCCGCAGATTCCAGACGATCATGGTTGACCCGCCGAGCGTAGCCGAAACGATACAGATAATTTCCGGCCTCCGCCACAATTACGAGGAGCACCACAAAGTTACTTATACCGAGAAGGCTATTGAGGCTGCGGTCAAATTTTCCGACCGTTACATCTCCGACAGGTTCTTGCCCGACAAGGCGATTGACGTGATTGACGAAGCGGGCGCGAGGAAGCGCCTTTCGAGCATGGAGATACCTACCGATATCCGCGACATCGAAAAAGAGATTGCGGAGGTCTTGCGCGACAAGGAGCTTGCGGTTGAGCAGCAGGAGTTCGAGCGTGCCGCGCAGCTTCGGGACAAGCAGGAGAAATTGAACGGTACGTTATTGGAACAAAAAGCGCTGTGGCGCAAGGCCAAGGCGGAGGAGAGGCTGCTTGTTGACGAATCGACTATTAATGAGGTTATAGCCACGATGACCGGGATCCCCCTCACGCGCCTTGCGGAGGAGGAGACGAAGAAGATACTGCATCTGGAAGACGAGCTGCGCCGCAGGGTTATCGGGCAGGACGAGGCGCTCGGAGCTGTCGCCAGGAGCATCAGGCGTTCGCGTGCGGGGCTGCACAATACCCGCCGCCCCATAGCGTCGTTCATATTTTTGGGGCCGACGGGCGTTGGCAAAACGGAATTGGCCAAGGCGCTTGCGCAATCTCTGTTTGACACAGACGACGCGCTTGTCCGTATTGACATGTCGGAATACATGGAAAAACACGCCGTGTCGCGCCTCGTCGGTGCGCCTCCGGGGTACGTGGGGTACGAGGAGGGCGGCCAGCTTACGGAGAAGATCCGCAAGAAGCCGTACTCCGTCATCCTCCTCGATGAAATAGAGAAAGCGCACCCTGATGTCTTCAACATCCTCTTACAGGTGCTTGACGACGGCATCCTTACCGATTCCTACGGCCGCCACGTCAACTTTAAAAACACCGTCATCATAATGACCTCCAACGCCGGTTCCCGCGATGTCAAGAAGACCGGCACCGTAGGGTTTGGCAGGAATAACGCCGCGTCCGATTACGAGGCGATGAAAAGCAAGGTGATGGACGAGATGAAGCGCATCTTCAACCCGGAGTTCATAAACCGCATAGACGAGACTATCGTCTTCGCGCCGCTCGGCAAGGACGAGATCGCGAGGATTGTGGACATCCAGCTGAATGAGGTGCAGGAGCGCCTCGTTGACCGCGGTATCAAGCTAATCTTCACCGAGGCTATGAAAAAGTTTCTGGTTGACAAGGGGTACGATCCGGTTCTCGGCGCACGCCCGCTGCGCCGCTCGATCCAGCGCTCCGTTGAGGATCCGCTGGCCGAGGAGTTTCTGCTCAATAACTTCGGCGACGGTGATATAATATCCCTCGAAACCGATGATGAAGGCGTGATCTTTAAGAAAGCGGAAGCGGTGGAGAGCGGCGTATAGATGAGAAAAATTTTTACTGCAGCCGCCCTTATTATCTGTCTGATACTTGTATCCGCGCTGTTTGTGCGCACAGACGCCAAGGTACTTGAGGATATCAGGATAAAAGGTCTTTTGGTGACCAAGACGGAAATAGTAAGGGACGCCATTCTTCTTGAGCCCGGCAAGGAGTTTACTCCGTCCGATGTGCAGGAATCTGTACGCCGGCTGTACGCGCTGGGACTGTTCCGCACGATAGATTTTGTGATAGACGAGGAGACCGGTGAGAGCGTTATTCTGGCCATTGAGCTTGAGGAGTTCCCGCTTGTTGACAGGATCGAGTTCGAGGGCAACAGGAAGATCAAGACGAAGGAACTTGAGGAGGCGCGTGTTATAGGCCTTTACCACCCGCTTTCCGATGCGCAGCTGCACAAGAGCAGGCAGGCCATCGCCAATATGTACGCAGAGAAGGGCTATCTGCTTGCAGAGATCGGTGCGCAGGTTATAAACTCGGTTGTCCCGGGCAACGCCATTGTCAAGTACACTATAGACGAGGGCCCGCGGGTACGTGTGCGGACGATTAAATTTGATGGCAATGACAGCGTAAAGACGAGCAAGCTCACGGGCAAATTCAAGACCAAAACGAACCGCTGGTGGCACGCAGGCGACTTCAACGAAGAGCGTTACCGTGCGCATTTGGACACGCTGGTGATGTACTACAACGAACTCGGTTTTCTTGATGCCGCGATAGAGCGCGACAGCGTATGGCACTCGGGAGACAAACGCGACATTCACATTGAGATTACGGTGGCCGAGGGGCGCAGGTACTACGCCGGCGATATTGCGTTTACCGGCAACAGAATCATAGAGTCTGATTCACTTTTGCCCAAAGTAGCGCTTGCGAAGGGCAAGTATTTCCGCAAGAGCCAGTTTGAGATGACGCGGTATATGTTAGAGACGGCTTATCGGGAAGAGGGCTACCTTTGGGTGCGCGTAGACGACAAGCGCGTTTACAGAGGTGAAAATTCCGATACGGTAGATCTTGTCTTTGAGATCGCCGAGGGCCGTCCGGCCATTGTGCGCAAGGTAGACATCCGCGGCAACAGCAAAACCTGGGAGAAGGTGATACGCCGCGAGATCAGGCTCATGCCGGGCCAGCGCTACCGCCAGTCACTCATGGCGCTCAGTCAGCAAAATATCTTCCGCCTCAACTACTTTACGAACATAGTGCCGGATATTATGCAAAACGACGACGGCACGATAGACATTATTTTCGACATCACCGAGCGCGACAACATAGGCCAGCTGACGGTAGGCGCGGCGTACAGCGATCAGGACAAGCTGACGGGCACGTTTGGCATGGCGATACCCAACTTCCGCGGGGCGGGGCAGGAGTTCAAAATAGATGTACAGTACGGCGCGTACCGCAAACTGGGGATGGTGAGCTTTACCGAACCGTGGGCTTTCGACACGCCGCTGTGGCTTACGGGCACGGTGTTCGCCGACCAGCAGATATACAGCTACTATCAGAGCGAGAATCCGTACGACACTACTATGAGCTACGGTTTCAGGATAGGCGCCGGCCGCTCGCGCCTCAAGTGGCCGGACAACAAATTTCGCTTTCAGGCTATTTATCAGCTCAGCCACGAGCAGACGAACCGCGAGACAGTTTCCCTTTCCAATATGCAGATTGTGGAGACGGGCGTGCTCTCCCGCCTGCGCCTCAACATAGAGCGTTACGACCTCGACATGCCGCTCTTCCCCAATGACGGCTCGAGGCTTACCATTACCCCGGAGTTCGCGGGGCTCGGCGGAGACTACCGCTATCTCAAGGGGACGGTGTCGTACGAGAACTACTTCCGGCTCCCCGGCAAATTAGTTTTCGGCAGCGAGGTGAAGTTCGGTGCGATAACGAAGCTCGGCAAGGATCTCATAATATCGGGCAACGACCTTTTCACCGGCGGAGGCGCGTACGGCGACGCGGTGATAAGGGGCTATCAGGACTGGGCATTCGGCGGGTACTACAACAGGCGCGAGGGCGACGGCATATCGATGTTTGCCGCCAACCTGTCGCTGCGCTATCCGGTCATAGACCAGCAGGTGTACCTCGGCGTGTTTATGGATATGGGCAACACATGGCCCAGGATTTCCGGTATGGACTTAAACGACCTCTACAGGGGCGTGGGCGGCGGGATGCGTATCAATCTGCCGATGATCGGGGTTATGGGCGTAGACATTGGCTATGGTTTGGACCCGCGCAACAAGAGAGATCTGGACGCCAAGCCGAACGGGGTTACCTGGCATATTATAATGAATAAAGGATTTTAGTAAGTTTGAAGCGAGGAGTTTTGTTGGGATGGTAATCACTAATATACTTAAATAGTAAGGGAGGGTTTTGTCATGATGAGGGGATTTAAGGCTGCGGTGTTGATGTTTTTCGCCGCCGGCGCGATTAATGCCGCATCGGCGCAGTTGAAGATCGGCTCCGTCAATTCCGAGAAGATATTGACGCAGTTCGAGGGGGCCAAGGTCGCACAGGACAGGTTCAACAAGGACGTTGCCGCGTGGGAGCAGGAGATGTCTAAGCAGAGGCGGGCTATCAACGAGCTCGGCGCCACGCTTGAGAAGCAGGCGATGCTTCTGAGCGCCGAGCGCAAGAAGAAATTAGAGGACTCGCTGCAGCAGATGCTGATTACGCACAACAAGTTCCAGCAGGATAAGCTCGGCCCGCGCGGAGAGGTGCAGACTAAGCTTGCTGAGCTGATGAAGCCCATAGTCGAGAAGGTCAACAAGATTATCGACAAGATCGCCAAGGACGAACAGTTTGATTTTATTCTCGACGAGAGGGCCGGCGGGGTGCTGTATGTGAAGCCGGCGCACGATTTGACGGACAGGGTGCTGGCCCAGTTGGCCAAAGAGAAATAGTTGATATTCGGGCGTGATGGTTCAAATCGCCGCTGGGTTTGTATTACAGATAAAGAAAGGCGCAGGATAATGAAAGTATTTAAAACCGCAGTATTGATCTTTATTGCCGCCGCGGCGTTTAGCGCGGCATCGGCGCAGATGAAGGTCGGCTACGTCAATATCAACAAGGTATTTGCCCAGTTTGAGGGGACGAAGACCGCGCAGGCAAGGTTCGACAAGGAGGTTGCGGTGTGGGAGCAGGAAGCGGTCAAGCGGAGGAAGGAGATCGATGATCTCCGCACCCGGCTTGAGAAGCAGAGCCTTATTCTGAACGCCGAACGCAGGAAGGCGCTCCTCGACTCGCTGCAGCTTATGACCATCGAGTCAGAGAAGTTCGTGCAGGAGAAGTTTGGCCGTGGCGGGGCCGCGCTTACGAGAAACCACGAACTGACGCTGCCCATAATTGAAAAAATGCAGCGAATTATCAACAGGATCGCCCGTGAAGAGCAGTACGACTATATATTTGAGCAGGGATCGGGGTCGGTCGTGTTCGCGAGGCCGGCGTACGATCTGACGGATAAGGTGCTTGCCGAACTGGCGAAAGAAAGATAACTATTGAAGATGCGATTAAATATTGCGCCCGTACCGCGGCACAGGCGCAGCGCTTAACCGTTGGATCTATAATGATACAAGGACACGGCAATTGAAATTATCGGTAATTGCAGGACACATTGGCACGGCGCTGCCGGACGGGTGCGGGGACATTGAGGTTACGGGGATATCGTCCCCTGAATCGGCGTCTTCCGGTACGGTAACATTTGTTTCCGACGCGAAGTACCGGGACAAGGCGAAGGAATGCGCCGCGTGCGCCGTCATTGTTAAGAAGGGATGCGCGATTCCCGAAAAACATTGCCTCGAGGTAGACGACCCGTACGTAGGCTACGCGCTTACGGCACAGCTCTTTGAAGATGTGTCGCCGCTCTTTGGACATGGCGTCCACCCGTCCGCGTTCGTCGATACGTCGGCGTCTGTCAACGCGTCAGCGTCTGTAGGCCCGGGCACGGTAGTTGGCCCGAACGTAAAGATAGGCGCAAATTGCCGCATAGGAGCGAACTGCGTGATAGAGCGCGGCGTTACCGTTGGTCAATCAACCCGCATAGACTCCGGCGTGATTGTCAGGTACGATACTGTGATAGGCTCGCGTACGGTGATACAGTCCGGTGCGGTGATAGGCAGCGACGGCTTCGGCAACGCGCGCGACAAGGCCGGCAGGTTCATCCGCATACCGTGCTTCAGCAACGTGGTAATAGGGGACGATGTTGACATAGGCGCGTGTACTACGATTGACAGGGGGAACATTGAGCCAACCGTTATCGGCAACGGTGTGAAGATCGATAATCTTGTACAGATCGCGCACAACGTTACTCTGGGTGATGATACCGCCATCGCCGCGCAAGCTGGGCTCTCCGGGTCTACGCACGTGGGCAAGCGTGTGATCATCGCCGGCCAGGCCGGGTTTGTGGGGCATATAGAGATAGGCGATGACGCGTTTATCGGCGCGAAGTCCGGCGTGTCTAAGGGTGTAGAGCCGGGCACGAGGGTTACTGGCATACCGGCGAGGGAGTTTATGACAATGAGGCGGATAGACGCGGCGTGCAACCACCTGCCGGACCTTCTGAAAGAGGTCAAGAGGCTGACGGAAGAGGTAGAGTCGTTAAAGAATAACCGTTGATCAATCAATACCATTTAATAGTGGAATCTATAAATAAAAAAGGATTTGTGTTTTATGGCAATGCAGCATACTATTGGCAAAAGCGTATCGCTTACAGGCGTTGGCCTCCACACCGGCGTTGCGTCGCAGGTAACATTCCATCCCGCGCCCGAGAATCACGGCATCCGCTTTGTCCGCGCCGACCTCGAGGGCAAGCCGGAGATTCCTGCCGACATCGACAATGTGGTTGACCTTTCGCGCGGTACGGCTATAGGCATTGGCGATGTGCGCGTTTACACGGTCGAGCACGTGATGTCGTGCTTCCACGGCCTTGGCATCGATAACTGCCGCGTGGAGGTGACGGCGCAGGAGATACCGCTTATGGACGGCAGCGCGATGCCGTATGTAGAACTCGTGCAAGAAGCCGGCATAGTGGAGCAGGACGCCGAGCGCGAGTACATTAACATAGACGAGCCGCTTATGTTCGTCAAGGGCGACATCGCTCTGGGCGTTTTCCCGCTCGACTACCTCCGCGTTACGCTGGAGATCGACTACAAGTACCCGGCGCTCGGCGCACAGTACACTACGATGTTTTCGCTCAAGGACTACATTAAGGATTTCGCGGCGTCGCGCACGTTCTGTTTTCTGTCTGAGGTGCAGAGCCTGCGTGAGAAGGGGCTTATTAAGGGCGGATCGCTCGACAGCGCGCTGGTTGTTCAGGACGTTGAGTTGACGGACGAGAGAATAGAGACCATACGCCGCCTCTTCGACACCTATAAGGGCCCCATAGGCCCCGGCGAAAACGGCTATCTCAACAACACGGAGCTGCGCAGCTGGAACGAGCCGTGCCGCCACAAGGCGCTGGATTTAATCGGCGACCTCTATCTCCTCGGTAAACCGATAAACGCGCATATTCTCGCCGCCCGCACGGGCCACGCGGCCAACATAGAGACCGCGAAGATGATCCGCGAACAGGTGAAAAAACAGGAAAAGAAGAAGGCGCAGGAGGCGGTCAAGCTGAATTACGAAGACATAACGAAGATCCTCCCGCACCGCTTCCCGTTCCTGCTCATAGACAAGGTGACGGGTATTATCCCCGACAAGGAGATCGTGGCGCTGAAGAACGTATCGTTCAACGAACCGTACTTCAACGGCCACTTCCCCGGAAATCCAGTAATGCCCGGCGTCTTGCAGATAGAGGCGATAGCGCAGGCGGCCGGCATCATGGGGCTTTACAAGTACTATAATAAGGAAGAGGGCACCCCGGTAAACGCCAACGTACTCTTCACCGACGTTTTCAACGCGAGCTTCCGCGGCATAGTGAGGCCGGGCGACGTGCTGAGGATTGAGGTGAAGATGCTGCAGTTCAAGCTTGGCATAGGGAAATTCGCCGGCAAGTGTTATGTTGAGGACAAACTTGTCTGCGAGGCAGAGGGCAGAGCGGTATTTAAAAGGTAAGGGAAAGATAAAATGTCAGACAATAACAGCTGTTCATGCTGTCCGGCCGCGTCGGTTGCCGCGGGGATGACCGCGATCCACCCGGCCGCTATCATCGAGCCCGGCGCACAGCTTGGCGTAAACGTAACAATTGGTCCCTACACGGTAATTGAACGCGATGTGGAGATCGGCGACGGCACCGAGATAGGCCCGCACGCGATGATCTGCAACGGTGCGCGCATAGGCCCGCGCTGCCGCATATTTCAGGGCGCGTCTATAGGCCAGGAGCCGCAGGACAAAAAGTACGCCGGCGAAAAAACGCTCGCCGTAATAGGCGAAGAGACGCTCATCCGCGAATACGCCACAATCAACCGCGGCACCGCCGCGACAGGCGAAACGCGCGTAGGCAAGCGCGGATGGATCATGGCCTACTGCCACATAGCCCACGATTGCAGCGTAGGCGACGACGCGACAATCTCAAACGCACTGGCGATGGCGGGCCACGTAACGGTAGGTAACGGCGTAACGATAAGCGGCGTGGTTACAATCAACCAGTTCGTAAGGATAGGCGACTACGCGATGGTGGGGGCAAGAGCCAGAGTAGCATCCGACATCGTGCCGTACGCGCTTGTAGGGACCGAGCCGATGAGAATAGTAAGCATAAACAAGGTAGGCCTCGAACGAAGAGGGTTTACCCCCGGGCAAATAAACAATATCAAATCCGCCTACAAAATATTATTCAGGGACGGCCTGTCTCTGAATGATGCCTTAACAAAGATCAATACTGATTTCCCGGATGATGAAAATGTAAAAAACCTGACCGGCTTTGTCAAGGGCAGTGAAAAAGGATTCTTGAGAATGCGTGATGATTGATGTATTGATTTTGATTTTGACTTTTTTATAAGGAGATATTGCCATGCACATGACCGATTGTTTGCTGTCCCCGGCAGTTGGGGTTACAATGTTTGCCGCCTCGGCCGCCGCGGTTACCTGCGCCGCCGTCAAGATCAAAAAAGACGGCATCAATTTCAAAAAGGCCGCCGTATCCCTCGCCGCCGGCGCCGCCATCCTCGCCGCGCAGGCGGTGAACTACGCTATCGTGGGCACCGGTTCGAGCGGGCACATCCTCGGAGCCGTAATGCTCGCCGCCCTTGTGGGCGCAGCGCCTGCTATGCTCGTCATGGCGTCTGTCCTGACGGTCCAATGTTTTTTGTTGGGAGACGGCGGGGTGCTGGCGCTTGGCGCGAACATTTTTAACGTGGGCGTCATCCCGTGCCTTATTGTCTATCCGCTGATATTCAAACCATTAATCAAAAACAACGCATCAATGGTCAGAACCGCCCTCGCCTCGGTCGCGTCGGGTATTATAGCGCTGCAGCTTGGAGCGTTTGGCGTGGTGCTGATGACTCAGGCGTCCGGCATTACCGCACTGCCGTTTGTTGATTTCACTATGGCGATGCTCCCCATCCATCTGGCGATCGGCCTTATCGAAGGGGCCGCGACGGCTGCCGTTCTCTGCCTCATCCGCAAAACGAGCCCGGCGCTCATGTCCGGCGCTCTTGACAATCCGGCGGCAGTTTTTGTACCCGTAAAAAAAGTCATAGCCGCTTTTGCCGTTTCCGCACTGATCGCCGGCCTTGCGCTGCCGCCTTTTGCGTCGAGCGCGCCCGACGGCCTTGAGTGGTCGATAGAAAAAGCCGCCGGGTCTGCGCCGGCTGCTATTGACGGCCCGGTTACCGGCGGATGATTCTGCAGCCATGACGCTCGAAGATTTTTTCAGGGAGAACCGGTCTGCCGTGCTTGGCTTTTCGGGCGGCGTCGATTCTTCCTTTTTGTTGTATGCCGGCAGCATCTGCGGCGCGAAGATAAGGGCGTGTTTTGTTAAGACCGCGTTTCAGCCGGAGTTTGAGCTTATGGACGCGCTGCGGCTGGCGGAGTACGTCGGGGCAGAGATTGTGGTTATAGAGAAGGATGTATTGGCTGACGTGCGGGTTTCCACTAATCCGGCCGGCCGGTGTTACTACTGCAAAAAGTCGATATTCGGCGCTTTGCGCACATACGCGAAGGCTGTGGGTGTGCCGCTCATCATAGACGGAACGAACGCTTCGGACGACGAGGCCGCCCGCCCGGGCATGCGTGCGCTTACCGAGATGGGCGTCCGCTCGCCGCTGCGCGAATGCGGCATCACGAAAGACGATGTGCGGCGCATCTCGAAGGCGGCGGGGCTCTTTACGTGGGACAAGCCTGCCTACGCCTGTCTGGCTACGCGCATCCCGTCCAATATGCCCATTACGGCCGGACTGTTGCAGCGGATAGAGATGGCCGAGGACGCGCTTTTCGAGATGGGTTTTCGCGACCTCCGCGTAAGGATAATCGCGGATAACAGCGGCGGCGCACAGGCAAAATTACAGTTTAAGCAGGAACAGATGTTCAGCGCTGTTTACAGGCGGGAAGAAATTTTGAAGGCGGTTAAACCGTATTTTGAGACAATTTTGATGGATATGGAGGGCCGGTGATGAATAAACAGGAAACTTTGGATATCCTCAAAAAGATACAGGCTGGGGAGGTCTCGCCGGATGATGCGCTCTCCCAAATGTGCACCGAACCGTTTCAGGACTTGGGATACGCGAAATTAGACCACCACCGCGGGCTGCGCCAGGGTGTGCCGGAGGTGATATACGGCGCCGGCAAAACGCCGGGCCAGATAACCGGAATAGCAAAGGCTATGGTTGACAGAGGGCAAAAATTAGTGCTGATAACGAGGCTGGCGCGGGATGTTGCTGATGTCATCAACAAGGATATCCCAATACAATATTTTGACGCCGCGCGGATCGGTATCATAGGCGATATCCCCAAGCCAAACGGCGTGGGCAGGATAGTGGTAGCCGCGGCGGGTACGAGCGATATGCCGGTGGCCGAGGAGGCCGCGGTTACGGCCGAGGCGCTGGGCAACGAGGTAGTGAGGATGTATGATGTGGGTGTTGCGGGGCTGCACAGATTGTCGTCTAAGCTGGATGTGCTGATGAACGCGCGTGTCGTAGTGTCGGTAGCGGGCATGGAGGGCGCGCTGACGAGCGTCATAGGCGGGCTGGTTGACTGCCCGGTGATAGGCGTACCGGCGAGCGTAGGTTACGGCGCGTCGTTTGGCGGGATATCGGCGCTTCTGGCGATGCTTAACTCGTGCGCGTCGGGGGTGAGCGTCGTCAATATCGATAACGGTTTCGGGGCCGGGTATATGGCGAGCATGATAAACCATTTGAGGGGATGAACTATGGGGTCACTCTATATAGAATGCAATATGGGGGCTGCCGGCGATATGCTGATGGCGGCGCTCCTGGAATTGGTTGATGACCGGGCGGGATTTTTGGAACGATTAAATAATGCAGGTATTGACGGCGTTACAGTATCTTCCGAACCATCAAAAAAATGCGGGATAACGGGGACCGGTATCACAGTAAAAGTTGACGGGAGGGAAGAATGCGCGGATGGCCATCACCATGATAATCACCACGGCCATCACCATGAACCGGATCGCGAGCATCACCATAGCGGTTATCACGATATAGAACACATAATCGGTCATCTGAAGGTATCCGGCAACGTAAAGAAAAACGCGCTGGATGTCTATAAACTGATAGCCGAAGCCGAAAGCCGCTCCCACGGCGTCCCCGTCCGCCAGATTCATTTCCATGAAGTAGGGGAAAAGGATGCCATTGCCGATATTGTCGGCGTCTGTATGCTGATTGAAGAACTCGCGCCAGATGCCATCCTCGCCTCCCCGGTCAACACCGGATCCGGCCAAGTCAGCTGCGCCCACGGTATTTTGCCGGTCCCCGCTCCCGCAACCGCGCATATTTTGAGGGATGTCCCCATCTATAATGACGGCGCGATAAAAACCGAACTCTGCACCCCGACCGGCGCAGCGCTCCTCAAACACTTCGTCGGCAAATTCACAAATATGCCGGTGATGGCGGTTTGCAAAACAGGCTATGGCATGGGCAAGAAAGACTTTCCGCAGATAAACTGTGTCAGGGCGTATCTTGGGGATATATCCGGCGATAATTGTATGGATGAAATGGCAGAACTCACCTGCAATTTGGACGACATGACCCCCGAATCCCTCGCCTTTGCTCAGGAGACGTTACTGCGCGAGGGTGCGCTTGACGTGTGGGTAACGTCAATCGGCATGAAGAAGGGGCGTATGGGCGCAATGCTTTCCTGCCTGTGCGGTAATGCCGTTAAAGACAGGATGGTCTCATTGATTTTCAAGCACACAACAACATTAGGAATCCGCGAAACCATCTGCCGCCGCTACACGTTACAGCGCGAATCAACGGAGATTCAAACAAAATACGGCCCCGTCAGAGTAAAATCCGCAGAAGGTTACGGCGCAAAAAAATCAAAACCGGAATACGGCGATATCGCGAAAATCGCGCAAGAAAACAATCTGCCGATAGACGCGGTATTACGGCAGTACCCACCTGCCTAACGGCTTAATTTTCGGCGTAACCCCCGACTCCCAGGGTACCTTCTTCCCGCAAATGAAGGCGTCTGCCGTAAGCCCCAGCGTAAGCGGTATCTTCATATCCGCCGGCACGCCCAGTTCCTCAACGCTGCGCACCGGTATTGGGTCGAACGATGCCTTTAAATAATCGAGCAGCGCCAGATTGTTCCCGCCGCCGCCCGATACCCAGAGCGCCTCGGGCTGCGCTGCCCCCCTGTACTCCCGCCTGTAGAAGTGGTACGCGCTTACCGCCGTGAGCGCGGTTATGGTGGCCATCTTGTCTACGTTGCTCAGCGGGTTTAAGCACGGGTGCGAGAGCAGGTTCGCGAATATCTCCGGCGAGGCGTACTTGGGCGCGGCTTTAGAGAGCCACGGGTCGGCGGAGAGTATTTCGAGGCACTCGGCGTTGGGGTACCCTTTGGCGGTGAGCTGCCCGTCGCGGTCGATCCCCCCCGGGCACTCGGCCACCGCCGCGCATTTGTCGATGAGCACGGTCCCCGGGCCAACGTCCGACTCAAATATCAGCTTGGAGCCCCCCTTGCCGATGATGCTCATCCGCGAGACCATCCCTATATTAAGGAACAGGCCCACCCCTTCCGTCTTCCTCGCGATGATCAGGCTCCCGGGATATGTGGGCAGCAGGCCCGGCCCCCCGGCTACGATGTTGTGGCGCAGAAACTCAGTTATTACCGGTATCCCCAGCGAGGTGGCCAGGTACGGCGCGTCGCCTGCCATCACGTTCCAGTAGCCCTGCTGCAGATTCTCGCCGGTGGGCCCTTTCCAAAGGTTCGGCTTGTTGAGCGCCGCGTAGTGCGGCCCGCCTATGGACTTGTGCGCCGCCGTGAGCGCGGCCTTCGCGGCGTCGAGGAAGAGCATCGTCACCTTGTAGTCGAGCCAGGCAAAGTCGGAAAGCGCTACGGGATCCTCCGTCTCGTTGAGACGGGCGATCAGGTCGCCAACCCTCTGCGGCCACGGCAGATACGCGGTCGAGAAGATCTCCCACTCGTCGCCCTCGTACCCCACGTACAGCACCTGAATACCGCTGCGTATGCCGCCTGCCGAAATAACAAGCGCCCGGCGCTTCTTCAGCCCCCGGAGCCTCACCATCGTCGCATCATGTGCGCCCGTCGCCATAGGTTTCCCCTCCTTAGATGTGTCTGTCTTTAAAATATATTCTTAATCCGCCGCTTTCCAAAAAAAATATTTTCGCGCAAAAAATAAGCCCCCCATTTTTTGACACCCCCCGCTCTCCCATCTGATTAGCGGCATATCCAGCTGTAGTGAGTTACATCCGCTGCGTTAAGGGTTGGCAGCCTCAATATCCCACGGGCGGCCTGGGACTGCCGCCCGTACCGGGATCCACCCGTCCCCTATCCTGCCATCGGCTCATATCCCCGCCGTAGTGTAATCCCGGAAATCTTTAAAAAAATTTCCCAATTTTGTATTTTCCGTATTCAATATATTATATTAATATGTGGATACTTACACCCAACATATAGGAGAAGAAACTGTGACTAAACGCCCTACGATCCTGATTACGGCCCTGACGGCCCTGACGGCGCTATTGTTATTAGCGGTTTGTAACAAAGAGGAGGTTCTTCCCAAGAAGCCTGAGGGCCAGATTATCGCCCGGGTTGGGAATGCCTGGCTGACGCTTGAGGAGCTCAAGGAGAGCATTCCCGGCGAGTACGCCGGCGTCATCACGCGCGAGCAGAACGTCCAGTACGTACGGCAGTGGATCAATACGGAGCTGCTCTACCAGGAGGCCATGCGTTTAGGCGTGGACAAGGAACCGCACATCAAGGCGCGCCTTGAGAAGACGCGCAAGGACCTGCTGAGCGCCGAGGTCCTGAGCCGCGGGGCGCACAGCGGGGGCGAGATTAGCCCCGCCGCAGTACGGGAGTACTACGAGTCCAACCGCGAGCAGTTCGTCCGCGACGTGTTTACGGTGCGCTACGAGGAGATCGTGGTTGACGACCTAAACCTGGCTTGGGAGATCCGCCGCAACGCGACCCACGAAGGGTTCAGGAAACTGGCGATCGAGCACTCTAAGTTCCCGATTCCAGGCGGTCCGGACGACAACCCGCCTTACGTGCCGCTGGAGGCTATTCCGCCGGTGATACGCACGGCGGTGCTAAACGCGGCGGTGCCCTCCATCACCGGGCCGTACCGGGCTGAGGACGGGTTCCACATACTGCGTACCGTGGGCCGGTTCGACAAGGGGACGGTCGCTTCGCTGGAGGAGGTGCGCGACGATATTGTGTCTAAGCTGTCGAACATTACGCAGAAGGGCGAGACCGAGCGGATGATATCGGATGTCAGGTCGCGGGCCGACGTAGAGTTTAACATTGAGCTGGTGCCGGGTGTAGACAGTGTTTCGCCGTCGCCGGCGACGGATGGGCAGAGCTGATGGTTTTTGGGGATATGAGGTTTTTTGCCGGTCTGTCGGCGCTGGTAATTGCCGCGTTTGCGCCGGCTGGGTTTGCCCAGGATGGGGCGGTTAAGGCCGATTCGGCAAAGGTTGGTTCATCCGGGCCGGTACATGCGGCGCATGCAGATTCCGCCGGGGTTGATTCGGCGGATGCCGCGCAGTCTGATGAGTTGGACGAATCCGCGGAGTCCGGGGAGCGGGTTGCCGCTCCTTCACCGCAGATTCCGCCGATGCAGCTTTTGGGCAAGCCGGGCCGCCTCGACGGCATCGCGGCGGTCGTCGGCAGCGAGATCATCCTGCACTCCGAGCTCGAAACCTACGTATACATGCGCCTCCAGGCAATGGGGGCTGGTGCGGGCAGCGTTGATATTAAGGCGCTGCTTCGCGAATCCCTCGAGGAGCTTATCGACAACAAAGTGCTGCTCGTCCGCGCCATGGAAGACAGCGCTATAGTCGTGCGCAACGACGAGGTCGAGAGCATGCTGAACAACCACATCAACAACATAATGCGCCAGAACAACTTGAACGCCGGGCAGTTTGAGCGGGCGCTTATGGCCCAGCAGGGCACAACGCTTGCGCGCTTCAAGACTGAGATGCGCCGCGCTATACGGGAGCAGCTACACAAGCAGAAACTGCAGCAGAGATTCTACTTTTCCACGAATGTCAACCGCCGCGACGTTGAGCGGTTTTTCGCGCAGTACCGCGACAGTCTGCCGGACATCGGCGAGAGTTTTGAGCTGTACAAGCTGAGTTTGCGGCTTTCGGCGTCCGACTCGGTGCGCCAGGCGGCGTTCGACAAGATCCGCGCCGTAAAGCAGCAGTTAGACGCCGGTGCCGCCTTCGCGGAGATGGCCAAGCTGCACTCGGAGAGCCCGGAGGGGGCCGAGGGCGGGGATTTGGGGTATCTGGAGAAGGGCTCGACCTCTGAGCTCGTCTTCGAGGAGCGGGCGTTTTCGCTGCCGGTGGGCAGGGTGAGCGAGCCGTTCGAGACGCGGCTTGGGTATCATATATTGCTCGTTGAGGAGAAGCGCGACAGGCGGGTGAAGCTGAGCCAGATACTTGTAAAGCACGCGCCGGCCGGGCAGCAGAGGGACGAGCTTTTGGAGCGGCTGGATTCGCTGAGCCGGGCGCTTTCGACGCGCCAGGAGTTTGAGGCTGCGGCGCGGGCCATGAGCGCCGACAACGCCACCAGGACCAGGGGCGGCGCGCTGGGCTGGCTATCGCTGTTCGAGATCGCCCCGGAAGTTCGCAACGCCGTGATGAGCCTGAATGCCGGGCAGGTAAGCCAGACGGTTGCCGAAGACAACATGCTGTCGATATACATGGTAGCGGACCGGGTCGATAGCCGCAGGCTGTCGCTCGAGAACGACTACCCGGCCATAGCCGAAAAGGCACGCGACATCGCCGCGCAGAAGCAGCTTTTGGACAATGTCAAAAAGTGGAGAGAGAGCATATTTATTGACGTGAGGATATAGGCGGTACCATGCAATACGACGCGTTAGCCCCCATGTACGACCGCCTGATGTTCCACGTCGAGTACGACGAGTGGGTGAAGCTCATCCGCCGCGTCGTGTTGAAGTACGGCGCCTCGCGCAAGCCCGGCATACTGGAGCTCGGCGCGGGGACCGGCATCGTGGGGGCGGCCCTGCGGGAGTACGGGTACCGCTACATCGCCACCGATCTGTCCCCGTCCATGTGCAAGGTAGCGCGCTCCGTCCGCGGCCTGCCCGTCTGCGCCGCCGACGCGAGGCAGCTCCCCTTCAAAAAACGGTTCGATATGGCGCTGTTTCTATACGACGGCATCAACTACATGATGACGCTCGAAGATTACCGAAAACTCTTCGCCTCCGTCTACGACGCCCTTGAGGAGGGCGGGCTGTTTCTGTTCGACATAACGACCCGCGAAAACTCGGTGAAATATTTTTCTGCCTACATGGACTACGAGGACTACGATGACATAAGCTTCGTGCGGAACAGCTGGTTCGAGTTCGGGAAGTCGGTGCAGCACAACGATTTCACGATCTTCCGGCAGTCGCCCCAAAACCCTGGGTTGTACGAAAAGTACGTGGAGAACCACCGTCAAAAAGTATATTCAGTCTCGGAGATAGAGCGGTCGATACCCAAAAAGCGCTTTAACGTGCTGGGGATATGGGACGGGTACACGTTCAAGAAGTACACGTCCAAATCGATCCGCGTCCATTTTTTGCTGGAGAAGATTTAGCCGGAAAATCTGCGGCTGGGTATGCGGTGCGGATTTTATGCAAAAACACAGTGTAGGGGCGGCCGCCCGTGCATGATTTGCCGTAGCTGCGGTATTTGTGGTTAATGGGGATGGGTAGCCTATGATACAATTTTTGCACGTCAGCAAGGAGTACGAGGGCGGCTTCCGTGCGCTCGACGCGCTCTCGTTCTTCATAGACAAGGGCGAGTTCGTCTTCCTTATAGGCGCCAGCGGCGCTGGGAAGACTACCCTGCTCAAGCATATATATATGGAAGAGTGGCCTACTACCGGGCAGGTGCAGGTGTGCGGCTTCGACTCCCGCGTAGCCGTAAGGGGCGACCTGCCCAAGCTGCGCCGCAAACTGGGTATCGTCTTCCAGGACTTTCGGCTCCTGCACGACCGCAACGTCTTCGAAAACGTCGCCTTCGCCCTGCGGGTGACTGGGATACGCGAGCGCGAGGTGAAGCGCAAGGTCTTCAAGGTGCTCGCGCAGACTGGGCTTTCCCACAAGTGCTCGAACTACCCAAACCAGCTCTCCGGCGGCGAGCAGCAGCGGGTATCCATAGCGCGGGCGATCGTCAACGAGCCGTGGGTGCTTTTGGCCGACGAGCCTACGGGCAACCTCGACCAGGCGGTGTCGCAAGAGATATTTGGGCTTCTGCAGACCATAAACTCCTGGGGTACGACGGTAATAATGGCTACCCACGACATGAACCTGATCGCGCCGTACCACTACCGGGTGATAGAGCTGAGCCGCGGGACGCTCATAAGAGGTGCGGATACTACGCAGAAGCCCAAGTTTGTGAGGGCTAATTGGTAATGTGGGCCACTGCCCGGTTCTTTTGTTGGTACAGATGCAGGCCGGCTTAAAACCCGCCCGGCGGCGGCGGATAATTGAGATAGCCGTTCAGGCTATTGTGCAAATAACCGATATATAGGATGGTATGCCGACATTGCCGAAGCATAGACATTTAACGCTGATACTTATTTCGCTCACGGCGCTCCTCGCCGTGTCCGTCTCGCCGCGCGCCCAGAATGTCGTCTCGCCGGAACTTATGCGCCAGCTCAGGAACGACCGGGCGGCGTCGGAACAAATTCAGCGCTATCTGCAGAAGAACCCAGGGCTTCGCGACTCCGTACTCCAGCGCAGCATGGCGGCACAGGCAGACAGCCTCCTGGCCTCGCTCGACAGCGCGGCGCTTTCAGACTCGCTCCTGTTGGCGGCCGATACCGCCCGGCGGCCGTTTTCCGGCTCAGTCTACGAAGACATGTTCAGCGGCAAGGTCATCTACCCCGACAGCATCATCCCCTACCTGCAGCCGTTCGGCTATGAGGTGTTCTCGCAGAGGCGGGAGCACGTTTTCGGCCCCGGCGAAATGGGCGGCGTCCCGGCCGACTATCCCATACGCCCCGGCGACGAGCTAAAAATCACGCTCTGGGGGCGCATAAACGACGAGTACAACCTGCACGTCAGCCGCGAGGGGACGGTCAGCATCCCGCACAATGTGGGCCCGGTCACGGTCGCCGGCCTCTCGTTCAGCGCGGCGCAGAAGGCGATCGCCGCCCGCCTCAAAAACATAGAGGGCGTGAATGTCTCGGTGTCGGTGGGGGAGATACGCCCCATCGGGATCTACGTGGTGGGCGAGGTCAACTCGCCGGGGTTCCACACCGTCTCCCCGCTCACGAGCGTTACGAACGCGCTCTTCGCGGCGAACGGGATCACCAAGCGCGGGTCGCTGCGCAACGTACAGCTGCGCCGCAACGGCCGCCTCGTGGCCGACGTCGATTTCTACGAATTCCTCATCTCCGGTAACGACCGGTCGGGCCTGCGGCTCCATACCGGCGACGTGATAACGGTTCCCGTGGCGCGCCAGGTAGCGGCGGTCGCCGGCAACGTGCGCAGGAGCGCGCTCTACGAACTCAAGCAGCCTACGAAATTAGCCGACATCCTCGACCTCGCAGGCGGGGTCAGCCCGGCAGGGTGGACGGGGCGCATTCAGGTCGAGCGGTTTCAGGAGAACAGCCACCACATAGTGCTCGACGCGGACTCGCCCGCCACCGCGCCCGACTTTATGGTCAAGGACGGCGACCTGATCAAAATATTCCCCGTCATCTCCAAAGACCAAAGCGCCATTTATCTGAGCGGCAACGTCATGCGCCCGGGCAAGTACGAGTTCAGGGCGGGAATGCGCGTGCGCGACGTCATCGGCAGCCACCGCGACATAATGCCCGAGACCTACTTCGACTACGCGGTCATCCTGCGCAAAACGTACCCGTCGTACCTCGACAGAATAGTCTCGTTCAACCTCGGCAAGGCGCTCGAAGACGCCGCTTCGGATGACAACGTGCCGCTCGAAGACCAGGACCGCCTCATCATCTACAACAGCGACTACTTCAACCCCGACCGCAGCGTTAGCATAGAGGGCGCGGTAACCGCCCCAGGCATCTACAAAATGCTCGACAACATGACGGTCCGCGACCTCATACTCCAGGCCGGCGGGCTGAGCGACGAGGCGAGCAAGGAACGGGGCGAGCTCTACAGGCGCAGCGCCGAGGGCGAGTCGGTTGTCACAAGGAAAATAGAGTTCAGCATAGACAGGGCTATGAACGGCAACCCCGAGCAGAACGTAGTTCTGCAGCGCAACGACAAAATATTCATCCGCAGCATGATGGGATGGGAATCAGAACGCAACGTGCGCCTCGGCGGCCAAATACAGTACCCGGGGACATACGTCGTCTTCGAAAACGAAACGCTCGGCGACCTGATCACGAGAGCCGGAGGATTCAAGCCCGACGCCTACCTCCCCGCAGCGGTCTTCACCCGCCAGTCGGTCAAGGAAATGGAAGAGAGCCGGATGAAACTGTACAACAACGAGCTGGGGACCGACATGCTGCGCCTGTCAATAGAGATGGCGTCGAAGGGCGTAAACGTATCGTCGCTTTTGGAACAGCAAATGATGCTAAAGGGGGTACTGGACTCGGTGGTGGTGCTGGGGCGCGTGATGATCGACATGACGAAGGAGGAGCACTATAAGTCGTTTGTCCTTGAGGACAGCGACGAACTGTACGTGCCGAGGAACTTGGAGACGGTATCGGTATTGGGCGAAGTTTACAGCCCGGGAACATTCAGGCTGGACGCCGGAAACCAGACGGTTGTGCACTACCTTGACATAGCGGGAGGCCCCAAGGAAACGGCAAATAAAAAAGCGATATACGTAATCAAGGCCAACGGCAGCGTGATATCGAACAAGGCGGCGCGGAACAGCTCGGTAAAGCTGGAACCGGGAGACGTGGTGATCGTCCCGGCGAAGATCCGCTACTCAAATAACTTCAAAATATTCATAGACTCCGCCGATGCCACCCTCAAGATAGGCAGCTTCATTACGGCTGTGATTACGCTTGTTCTTACCATCAATAATTTGAACAAACCGTAAGAGCCCAACGTTAAACTCGGGGCGTCGGTGAAATGTTTAAAAACAATATGGGAAAATGTTTTGCCTGCGCATTGAACGGGCGTGATACCGTATACGGGGGAAAAGAGGCGGCTTGCTGCACCGGCGGGAGCATGCAAGCCTTTGCATTCACATCTCGGCCGCAGAAGCATTCGCACCAAGAGGAGTACTCGCCGCCCGGCATCAGTAGAGTTCGCTTCTACGGTACGCGGGTAAGTCAAAAGATTAAATTGGGGGTTATCGGTGTGATGGATATACGGTTTCGACGGGAACAAAACGATTTTGTAGGGGCGATCGCCCTCGATCGCCCGCCGGAATTGCGATATTGCGTTTGATTTCAAC
>WQRV01000010.1 GCA_009786575.1 Chitinispirillia bacterium | reverse complement strand
GAGCATTGGATGCACCTGACCCCGTGGTTAACGACGGTATATAACGAAAATTTAACATTCTTATCAAAGGAGGGGTACGTGGACGATATGCAAACTATGGCTAGGCGTATAGCCATTGCAAGCGGGGTTTCCGATGCCTTTAAGCAGGAGGGATGGCAGGAGGGCGAGCGGAAGGGACGCCAAGAGGGGTGGCAGGAGGGCGAGCGGAAGGGAACCCGCAATGTCATCGAATTCCTCAAAAATGGCCATACCATCGAAGAGGCAGAGAAAGAGTTCGCCCTGACGTGACGGGTATCCCCCTGCCGAATGGGCGTTACACGCAACGCCTTTACAACGGCATTATCGCGCTAAATAATCATTTATCCAATACCACAATGGGATAAATCCCCTTGTCATATCCCATTTCCTGACAAGGGGGTTTACCCCATTGCCCTATGCCATTTATCCTAATGCTTCACATTCTCGCACCACTGGTGGTCCTTCCACCCCTTGCTGAGGTGCGTCAGCCATGCGTCTACCGTCGGCGCGACGTTGCAGATGTTGTTCCTCTGTACGTCTATGTAGGTAAGGTTCGGCATCTTGACGATGTCCGGCGGCAGCGTGGTGATTTTGTTGTTGTTGAGGTGCAGGTCTTTTAGCGCCGTCATCTCCGTCACGCAGCTCGGCAGATCTGTAAAGTAATTGCCCCACAGCTGCAGCATCTCAAGCGATTTGAGGTTGCCGAAACTGAACGGCAGGGTGCTGAGGCCGCAGAAGCGGACGTCTAATTTTTTAAGGTTCGTCAGGTTGCCCATAGACGGCGGCAGCGTGCCGATATCTGTGTTGTTGGCGAGGTCGATTTCGATAAGGCCGGTGAGGTTGCCGATCTCGTGCGGGATGGATTTAATGGAGTTGCCCTTGAGCAGAAGCCCCTTGAGCGCGGTGAGGTGCAGGATCTCGGCCGGGAATTCGCTGAAGGGCTCGGTGGAGAGCCCGCGGCGGGTGAGGTTGAGCTTGATGACCCGGCCCTCGCGGCTGAAATCGGCGACGTCTTCGACCTTGTCGTCCTTGCGGCCGACCTTGTCGAGGATTTTCCGTACGGTTGCGCGGTCGTCCTGGGCACAGGCGGGGGACGCGAATGACGCCGCGAGGAGTGCCGTCAGGGCAACGAGCAGCGTCAACGATGAAACAAGGGTTTTTGAGCGCATGGCGCTGTCCTTTCGTTGTGTTGATGGTATACAGACTGCGTCTATACTATAAATGTACCATTTTTTACCGGTAAATGCTGCATTTTTATCAACAATTTATATCCTGCAGCAGTTTCTCCCTGTCGAATTGGGCCCCGCTTGCCGCCGCCTTGTCGAACGCCGCCGCCGAGCCGAGTACCGTGACCGCCGACTCTTTGGACGCCAAAACCTTCTCCGCTATCCGCTTCATGTCTTCCGGCGTAGCGCCCAGAAGCGCGTCCCTCAGTTCCTGCTGGTACTCGGCGGTGTACCCGGTCAGGATGTCCATCGTTTCGCCGAGGCCGAGGCTGTGCGGGTTTTTCGGGTGGTCTATCTTGCCGATAGCGCCTACTATGCTCTGGTCTACCTTTTCCCTGTCTATGAGGCCGGCGACCTCTTCGAGCCCCTTCGTAAAGTGCGCGAGCGTGCCTTCGAGGTTGGGGTCGCGGTAAGACGAGCAGGAGAAGATGGGGTGGCAGGTAGACATGCCGGCCGAGCCGCCGTAGGCCCCGCCCTCCACGCGGATCTTGTCCCACAGGTAGCCGGTCGAGAGGTTGCGGGCCAGCAGGAATAGCAGGCCCTTCTCGCCGGCGGTGAGGCCGTGTATTTTCCAGGCGCGGGCGGCGAAGTTCACGGCGGAGTTGATCTCTACGCCAAGGTTCTTCTGCACGGAATCAAAGACCGCGGCGCTTCCGGCGGCACCGGCGGAGTTGTCGTAGCTGCTCTCCCCCGCCCTCTCCCGAGACGGCAGCCTGCCAATAAGCTTCTCTATCTGCCCGGTGAATTTCGAGGGGTCGTTGGCAGTCATCGAGACTACGCAGGTGCTGCGGTTGATCAGGAATTCATGCAGCTTTACGCAGGCATCTTCGGCCTCGCCGTACTCCTCTTTCTTGACGATGGCGTCTAAAAAGCGCAGCTGCGTTACCCCCCCCAGTATTTCATCCTTCAAACGGCTCCTCGAAAGCCGCGACGACGCGCTCGTAACCGCGAAACTGTGGCCGGCGTGTATCACCGACGAGTTCAGCGCGTTCCGCCCCTCGAGCAGCAGGTCCTTTACGAGCTTCCTGTTCGTTAGTTCCGGGCTGAGCAGCAGGTCTTCCCAAATGCCGAGCATCTCGCCGAAGCGCGATTCGAGGGCCTTGCCGTGGATGAATCCCACGAGGAAGAGGCCGTCGGAAGTGCCGATCTTCGTCTTGCACGAGACCGACGCGTCTATCCCGCCGGTAGAGAGGGAGATCCGCTTCGCCATATCCTCGTAAGAGTGCCCCGCCGCGCCGCACCGTGTGAGCAGTTCGAGGTAGAGCGGGATGTACGGGAGCAGGTTGGGCGGGACGCCGCAGAAATCGAAGCCTATGTCGAGATAGGCGATGCCCGATGTGAAGATGGGGTGCGTTATCAGCTGCACACCGCCCAGATTTCCCCTGTCAACGGGCACCGTCCGCCCATTTTTCGGCAGGTCGGACTTATTTATGGAGGGCAGGGTGGCCAGCGCCTCGGGCGACGGCGGCGCGGCCTGCTGCTCCCGCAGCGCGGCGGTCAGCTCAAGGCAGCGCCGCTTGTCGCCGTCGGTAAACGCCGACGTCAGCCGCCCGGCCTGCGCCTCGGTGAACTCCTCAAGCTTCTTCCCCTTCTCCGCAGAGGCGGTAGCCACAATGTGCAGCCGGTGGGGGTTGCCGAGAAATTTCTCTTTGATGAACCGTTCGAAGTGCCCGCCCTTTGCCATGCCCGCCTTGATGGTATTGATCGGCTCCTCGAACGCCAGCAGCGCGAACGGGTCGCCGCCGTTGATCCACGAGCGGTAGCACCTGTCGCCCAGGCGCAAATTGTAGGGGTAGTGCCCGCCGATGATCTCACGCAGACTGAACTCTGCCTGCCGCATCGCGCCCTCGATAAGGTCCTTGTCGAGGCCGTTTTCAGCCTCTTTTTTGAGGGTGTTTATGATGATGTCGAGCACCGCGCCGGCGTGCTCCGGCTTCGTCTTCCTCAGGCCGGCCATGAAGACTAACTGCGCCAGGTCGGAGTCGAACATGCTAAGGTCGTCGAGGTCCTCGCCCAGCCCCGAATCTACGAGCGCGCGCTTTAAGGGCGAGCTTTCGGTTGACAGGAGGTAGCTTGAGAGGATTGAGCCGGTAAAGACGGCGACCGGGTCGGTGGTATCGCCGACTATCCACGCGCAGATTACGGAAGCCGTGCCGTCGTCCTCTTCGGAAGCGGGGGCCTCTATGGAGAGCGTGCGGGGGCCGCTCCACGGGAGCTGCGGTTTGACCGATGAGTCGATAGGCAGCATATCAAACGCCGACAGGTATTTATCGTTGATAAAATTCAGCGTCTTTTCGGACGGGAGGTTCCCGTATATGAAGATAAACGAGTTGGAGGGGTGGTAGAACCGCCTGTGGAAATCCTTAAACTGCCTGTAAGTCAGCTCCGGGATATGCTCCGGATCGCCGCCGCTCTCGTGGACGTACGAGGTGTCGGAGAAGAGCTTTGAGAGGATCTCCCGCCCAACAACGCTCGAAAAGTCGGAGAAAACGCCCTTCATCTCGTTGTAGACTATCCCCTTGATGCCCACGGGGCCGTTTTCATCCTCCAGATCGTAGTGCCACCCCTCCTGATAGAAGGTATTTTCGGTGAGGAGCGGGTTCAGGGTGGCGTCGCAGTAGACGTCTACGAGGTTGTAAAAGTCCTTCTCGACCTGGGACGATACCGGGTAGACGGTCTTGTCGGGGTAGGTCATGGCGTTGAGGAAGGTCTGCAGCGACCCTTTCAGCATCTCCTGGAAGGGGTCTTTGACCGGGAACTTCTTAGAACCGCACAGTACCGAGTGCTCGAGGATGTGCGGCACGCCGGTGCTGTCGGAGACGGGCGTGCGGAAGGCGATGGAAAAGAGGTTGTTGGCGTCGTCGTTATATAAATGAATAAGGCGCGCGCCCGTCTTCCCGTGGACGAACTGGTACGCCGAGGACCGCAGCTCTGGTATCTCCACTATCCGCTCTAACCTGAACCCGCCGATGATTTCGCCGTTTTTTATCCCCTGAACCGGCACTTTCGCCATAATTAACCGCCTTTTCCCGAAAAAAGTCCGTTTTTTTACACAATACCGGCAAAATTCTACGATATTGGTAAATGTGTATCAATAATTATCCTACCGAACACGTATCAGTATATATGACGGCGCCGGAGCGGCCGCACGATATAAAAATAATCAATGGCAGAGGCGAAAGTTGCTATAAATTCAATTAATTAGCATTTTTGTCCGGCAATAAATTATATTTATAGCGGTGAGGGCCAAAGCTCCGGGCGAGATTCCACTCAAAACCAAGCGGGGGTTGTGATGCTATTTTTCTGGGTAATACTGTTTGTGGGTGCCTTTCTCGGTTCCATAGCTCTGGTATTCTACCTCACCATTGAACTGAACGAAATCGAAAAGGTGACAATAGAACTGGCAGAGAGGGTCAAGAAGCGTTATGCCGACGCAGACGAAGCAAAAACAAAAATCTGAACAGGCCGTTACGCTCGTCAACGACAGCGTCCGCGCCCTCAAGGCGTACCACCTTACGCCCGAAGAGTGCGGTATCAAGCTCAACCAGAACGAAAATCCGTGCGACTGGCCGCAAGACGTTAAGCGGGCAGCGGCGGATTTTTTTGTGCGGCGGCCGTGGAACCGGTACCCCAACTTCATCCCCGAAGAACTCCGGGCGGCGCTGGCAAGGCACGCCGGCGGGGGCGAAATAAGCGCGGAAAACGTGATTGTCGGGAACGGCTCCAACGAGATGCTCCTCGTACTGCTCCTCTCGTTCGCGGCCAAGGCCAAATCCGTCATCATCTGCCAGCCCACCTTCACCGTCTACCGGCTGCTGGCCGAGGGGATGGGGGCAAAAGCGGTGAACGTCAGCCTGACCGAAGATTTACAGTACGATGCCTGCGGCATCAAAAAAGCCGCGGCCGGCAACCCCGGGGCGATCCTCGTCATCTGCTCCCCCAACAACCCTGTGGGAAATGTTATTGCGGAAGATGACCTGCGGGGGATACTTGACGCGCATACCGGGATATGCATCTTTGATCAGGCTTACATGGAGTTCGGAGGGTTCGACGGGGTCAAACTGCTGGCGGATTACCCCAATTTAATCGTCACGCGCACATTCTCCAAGGCAATGGCCGGGGCGGGGCTGCGGTTAGGGTACATGATCGGCAACGCGGACCTGATCACCGAGATCAACAAGATCAAGCTCCCCTACAACATCAACTTCTTCACCGAACACGCGGCGTCAACCATCCTTAATAATGTGTCAATAGTCAAAGATACCGTCAAAATGCTTGTTGACGAGCGGGACAGCCTGTACCAATACCTCAAAACCAAACCGTTCGGCAAAGTCTACCCCAGCGAGGCGAACTTCATCCTCGTCCGCACGCCCAAAAAGCAGGAATTGTTCGGCCATTTGCGGGGAGACGGGATTTTGGTGCGGGACGTGTCGTCTTACCCGCTGCTTGAGAATTGTTTGAGGATAAGCGTGGGGACAAAGGAAGAAAATTTGAAATTACGTGAGTCGATAGATAAATTTTTTAACCGGGGCAATTAATATGGGCATTCGCGAAGCAAACGTCGTCCGTACGACGAAGGAGACCGACATCAGCCTTGACCTTACGATCGACGGGGATGCGGCGGTTGACAACAATATTCAGTCCGGCAACGGGTTCATGGACCACATGCTGGCGCTCTTTGCGCGGCACGGGCTGTTCAACCTGAGCCTTGCCTGCAACGGCGACACGCACGTGGACTTCCACCACAGCGCGGAGGACATCGGCATCTGCCTCGGGCAGGCGTTTCGGGAGGCTTTGGGGGATATGCGGGGTATCCGGCGCTACGGGTCGGCGCACGTGCCCATGGACGAGTCTCTGGCGCGGGTCTGCCTCGACATTTCGGGGCGCCCGAACCTGATTTACTCGGTCCCTCTGACCGACCGGAGGATCAACGATTTCGAGTGCGACCTTGCGGAGGACTTCTTCAAGTCGTTCTGCGACCACTGCTCCGCGACCGTGCATATCGACCTTTTGCGGGGCCGGAACAGCCACCATTCGCTTGAGGCGGTGTTCAAGGCGTTTGGGCGGGCGCTCTCGGAAGCGTGTGAAATCAACGCCCGTGCGGCGGACTCCCTGCCGAGCACGAAGGGCGTTATTTAAAAAAAAGTTGACATTGCCAATAATCTTTTATTATTTTTATTATATTGGCCAATGAAAGGAATGACCATGTCACTAAAAACGAAGTACTTTATCGCAGCCGCCGCGATTGCCGCGCTGGCGTTAGCGGGCTGTAACAAGAAGGAGACGGCCGAGGACGAGGACCAAGTTCCGCCCAGACCGGAGTCTGCCCCGTCGAAGAAAGCCTCCGACATTTTTGACGAATTTTACATCAGCGACTCCAAGAAGGCCGCGGCTGAATCTATCCCCACGGCAAAAACGGGGGCCGCCGAGCCCGTCCGCCGTCACATGGGAGCCGGGGCGGCGCTGCCGTCCGGCAGCGCCGGCGGCGGAACGTGGAGTTTCAACCCCTCAGGCCGCTATGTGGTGCAGATACTCTCCACCGCGTCGGAGCCCGGGGCAAACAGGTTAGTTAAAAAGCTGAAGGGCATGGGCTACCCCGCCTACGTGGCCACGGTTCATAACCCGACCCCCGACCTGTTCGGCGTATTCTTCCGCGTCCGCGTTGGCGGTTTCAGCGGGATGTCGGAAGCGAGGGACTTCGGTGAAGCCGCGCTGCGGCCCGCCGGGTACGACTACTGGGTAGACAGGAAGTCCAACGACGACGTGGGCGTAAAAGGCTCAGGCTTCGGCACGGGCGCCCCCGCCCAGCAGTATCAGGCCGCCCCTGCACCGGCGTCTGCGCCGGCACCCGCTGCACAACCCGCCCAGCCGCATCCGGCACCGGCGGCACATGCAGCACCACCGCCTCCGCCTCCCACTAATCCGGCACCGGCACCCGCGGCTAAACCCGCCCATACGCCCTCTACGGCCAACCCCCCTCCGCCTCCCCAGCCGGCGAAGAAGAACTCAAAGGACGAATGGGGATCGGATGACTGGTGAGCGGTAAAAAAACAGCGGCCATCCAAAACCTCGGCTGCAGCAAAAACCAAATCGACGGAGAGCGCATCCTCGCGCTCTTCGCCTCTAACGGATTCGAAATCACAGAAGACGCCTCCGCCGCCGGCATCATCATAGTCAATACCTGCGCGTTCATAAAAGAAGCCCAGGAAGAGGCAGTAGAAACCGTACTCGAAATGGCCGAACTGCGCAAGAAGGGACAGTGCAAAACGCTGATCGTAAGCGGCTGCTTCTCCCAGCGCTACCGTGACTTTGTCAAAGAACAGCTGCCGGAGGTAGATGTATGGGCCGGGGTTGACGACTGGGAAAACCTCTTATCCGGCCTGGCAGAAAATTTCTCAGCTAAAAACAAAGATGCGCACGAATCACCCCAATCAATGCCAATTAACGGCATTTCTCAACCTAAAAAATCTTTCAAAAGAATACTCTCCGAACCGCTGTCAACCCAGTACCTTAAGATAGCGGAAGGGTGCTCACACAAATGCTCGTTCTGCGTCATACCGTCTATCCGGGGGAACTTCAGGAGCCGGGGAATAGACGATATAATGCAAGAAGCAAAGTGGCTCTACGGGCAGGGCACTAGGGAACTGATATTAGTCGCACAGGATACCTCATTTTACGGGAGGGACATCGGCACAAACCTCGTCCGCCTGTTAGAATCATTGCTGAAAGGCACCGCTTTCCCGTGGATAAGGATGATGTACCTGCACCCGCAATTGGTAAGCGACGACCTGCTGAAACTGATAGCGTCCGAAAGCAGGCTCTGCCGGTATTTTGACATCCCGCTGCAGCACATAAACGACAATATACTGACCGCGATGAACCGCCAGCCGCTGTCGGGCGGCATCAATGCCATGATTGACAGGATAAGAAAATACGCGGACGGCGCGACGATCCGCACGTCATTCATCGCAGGGTTCCCCGGCGAAACTGAAAAAGAGTTCGGCGAGCTGACGCGATTTATACAGGCCGTACGCTTCGACAAATTGGGCGTCTTCCCCTTCTCCCCCGAAGAGGGCACCCCCGCATACGCAATGCCGGGCCGCCCGCGCGCAAATACCGTGCAAAGAAGGTGCGAAGAGCTGATGTCGGCCCAGCAGGAAATCAGCCGCGAAATCCTCGAATCAAAAGTGGGCAGCCAGACGGAGATTATCATAGACAGAATAAGCGATGACCCCGATTTTAATTATGAGGGGCGGACAAAAGGCGACGCCCCGGAAGTTGACGGCCGCGTCTTCATCAGGTCGGGCAGCTACGAAACAGGCCAAATCCTGCCCGCCAGAATCATAGGCGCGAGCGACTACGACCTCTACGCGGAATGAGGACGCCTATACGGATTCACGTAATAAAAAAAACGGGGAGGGGTTTTTATACACCCCTCTCCCGCCGGTACTGCCCCCCAAAATTCTATATTTCATATACATTACGATCATTAATTAAGAACCGCCGCGCCCTGCAAAAGACCCATTGTGCAAACCCTCCAAAACCGTTAAAATTTGATACTGCACAACATCAAAAACGGTATCTAATTTCAGTATAGCCACATTCGGATTAAATATCAAGTGATTTTGAAAAATAGTTTGAAATAAAGTGAAAAACGCGGTTTTTGGGGGTAAAAACAGCGTTTTTTTGTAAAAATAATTTATCCCGACCTTGACATAAATCAATCAAATATTATACATATTTATCATAATTATATCAACAGGTTGACAGATTACATCAGTTTGTTGTAATGACGGTAAATTGTTGCAGTTTTGTGTTGGTATCGCCTTCATTTCACACCGCACGGCAAATACGGATGGAATTATCCCTTTAATTATGCCGCCCCGGCCCCCAAACGCCGTTTTTGATCCCATTTAGGGTGTTTTGGCTATGATGTCCTGAACTACCAGCCCGGCCAGCGTGAACCCGAACACCCCGGTCACGTGGACCAGCGAGCCATTCACGCTCTTGTTCGTTGGAACATAGGACTCCTCGCCGCTCCAGACGCACAAAAAATCCCCGTCAAACCCGCGCCGCCGCAGCCTTTTGCGGACGAATCTCCCCAGTTTGCACCTGTCGGTCTTCCAGATAGAGGTTGTCTTTATCATTCCCGGATCGATCTTGCAGGCCGCCCCGAGCGCGGAGAATAGCGTAACCCCGGCGGCGCTGGCGTTTATTATCAGCTCCACCTTGCTTGAGAGGCTGTCAATCGCATCGATCACATAATCATACGCCCCAAGATCAAACTCATCCTTGACCTCCCAGCTGTATTTACGCTGCCGGGTAACGATCTGCGCACCGGGGCTGATCTCACGCAGCCGCTCCCCCATCACCTCCACCTTGGGCCGCCCGACTGTAGCGGATGTAGCCGGGAGCTGGCGGTTGATGTTCGTCACCGCCACATCGTCCGAATCGACAATCGTTAACCTGCATATCCCCGACCGCACCAGCGCCTCTGCGCACCAGCTTCCCACCCCTCCAACGCCGAACAGAATAACCGCGGCATCAGCCAGCGCCTTCAGGCATTCGGAGCCGACGAGCATCTCGAGACGTGTGAACGGGTGTTCAGGGGATTGATCGTTCATATCCATTGTCTCCCTAATATAATTTATGCCGTCCCATTCGCGGTAAATTGGGGGTTGGCTGAACTCCCCTAATAAATTTGACCACATCTATAACCGTGTATTATCTTTATATAGTAACAATATGCCGGGCCACCTCAATTAAGGAGCTGCAACTATGCCGTCACGAAATATTTTTGCGCTGTTTTTCATCCCGGCCGCGGTAACGGCGGTTATTGGCCAGGGGTTAGACGGTGCGCCCAGGTTCTCTCATACCCCGGGGGTCTACCGGGAGCCGTTCGAGCTGGCGATAACGCACCGGGAGGAGGGGGCGGTGATACGCTATACTACTAACGGGTCGGAACCCAACGATAATTCGCCTGTTTTTAGCGGGACGATTAATATCGCCGACCGCACCGGCGACCCCAATGTCTTCTCCAGGATCCGCACCAACCCCGCGGCGACGGGCATGATGCAGGTTATAACGTGGAGGGAGCCGTCGGGGAACGTAGCCAAGGGGACGGCCATCCGCGCCGCGGCGTTCAAGGACGGCAGCGTATCCCCAACCGTAAGCGGCACATTCTTCGTGTTCCCGGACAACAGCCCGTTCCGCTCGCTGCCCATAGTCTCGATAATCTCCGACAGCATGGGGTTCTTCGGGCACGACAGCGGCATCTACGTGCCCGGCGCAAATTATCAAACAGGAAACGCGGGGACCGGCAACTACTACATGAAAGGCGACGACTGGGAGCGCGAGAGCAGTTTCGAGTACTTCAGGGCAGACGGCCAGCCGGTAATAGCCCAGACCGCCGGGATCCGGATACACGGCGGATGGACAAGGCGCAACCCGCAAAAAACCATGAGGGTCTACGCGCGCAAGAGCTACGGGGCCGAAACGCTCAACTTTTTTAACGGGCCGCTGTTCCACTACCTCCCCTACAATACCTTCAAACGGCTGCTGCTGCGCGGCGGCGGGAACGACTGCGAGGCGACGCTCATACGCGACGCGTCGGCGCAATACATGATCTCCCACCTTAACGTCGGCACGCAGGCGTTCCGCTCAGTCACCGTCTTCATAAACGGCGAGTTTTGGGGGTGGCACAACTTCAGGGAGCGCTACGACCAGCACTACCTGCAAAGAACATACGGCGTAGACCCCGACAGCGTTGACCTCCTCGATTTCTACAGCAGCACAACAAGCGGAGTTTCACTCACGCCGGAACCTGGAGACACCGTCGCCTACAGCGCCATGGCGGCATACGCGAGAAATAACGACCTCTCAAACTCCGCCGCAATGGATTCTATGCACAGGCTGATGGACGTTGACAGCTACCTCGACTTCTTCGCCGTGCAGATGTACTTCGGCAACGCTGACGGCATCAGCCGGAGCGGCACCCACCACAACCATAAGATGTGGCGCGAACGCAAAAGTTTCGACGCAAACGCGCCCGCGGGGCGCGACGGGCGGTTCCGCTGGCTCGTCTGCGACCTCGACCAGATTATGGAAATATGGGGCAACAGCAGCAGCGAACCCACATTCGCCATACTTTTTACCGCGTCCAACCCGGGCAACGAACTGTTCCTCAACCTTATGAAGAACGAATCCGTAAAGAACAGCTTCATCAACCGCTTCCCGGACATGCTGAACTCCGCGCTCCACCCCGAAAGGGCAGCCGCGGTCATCGACAGCATCGCGGCAAGCATAAGGCCCGTGGCAGACGCACACGTCAAACGCTGGGGCATTCCATCCTCAGGCGGCGGATTCGGCGGCGCACCCGCCGTTTTCGATGCCGCCACATGGGAAACCCAGATTACAAGGCTTCGCGGCCTATACCAAAGCAAGCCTGCAGCATACCGCAACACCGTGAGAACCTATTTCAACGCCGGCAACGACCGCAGCGTTACATTAGTAAGCGACACCGCGCACGGGTTCATAAAGATAAACTCGATAACCGTAGACTCAAAACTGCCCGGCACAAATTCGCAAATCTACCCCTGGAGCGGCACCTACTACGCAAACATCCCCATCACGGTAAGCGGCAGGGGCAAATCCGGCTACCGCATAGACAAGTGGCTCGTCAACGGGACGGAGTTCGGTGATTCCGTGCTGACCGTATCCCTGTCGCCCGACGGGCAGTACAACATCGAGGCGGTCTTTGTATACGACGAATCATACATAAATGTTTCCGACCCCAAAAAATCCGGCCGCCCCGGGCCCGGCCTCTCCGTAACCCACCGTGTACTCTCGCGCTCGAACGTGGCGTTCAATTTCACCCTTCCGGAGGCAGGAAACGTACAGCTTCGCGTCTACAATATCGCCGGCAAGGAAGTTGGCAGGTTGACAAGCGGAAAGTACGCGACGGGCAGCCATCAGCTGAATTGGCAGACGGGTAAGATGGCGCCTGGAGTGTATGTTTACAGGCTGAAGGCCGATAACAGGATGATTCACGGGCGGGTGAGGATATAGAGATTTTATAGTAAAAAAAGGGGACGGGTGTAAAACCCGTCCCTGCACAGATTCAGTTCACAGATACGCCGGCATCAATTAAAAATCCATCAGCTCGTCATCGTCCAGCGGGATAACCTCCGTGGCTTTGGCGGCTTTCATGGATTGGGTTGGCTTCTTCGCGACCTGTATGCTTTGCGTCCTCTTGTCGGGGATAGACGCCAGCTTCTTTGTCATCGAGCGCGCCGGCATTCTGGCCTGTGTCTTGCCGCCGGAGGAGCTGATGATGAAGCTCTGTACCATATTGGAGAGCTCTGCCGCCTGGCTCGAAAGTTCTTCCGACGCGCTCGCCGACTCCTCGGAGTTCGCGGCGTTCTGCTGTGTTACCGTGTTCATGGAGGCCACGGCGACGTTGATCTGTTCGACGCCCTGCGACTGCTCGTTTGAGGCGGCGGCGATCTCCGCTATGAGGTCGGCCACCTTGCTTGAGCTTATCACAGACTTGTCGAGCGCCTTGGCGACTTCCTCGGTGATTTTCACTCCGCCGTCGGCGTTTTTCACAGACTCCTCGATCATGCTGGCGGTGTTTTTCGATGCCTCGGCAGAGCGCATCGCGAGGTTTCTGACTTCTTCGGCGACCACCGCGAAGCCCTTGCCGGCCTCGCCCGCGCGTGCCGCTTCTACCGCGGCGTTGAGGGCGAGCAGGTTCGTCTGGAAGGCGATATCGTCGATAGTCTTGAGGATTTTCGCCGTATTGTCGGACGAGGTCTTGATCTCGTTTATGGCTACTGCCATGCGCTTCATAGCCGCGTTGGCCTCGTTTACCGCCGCGCCGGCCTCGCCCATGAGGTGCTTGGCCTGCGTGGAGTTGTCGGCGTTCTGCTTGGTCATGGACGACATCTCCTCGAGGCTCGACGATATCTCTTCGAGCGAGCTCGCCTGCTCGTTTGCGCCCTCCGCCAGAGCCTGCGCGCCGCTGGAGATCTCGCCGCTGGCGCTCGACACCTGCCCGACCGCCTCCGATACCTGCCCCATCGCCTCGTCGAGGTTCTTCACCAAAGTGTTGATGTTCTCCTTCATCCGCGCGAATTCGCCCTTGTAGTCGTTTTCTACATGCTGCGTCAGGTCTTTGTTCGCAGCCGCCGCGAGGGCCCGCCCGCCGTCGTTTATCAGGATATTGCGCAGCGTTTCTATGGTATTTTTCAGCGCCGGGCCGATGTCGT
Organism: Chitinispirillia bacterium; assembly: GCA_009786575.1. Lineage (GTDB taxonomy): Bacteria > Fibrobacterota > Chitinivibrionia > Chitinivibrionales > Chitinispirillaceae > GUT77. The sequence continues at coordinate 21,468 of WQRV01000010.1, read as the reverse complement.
CTCTGGGGCCGGCTATGGCGACTTCGGCGCTCAGGTCGCCGTCGGAGATCATCTTCATGGTATGGACAATCTCTTCGTACATGTGCGCGGAGAATTCGTCCATGGCATTGGCCATTGTGCCGACCTCGTCGCCCCGGTGCAGTTCAAGTTTCGCACTCATGTTGCCGCCGCTCATCTCGTGGAGCTCCGCCACCACTTTTTTGAGCGGTAGCGTTATGTGGCGCGTCAGGAATACCCCAAGCAGGATACTGAGCAGCGCGCCGCATGATACGAGCATAACGAGCGCGGCGCGGTTCTTTTTGTAAACCACCTCGCTTTTATCCCACTCCGCCTTTGCCAGCTTTTCATTCATGACGACCGCCTCACGCGCCACGTCGGACGCGGTATGGGCCTGTACCGCGGCCTCGCCGAGCGCCGCCTGAGATTTGGCCGGCACAACAGCCCTGTTTTCGGCGGCCTCCGTTAAGGTTATAATGTTCGCTACCAACTGCGCGTACTTTTGGTACTCGGCCCATAGCTTGTTCCGTATTTTCCGCGCCTCATCGTCCGAAATGGTACTGTCTAACTGGGCAAACCCTTTTTCGATGAACGCTTTCACATCTCTGACATCGTCGTCCGTAACCTTATGCTCGCTGTCATTGTTTATCGCCACCAGTCTCCAGGTATCCACGCGGAGCTGCATGATTCCTAAGGAAATATCGTCTGTAGCGCTGAGGGCAATGAGGCGCTTGAAATACAGCTCATCGACGATCGCGTTAATCTCTACGGTGCTTCTTATGCCCATAACACCGATAAACGCGCCAATAACGGCGATGACCATGAAACTGCCAATCAGTTTGGGACCTAACTTGATATTGCCTAACATAAGACAACCCCCCTCTTTCTACAACGTAACATCTAATGCGCCTTTCCCCCGAAAAGCCGCAATACCAATGGGACGCTGTAAAATTATATTGTTTATTATTATTATATTTACAAATCCTGTTATCCGAAACAAAAATATTTCCGCAATGGGCAATCCGCTGGTTTTAATTTAATGGCACATCAAATTCAAAATTACAATATGTACTTACCGGCCTGCTGAACGTGCGGCGTTGGCACGTGCGCGGCGTTACTCCCCCAACTCTATCATTTTGTCTATACAAACACGGGCCGCCTTAATCGTCTCCTCGTCGAGCACTATCTCCTCCCCGCCGTCGCCCCTCACGCAGTTCAGCACGTCGGCAAGCGTGGTCAGTTTCATGTCGGGGCAGATGAGCTCCTTCGTGAGCGGATAGAAACGCTTGTCGGGGCACTTGTACTGCAGGTTCTCCACTATGCTCATTTCAGTGCCTATCACAAAATCCCTGTGGCCTGATTTTTCGGCGTACTCCATGATGGCCGTGGTTGACCCTACGAAATCCGCGAGGGCCGAAACTTCGGCGGTGCACTCGGGGTGCACCAAAAGCAGCGCGTCGGGACAGGCGGTACGCATGGCCTGCACATCTTTGGCGTTCACGTTTTCGTGGACCGGGCAGCCGCCTTGCAGGAGCTTGATCTTCTTATTGGGAACCTGCCGCGCAACCCACGCGCCGAGGTTGCTGTCGGGCACAAACAGTATCTCATTGCCCGGCAGTTTACTGATGATCTTCACAGCCGACGACGAGGTTACGCAGACATCGCAGACGGTCTTGAGGTCGGCGGTGGTGTTTATGTAGGCGGCGACCGTGTAGCCCGGGTTGGTCTCCTTAACGGCGAGGACGAGCTCCTTGTCTATCTGGTCGGCCATGGGGCATCCGGCGGTCGGGTTGGCGAGCAGCACAGTCTTCTCAGGCGAGAGTATCTTGACCGTCTCGGCCATGAACTTTACACCGCACATGACGATAGTGTTCTGCGGGGCCCTGGCGGCCATAACGCTAAGCTGGTACGAGTCGCCGGTGAAATCTGCGGCCTCAATGATCTCCCGGGCCTGATAGCTGTGCGCTGCGACGCAGATGCCCCGCTCCTTCTTCAGCCGGATGATCTCGTCCTGCACCTCCCTAACCTTCATCATCACATCCCCTATCGGTAAGGTATTTATATTCAGTTTGGAGTTAGGCCCCGCGCTCCGCACTATCAACTGTTAAGCGCCCTGTCTAAGTCCGCTATAATATCGTCGATATGCTCCGCCCCTACAGACAGCCTCACGGTGTTGGGCTTGATCTCCTGCTCGGCAAGCTCTTTTTCGTTGAGCTGCGAGTGGGTCATGCTGGCGGGATGGGTAACGAGCGACTTCATGTCGCCCACGTTGGCAACGAGGGAGAACAGTTCCAGCGCCTCGCAGAAACGCCTTGCTTCGTCAACGCCGCCTTTTACCTCAAACGTGAAGATCGCGCCTGCCCCTTTGGGGTAATAACGCTGATATAGCGCGTTGTCTTGACGGGTTTTTACCGAAGGGTGGTTCACGCTCTCCACTTTCGGGTGTTTGGACAGGAACTCTACGGTTTTGAGCGCGTTCTGCGTGTGCCGCTCCATGCGAAGCGACAGCGTTTCCAACCCCTGCAGGAGCAAAAATGAGTTGAACGGGCTGATAGTCGCGCCGGTGTCCCTCAAAAGCGTTACCCTTATCTTCACCACAAACGCGGCCGGGCCGGCCAAATCGGCCATCACCACGCCGTGGTAGCTGTCTGTGGGTTTCGCGAGGCCGGGGAACTTGTCGTTCTGCTTCCAGTCGAACTTCCCGCCGTCTACGATTACCCCGCCCATCACCGTGCTGTGGCCGCCCAAAAACTTGGTGGCCGAGTGGATGACGATGTCGGCGCCGTAATCTATGGGGCGGAAGTAGTACGGGGTGGCGAAAGTGTTGTCGAGAATGAGCGGGATGCCGGCGCCGTGCGCGATTTTGGCGATAGCCTCAACGTCGATGATGGTCGAGTTGGGGTTGCTGAGCATTTCTACAAATATGGCCCGCGTGTTCGCGTCGATGGCGTTTTTGAAATTGTTTGGGTCGCTGCCGTCTACAAATTTGGTTGTAATCCCGCAGTCGGGCAGGGTGTGCGCCAGCAGATTGTACGACCCGCCGTAGATCCGCCTGTCGGAGACGATGTTCTGCCCGGCTACCGTGATGTTCTGCACCGCGTAAGCCAGCGCCGCCATGCCCGAGGCCGTGGCAAGCGCCGCGACGCCGCCCTCAAGCGCCGCCATCCGCCGCTCAAAAACATCGGTGGTCGGGTTCATGAGCCGCGTGTAGATGTTCCCGCCCTCGGTCAGGTTGAACCGCGCCGCCGCCTGAGCGCAGTCGTCGAAGACGTAGGCGGTAGTGGCGTAAATAGGCACCGTGCGCGAGCCGGTTACGGGATCGGGGGCCTCCTGCCCCGCGTGCAGCTGCAATGTCTCAAACTTGTACGGCATCTGTCTCTCCTTGGGCTGTGCGGGCTACTTAACCGAGCCCCTGATAATCATATCAAAACTATCCATATTATAGTATTTATGCCAACATCCCGTCAAATAATTGTGTGATTTTAATGTTTTTGGATTTAATTATTTCAATTTTTCGATTCAATTTGCCGGGGCCGGGCAGCCGCAAACCGCCTTTTATTGCCCCACACGCCGTCCCCCGCCCCCGGTACGCCTGTAAACGGGAGCGCCGCGTAACCGTTTGCACCAGTGTCAATTACGCACTGCGGAACCGTCGCCCCGCCATACCCGGCCCCGCCGGCCCCCGCCTTAAAACGGCGCCCGCCGGCGCGCACCCGCTCCCCCGCCGCGCCTCCACCGCGGCATCCGCCCCGCGCGCCCTGCGCCGGTGTTTCCGACAGAACTAAAATACCCCGGCCGCTACCGCATACGGGAGCTATGGGAGAGCAATCAGAACGGGGTTTTGAAAAGCACCCTCTCCATAAGAAGTATTATCAGGCCGGTGATGACCGGCACGGCCAGATTGTCGTTAATAGTCAGTTTTGATGTGATTTTAAGCGGTACCAGCTCAAAAATCGTTATCGAGAACGACGCCGCGAGGGCTATCCAGAGCATATTGGCCTTACTGGCCTGCCAGGCAAGCGGAAGCAGGTGCGGCAGGTGCGGGAACAGGGCGTAGAACAGTATCATACATAGCAGAAAACAAGCCAAACTCCCCTCAAGGCTCTTCCTCCCGATCTTTATCCGCCCAATGCTGATCCCCACAAGGGCCGCCGCGGCATCGCCCAGAATAAACATCGTAAGTACCATAAAGGATATGTGCCTCAGCGGCTCGTCCCAGAATATAAGCGAGCAGATAAGCGCGGCCCCGACCACGTAAGTGCTGCCCGTAACCTTGCCCTTCTCCTCAGTCCGCAGCATGTGCCCGAAGCACTTGTAGAACAGCGCCTGCACCGCCGGGACCCTGAACCGCAGCGTCTCCACAATAATAGACCCGGCCACAAAAAACGCCAGCAGCGCCGCAGACAGCCAATAGGGGTAGAACTCCCACCGGGGGAAGTAAAACAGCCCGGCGGGCATGATAAGGGCAAACAGATGCAGCAATTTCCGGGTAATTTCCTCTTTGGTCAAAGCCATTTTTCAATTCTCCGTAAAATAGATGTACTTTCGGTGCCGATAATAATATATATTATACTCTGAGGACGGTGTTAATTTTTTGATGTATTTTTGCCGTTGATTTTAAAAGCGCGCGCAGCCGGGGACGGCCGCCGCCGCAAAAACATAAGGACCTTAATAGAATATGAAACCAATAGTTCTGGCAATGCTCGTCTGCGACTACTACTACCGCGACGTCCATACCGGCAAGAGCATCCTCTCCGGCACCTTCAGCGCGATAAACAGCGGCGGCTTCCCCACGAAGCACAGCAACTGCGCGATATACATAGCCCTCACCGACGTGGCCGCCGACAGCCAGGCGCAGCTCGTCTTCCGCAAGGAGGGGGGCTCCTTCTCCATGTCGATGCCGCCGTGGGAAGTGAAAGCCTCCGACAACCGGCGCGCTGTCGTCGAAATAGGCGGGAACATTACCGGCCTCCCCCTCCCCGAGCCGGGCGAGTACGAGTTCGTGCTGCTCTGGAACGGCATGGAAATCGCCCAGCGGAGGCTCATAGCCGCGAAGGTAGACGCGGGCGGAGGCGGGCCGGGGCCGGAACCGGACCCGCTCGACGACTACAACTTCCTCGGCGGATACTGAAAGGGCGGAAAGCATGGATCTGGCGGCAATATTGATAAAAATAACGGGCTTGCTGCTCTTCGCCTTCACGGCCCGGTCGGTGTACAAGCACATCAAGGCGAAATTCGTAAAAAAACCTGCCCCCGCGGCCCAACCGGCGGCCCCCGCCGAAAACAAGCAGGAGCACTCGAAGGTAGAGCAGGCCCTAAACGGCCTCCTGCTCTACGCCTGGTTCGTCTTTATGATAGCGCTGTCACTGGGGATGGTGTTCAACAATTAATGAAACTCAAACTCCACAGCGGCTACTCCCCCGCCGGCGACCAGCCCCAGGCCATCAAGGAATTAGTCGACGGCATCAACCGCGGCGACCATAGCCAGGTGCTGCTCGGCGTTACCGGCTCAGGCAAAACTTTTACAATAGCCAACGTAATCGAGCAGACGCAGCTGCCTACGCTAATCATATCGCACAACAAAACCCTCGCGGCGCAGCTGTTCCAGGAGTTTAAGGAGTTCTTCCCAGAAAACGCCGTGGAATACTTCGTCAGCTTCTACGACTACTACCAGCCCGAAGCCTACATACCCAGCACAGACACCTACATCTCCAAAACCTCAATGATAAACGACGACATAGACCGCCTGCGCCTCAAAGCGACCACCTCCCTGCTATCCCGCCGCGACGTCATCATCGTGGCCAGCGTCTCCTGCATATACGGCATAGGCTCCCCCGACGCCTACGCCGCGTCGGCCGTCAAACTGAAAGCCGGCCAGGACCTCTCCCGCCGCGATTTCCTGCTGGCGCTGACGGAGATGCAGTACCGCCGCAACGACTTCTCATTAGAGCGCGGCACGTTCCGCGTCAAAGGCGACGTCATCGAAATCCTCCCCGCCTACGAGGAAAACGCCGTCCGCATAGAAACCTTCGGCGACCAGCTCGACCAGCTCTCGCTCATCAACCCGACAGACGGTAAAACAAAAATTAAGTTAGACGACATAACTATATTCCCGGCAAAGCATTACATGACCACAGCCGACGTAACGATGGCAGACGCCGTAAAGCGCATCGGCGACGAGCTCGAGGAGCGGCTGTCTATACTCCGCCGGGAGAACAAGCTCGTTGAAGCCCAGCGGTTAGAGCAGCGGACGCGCTACGACCTGGAGATGCTCGCCGAGGTCGGGTACGTAAACGGGATCGAGAACTATTCGAGGGTACTCGACGGGCGCGGCGCCGGGACCCGCCCCTACACGCTGATCGACTTCTTCAAGCCGCCGTACCTTATGATAATCGACGAATCCCACGTCTCCGTGCCGCAGATAAACGGTATGTACAACGGCGACCGCGCGCGCAAACAAACCTTAGTCGACCACGGCTTCCGCCTCCCCTGCGCCATGGACAACCGCCCGCTGAAGTTCCCGGAGTTTGAGGGGCTGTGCGACAAGCTGATCTACGTCTCCGCGACCCCGGGCGACTACGAACTGGAGCAGAGCGGCGGGGTGATAGTCGAACAGGTCATCCGCCCCACGCACCTCGTCGACCCGCCCATCGAAATCCGCCCAGCCAAGAACCAGGTGGACGACCTCATAGACCAGCTGCGCGGCGTCGCCGGGCGCGGCGAGCGGGCGCTTGTCACCACGCTTACCAAGAAGATGTCGGAAGACCTCACCGAGTACCTCGAATCCCTCGCCTTCCGCGTCCGCTACCTCCACTCGGAGATCGACACGCTCGAAAGAACAGACATCCTGCGGGACCTGCGCAAGGGGGAGTTCGATGTGCTTATCGGCATAAACCTGCTGCGGGAAGGCCTTGATTTGCCCGAAGTTACCTTAGTTGCCATATTGGACGCCGACAAGGAGGGGTTCCTGCGCTCCACGCGCTCCATAGTCCAAATAGCGGGACGCGCCGCGCGCAACATAAACGGGCGGATCATCCTTTACGCCGACGTTATGACCGGCTCCATCAACAAGACGCTCGAGGAGTGCGGCCGCCGCCGGGCGAAGCAGCTTGCGTACAACGAGGAGCACGGCATAACCCCCCGCAGCGTGGAGCGGAAAATAAGCGACGCCTCACTGTCGCCGTACGACGCCTCCCTCGACCCGCCGTTAGAAACCGCCGAGCCGTCCGGGTTCGGATCGGCCGGGAGGGGCAGGAGGCCGGGCAAAAAATCGGCCGCCGCGGGCAAAAAAACTACAGGAAAGGCCGGAGACAGCCGATTAACTGAAATCGAGGCGGAGATGATCGAGGCGGCCAAAAACCTCGACTTCGAGCGCGCCGCAAGGCTCCGGGATACGCTGATCCGGCTAAAAAACGGCGCATAAGTACGAAAATCCGGCGCGCCCCCCTGCCTGTGATGTATATTACTGTTATAGGGAAATTTGACCGCGGGGGACTCGCCGCCCCCTGCCGCCATTACTCTTAATACGGGGAAACGGGCAGCATGACCAAAGAAGAAGCCATTCGCGAAATAAAAACGCCGCGCGGCAGCCAGGACAACATGGTCCACGCCATGCGGCTGATGAACAAGGCCGGCACGGTCTCGGACATCGCCCTGCTCATGCCCATAGCCTCAAGCGGCGGCACCGACCCCACAGTCAAAAAACTCGCCGTAGAGGCCATCTGCTCCATCATAAAGGAGAGCCTCCTCTCCCGTTTCAGCGAGCTTACCACCGAAATGCGCCACAAACTCGCCACAATCCTGCAAACCCTCGACCCCAAAATCATCAACGAAATCAGCAAAGACCTCATGTCCAACGACAACGCGAGGCGCCTCTCGGCCCTGCAAATGCTCGGCATCCTGCGCCGCCACCCGCGCGTAAAAACCCTGCTCGCCAAGCTCCTGCAGGACAAAGACCCCAAAATCAAAGCCACAGCCGTCATACTGCTCGGCAAAATGATGGGCCCAAACGACCAGCAAATGGTCATGACCCTGCTGGGCGACGAAGACAAACGCGTCCGCGCAAACACCGTCGAAGCGCTGGAAAGCCTTGGAAACCCCCGACTTGCGCCCGCCCTCTTCAAATACCGCAAAGACCCCAGCAACCGCATCCGCGGCAACGTACTCAAGGCGCTCCACAACCTCGGACACACCGACATCGAAGAAGACCTAATGGAAATGCTAACCAGCAAAGACGCCCTCTACAAAGCATCCGCCCTGTGGGTCATAACACAGGTAAAATTCTCAAAAAGCCAAAAGGTAATAGACTCGGCAGGCTCATGCCTCCTAAGCGACAACAAAATGGTCCACAGAAACGCCCTGCAGGCCCTAAGCGCCCTCGACAACCCGCGCGCGGAAGGGTATGTCAGGTACCTGGGGGATATATTCGCGTTTTAACGCGCACCCGGGCCCGGTGCATACTACCCGTTGCCGCTGCCGCCATCCAACGCCTTAATCAACCCCTCCGCCTGCTCCGCCGCCTCGTCGTACTCCCCCACCATCGCATTTTGGAGGATGTTGTCTACCTCGGCTCCGATATTTTTGGCGTTTGTGAACTGTTTGAGGCACTTGACGGCCTCGCTGATGGCGCTTACGTTCATTTCGTCTATCGCGGAATTCAGTTTGGCGAGAGCGTCTTTTACGGCGTTTATGTCTACGTCGCCGCTCTGCGTTTCTGCATTTTCGGCGAGGTATTTGTCTATACCTTTTAATATGGCTTCGAGATCGCCGAGCATCCTTTTGTTGTTGGCGCGTATGAACTCGCGGTTTTTCTCATTTCCGGCTGATTCGAGTACGCGGGCCGATTCTGAGAGGCGGTACGCGCCTATGTTGGCCGCGGCGCTCTTCAGCGCGTGGACGTATGTCGTGTAGAGGTGCAGGTCGTCGCCCTCGAGCGCTTTATTCAATTCGTCGATCTTTTTGCGGCCGTCCTTGGTGAAGACGGCGAGCGTTTGCAGATAATTTTTTACCGTACCGCCAGATGTGGCTACGCCGTTTTTCGCGTTGATGCCGGGAATCTCTATATCGACAACCTCGCTGCCCTTAAAATTGCCGGGGTCTACCGCCTCAACCTTTTTTTCAGCCGGTATCCACTGGTCAAGCAGCATATTCAGTTTTATTGTGTCTATCGGTTTCGAGAGGAAGTCGTTGAAGCCGTATTTGAGGAACATCTCTTTCATACCGGAGACGGCGTTGGCGGTGAGCGCGACTATCGGGAGTTTTTCGAACCGTGCGTCGCCGAGCTCGCGGATGCGCTTTGTGGCTTCTATGCCGTCCATCCCTGGCATCATGTGGTCCATGAATACGAGGTCAAACACTTCTTCGCTCACCGCCTTTATCGCCGCCGCGCCGCTCTCGCACATTGTAAGCCGCATACTGTAGGGGGCAAGGAGCCCCGAGGCTACTTTCAGGTTTGTGGTTATGTCGTCTACCACAAGCACCTTTGCGTCGGGGGCGACAAATGCCCGCGCCCCCCTCTTTAACGCGAGCGTGTCGGACTTGCCGCGCATCTGCTGCAGCGTGACGGTAAATGTGCTGCCTTTGCCGTACTCCGATTCTACCGTAATGTCTCCGCCCATCGCCTTAACGAGGTTCCATGTGATGGCGAGGCCGAGGCCCGTGCCCTCTATGCCCTTGTTGTTCGCCTGGTCTACCTGCACGAACTCGCCGAAGAGCTTGCCTATGTCCTCTTTCCTTATCCCCTTGCCGGTGTCGGTGACACTTATCGTAAGGTTGACGGACACGCCCTCTTTCGTCTCGACGGTTTCCCCCCGCGCAACGAGCCTGATGTGCCCATTCTCAGTATACTTTACGGCGTTGCTCAAAATGTTGAGCAGCACCTGGCGTATCCTCACCTCGTCGCCGTAGAGCTCGTTTGGGATGTTGTCGTCTACATCTACTATAAACTGCAAGGGTCCGTCGATAATCCTCGTCTTGATAATGCTCGTGACATCGTTTATCAGCGTAGAGAACGCGTAGTTGTCGGGGAGGATGTCGAGCTTCCCGCTTTCGATCTTCGAGAAGTCGAGGAGGTCATTGATAATGGATAACAAGTTCGCGCCTGCCTGCTTTATCGTCTGCACCTGATCGTACGCCGCAGGCGGAATATTTTCGCGCATGGCAAGTTCGGCCATGCCCACGATGGCGTTCATGGGGGTGCGTATCTCGTGGCTCATTTTGGCCAAAAAGCGGCTCTTGGCAATGGTGGCGGCCTCGGCTTTCTCCTTCTCGTGGCGGCTCTCTACCGCCTCCATCCGCAGCTGCTGCACCTGCTTGAGCTGGTGCACCGTCTCGTTGAGGCTCGCGGCCAAATTAGAAAACTCGTCCTTGCCGCTCCCGCTCTTGAAGTCTACGTCGAGGCTGCCGTGCGCCATCTTCTCGGCCGTGCGCCGGATGTCTTCGAGCGGAGTAGAGATGGACCTGGTAACGACGAGCGTGAGGATGACGGCCATGATGAACGACGCGAAGATCATCATCACTAAAAACGCCGCGCTGGCGGAGGCGTGGGCGCTGTTGCTGGAGACTGTCTCCTGCGTAGACTCGAACACCTTGTCGAACGCGTTGCCCACGCTGTAGTAGATCGCGCAGTATATCGGGTCGAGCCGCCGCTCGTAGAGCGAGATCGCCCGCTCGGTGTCGCCGTTGTCGTGCAGCTCGAATATCTCGTTTAAGATCGGCAGGTATGTCTCGTTGTATATCTGCAGCAAATTGATCATATCCTGCTCCTCACCCGGCGTAAAGATGTGGCGGAAGCGGCTCTGGTGCAGCGCGATGAAGTCGGCCATGAAACTCTGCATCTTCCCTATGCGCTCGGCGGTAACATTGTCGAGGTATTCCCTGATGAGCGAGTCGCGGAAACGCAGCATATAATAAATGCCGTTGTCGGCCTCCACATTGTAATCGTACATATCGTTGAGTACATTGAGCGCGGCGATGGATTTCACGGCATCGTCGCCGATGCTGCGCAGGCTCATGAACCCGGTGAGGCCGGCGAGCATGGTGATAAACGCTATGGCGAAGAAAGAGACGAGCAGCCTGACCTGTATGCGGATGTTTCTTATCATTTGTCAACTCTCCCGTTCAACCGGATTTTCTCTACCGAGGCGTAGTACCCGCCCTTTATCTGCATGATGTGCACATACGAGTCCGGGCTGATGGGATTATTGTTTTCGTCAAACCGGATCTTTCCCGTGATGATGTCGAACTCGCTGCCCCTTATGACATCAACAAGGGATGCGGATCCCGGTTTGACGCCGCCCGCTTCCGTGCCGTGCTTCTCCATCGCGGCCACGAGTATCTGCACGGCCGAGTAGGTAAGCGCCGCGGTGCTTATGGGCGTGTAGCTGAAGTTGTCGAAGTAGGCCTGAGAGAACCGCGTGATCTTGGGGTCGGGCTCGTCGAACGCGAACGGCGCGGCGTAGTAGACGCGCTCCATGGCGTCTATATTGTGCGCGAAGCTCAGTATGCCGTCCCAGGCATCGGTGCCGAGAAGCCGCGTGCCTTCGAACCCGGCGCTGTGCACCGCCTCGGCCAGCTGCGCGGCATCTACGTAGTCGGCCGCGCAGAATATAACGTCGGGCCGGCGGCTCTTGTATTTTTTGAGGATATCGTCGAATTGCGCCGGACCGGTATAACGCTCGGCCCCAGCAACGCGCCCGCCGCCCTCATTAAAAGCGGCCGAAAAAACATCCGCCAGCGCGTCGAACCTGCTGTCGCCGCGAATAACCAGCGCTGTTTTGGCGGACAGCGTTCTAAGTGCGAACCCGGCGACCACCGCCGCCTGCACGTCGTCTAAATAGGTAACCCGGAACACATTCCTGCGCCCCTCCGTAACCGCCGGGTTGGTGGCGGTAGGAGAAATAATGGGGATGCCGTCCCCCTCCGCGGCCCTGGCAAGCGCCATCGTAACATCTGAAAAACTGGAGCCTATCACCGCGGCGACGCCGCGCTCCTTGAGGGCCTGATACTGCCTGACGACGTACTCCTCGTCCCCCTTATCATCGAGAATAATGATATCGAGCTTTTTCCCCAGCACCCCGCCGGCATCGTTGATGTCTGAGCGCGCCTGCTGCAGGCCGTTGAACGCGCGGATCCCCTCGTCGCAGTGCCCGCCGGTAAGCGGGAAGAGCGCGCCTATAAGGATGTACTGCTGCTGCTTCGCCTGCCGCGCCTGCTGCTTCGACGCGCTGTCGCATGAGAGGCAAAGCGCCAGAGGCAGCATAAGAAACACGCAAACCGCCGTAACAACTTTGCCGGGCCGTCTCCATCTGAAAACATCCGTAACCGTCAACGCGTCTCTCATCCCGTCAATCCCTCGTCACCGTGTTAACGGCAGCCGACTTGAGCCGCTCGGCTGTTTTGTCGAACTCGTCCGCAACGCCCAAAAACAGGTCTACAAGCACCGGGTCAAAATGCGTCCCCTTGCCCTCCATTATTATCTTGACCGCGTCGGCGTGCGTAAACGCCGTCTTGTACGGGCGGTCGGACCGCAGCGCGTCGTATACGTCCGCAATCGCCATCAGCCGGCCCAGAAGCGGGATATCCTCCCCCTTCAGCCCGCCCGGGTACCCAGTGCCGTCCCACTTCTCGTGGTGCGTGACGGCGAAAATCTTTGCGTAGTCCAGAAACGCCTGCCCGCTCGTCCCCTCCTTGATCTTGTCTATGACCTTGCCGCCGAACGTGGTGTGCTTCTTGATCTCCTCGAACTCCTCGGGCGTGAGCCGCCCCGGCTTGTTGAGGATGCTGTCTTTAATGGCGATCTTCCCCACGTCGTGCAGCTGGGCCGACTGGAGAACGAGCTTCACGTCCCACTTGGCCATCTCCTCCATGTAGACATTTTGGCGGCCCATGGCGTTGAGCAGCGTTTCTAAATACCCCTGCGTCCGCTCGATGTGCCCGCCGGTGATGTCGTCGCGCCACTCCACGAGCTCCGCCATTGTCCGCAAAAGCGCGTCCTGCAGCTCCACCACGGTCTTGGTCTTGGCCTCCACCATCCCCTGCAGGCCGGTGTTGAGCCGCGCCAACTCGTCCTTCTGCTGCACAAGCTCGCCCTTCTGCGACTCCACAAGCAGGTGCAGCTCAATGCGCTTGAGCAGAAGCGGCGCGGAAAAAGGCTTGGTGATGTAGTCAACCGCGCCGAGCGACAGCCCCTCAAGCTCGCTCTCGCCGTCGCTCTTGGCCGTAAGGAAGATCACCGGGATGTTGGCCGTGCCGGGGTTGGCCTTAATCGCCCTGATCGTCTCGTAGCCGTTCATCTCGGGCATCTCGACATCCAAAAGGATCAGATCGGGGATGCTGCGCGCAAGCATCTTGATGAGCCGCGCCCCCGAATTCAGGGTCAGAACGTCGTATTGCTCCTCAAGCGCGTTCCGCCCCACCGTCAAATTGGTCAAGTCGTCGTCAACCAGCAATATTGTCCTGCGCTCCGAACCCATAAAACCGCCTTGGCTGTTCTGTTATCTGATATAAACCGCCTGCCTATCCATAAATATATATTATAGCGGACGGGTGGGGCGAAATTATTTTTGACCGCAGTACCCGCCCCGCCAAAATATTATATTCTACAAATGACAACCGTCTACTTCGCCAAACACATCCTGCTCGATACCGGGGAGATCATGCACAACGGGGCCGTGTCGGTCTGCGGCGGGGCCATCGCCGAGGTCGGGCCGCGCGGCGCGGTGCGGCGGTCGGCCGACGAGCGAACGGTAAACCTCGGCGACATCCTGCTCCTGCCGGGGCTCATCAACATGCACACGCACCTCGAGGAGGCGCCCATAAGGAGCTACACCAAGGAGCCCGGCGAGTCCTACACCGCCTGGAACAGCTCCAAATACTCGCGCATGCGCCAGCTGACCACCGGGCAAGTGCGCAGCGGAATCAAGCTCAGCGCGCGGGAGATGGTGGCGCAGGGCATCACAACCGTAGCCGACACCACGCGCACCGGCCTCTCCGCCGAGGCGCTCGCCGGCGAGGCCGTGCGCGCGGTGATCATCAGGGAGATCGCCGACGAGGAGTTTCTCAACGAGGGCATAGAGCAGGTGCGGGCGTGGATGGCCGACGAGCGCGGCGGGCCGGCGTTCGGCTACGGCACAGCCCCGCACGCGGTCTACTCGCTCTCCCCCCGCGGGCACCGCAAGATAATCGAGCAGGGCTACGGCACAAACTGCCTCTGGGCCTGCCACGCCGCCGAGAGCGCCGAGGAGATGCAGGCGTTCTGCGACCAAACCGGCGACTTCTTCTTCAGCCAAACGCGCAAATACCCCTGGCCCGCCGGCGAATCGCGCCTTGGGCCCGTGCAATACGCCATCTCCGAAAACCTGATCCCCTCGCGCGCAATACTCTACCACTGCAACTACGTAACGGGCTACGACCTCGGGCTCCTCGCGGCAAAACGGGCGTTCATCACGATATGCCGGGGATACAGCAAGGTAATGGGGCACAAAGATTTCCCGGTAGAGCTCGCGAGGAACCGGGGAATTAAGATTTGCTTAGGGACAGAAGGGATAGTCGCCGCCGGGGGGACAAACCTGTTCGATGACCTGTTCGAACTGAAGCGGGAATACCCGCATATCAGCGCGCAGGAACTGTTCGGATGGGTAACGAAAAATCCGGCGGCGGCGCTCCGGGCATCCGACAAACTGGGAAGCATCGCGCCCGCCAAGTGCGCCGACATCGTAGGGGTGCGCTTCCCGTATGAGGCCGGGGAAGATTTGCTGGAAAGATTAGTAATGTCGGACCCCAAGGTAGCGTTTGTAATGGTCGGCGGGGAGGAAGTGATTGTTGATTGCTGACATTGCTACACCGGCCTCGGTAAACGCATGAGGCCATACAGAAGAGTGTTTAAGCGCCCCGAACCGGTCGGCCATTTATCTTTGACTTTGACTTTAAAAGACGATGGGATTATGTTTTGTCGGTGCATTGTGCTGTCGTGATACCGTATACTGGGAAAAGAGGCCCCGTATACGGTACCACGTATGTTCAATGCACCGACAAAACATAATGGCTCAACACCCGATTTAGTGGAAAATACGGTTAATAGCGGTCAATAAATTGGCATTTATCATATAATTCCCAAAAATAAAGGGAAGGCCGGACTACCGGCCTCCCCGCACATTCCTCAAAACATAACGGCCACGGCACGTGCCGCAAAAAGCGCGGCTCGGAGCAGCGGCTTGCGGTTGCTGCGCTATTGCGGGGCCGCGGAGTCCCGAACACAACGCACGCTCTGCAGGAGTATCTTACCGTGTCTGAACATGGGCACGATGTTGTTGTTGTAACTCATGTTCCGGTTCCAGGCGCTGCTCGTATCGTCCTCCGTGGCGCTCAACCAGTAGCCGAGGTTGCCGGCAAAGCCGAAGTCGCCGATGACGAGGCCGCCGGTGCCGGCGCCGCCGGGCAGAGCCGAAAAGCCGAATTCATCTGTACCGTTGCCACTACCGCCGTCATCACGATTATTCCAACCACTTGTTGATTTCAACTTCGTCCCTGCCGTTAATCCACCAACAAAACCCGTTAATGTCGTCCACTCCGCGTCACTCGGCACATGCCAGCCAGCAGGACATTTTCCTTGATGCGGATTCTGTACCTGATTTGCGCACGTACTTGAATTACATTTTGATTCAAACCCCATAACCGTTGCCCAATTATACAAACGGCCGTAGGTATCACAATTGGACGCCAAACTATCATAACAAACACTACCGTCTCCTGCGTCGTAATTCAGATTCTCCGCCATCCACGTCTGCGTACCTATCGTCACGGCACGATAAGTTTGCCCATCCCTCGAATCGGTAAATGTACTAACTGCCGCGCAACTCGAACCCGGCAGCTGCGCTATCGTCTTGGTTTCGGTATGGGAGTTATCAAGCGCACAGTATCTTATTTCCAAACCGGGCGCGTCGCAGGTAGCCGGCGTTGTTACGCTCCAGTTACCCCAACTGTGCGTGTGGCCGTCTCCCGGATTATTATCCCCATCGCACCCCGCCACAACCACCGCCGCCAACGCCACCGCCGCAACTAATCCCGTAACCTTACGAACAGATACCATCATACTGCACCATCCTTTGCTCTAAATTGTTAAACAGCCCGCCTATTCATACCATAAATATACGTTATCGCCCAAAAAATATCAACTTTTCGCGATTATTTTAGCCCCCGCAGACCCACATCCCCGACAAACCCACCCAATCCTGCCCAAAACCGCTCCCTGCCTTCAAATCTTTTTTCAAAAACGCATAAAAAAGGCGGCCATTGCTGGCCGCCTTTTCAATCCGTATATCAACAACTTATTTTTACACAACGCCCTGATCGAGCATCGCGTCGGCGACCTTTACGAACCCGGCGATGTTCGCGCCGTTTACGTAGTTGACGAAGCTGCCGTCCTTGCCGTACTGCACGCACTGGCTGTGGATCGCTTTCATGATGCCCGCCAGTTTCTGGTCTACCTCTTCCCTTGTCCAGCTCAGGCGCATGCTGTTCTGGGACATTTCGAGGCCGCTTGTCGCCACGCCGCCGGCGTTTGCGGCTTTGCCGGGGCCGAAAGCGATTTTGGCGGCGAGGAACTTTTCAACCGCTTCGGGGGTGCTGGGCATGTTTGCGCCTTCGCCTACGCAGACGCAGCCGTTCTTGATGAGCTCGGCGGCTTCGTTGCCATCGAGTTCGTTCTGCGTCGCGCACGGGAGGGCGATGTCGCACTTGACGCTCCAGGGGCGCTTGCCGTCTATGTACTCGCACTTGAACTTGTCGGCGTACTCCTTTATCCTGCCGCGCTTTTCGTTCTTGAGCTCCATAACGAAGGCGAGTTTTTCGGCGGTTATGCCGCTGGGGTCGTGGATCGTGCCGTTCGAGTCGGACAATGTGACGACTTTCGCGCCGAGTTCGGTAGCTTTCTCGGCGGCGTACTGGGCCACGTTGCCGGAGCCGCTTATCGCCACCGTCTTACCGCCAAAGCCCTGGCCGCGGGCCTTGAGCATCTCGTCGCAGAAGTAGACGCAACCGTAGCCGGTCGCCTCGGGGCGTATGAGGCTGCCGCCCCAGCCGAGTTTCTTGCCTGTGAGCACGCCCGAAAACTCGTTGCGGAGCTTCTTGTACATGCCGAACATGAACCCGATTTCGCGGCCGCCCACGCCTATGTCGCCGGCGGGGACGTCGGTGTCGGGGCCGATGTGGCGGAAGAGCTCAGACATGAACGCCTGGCAGAACGCCATTACCTCGTTGTCGGACTTGCCCTTGGGGTCGAAGTCGGAGCCGCCCTTGCCGCCGCCCATGGGGAGCGTGGTGAGCGAGTTCTTGAACACCTGCTCGAACGCGAGGAACTTGAGCACGCCGAGGTTCACCGACGGGTGGAAGCGCAGGCCGCCCTTGTAGGGGCCTATCGCGCTGTTCATCTGGATGCGGAAGCCGCGGTTCACCTGCACCTCGCCGGCGTCGTCAACCCAGGGCACCCGGAACATGAGCACGCGCTCCGGCTCGGCGATGCGCTCGAGGACCTTCGCCTTGGCGTACTTGGGGTTCTTGTCGATAAAGGGTGCGAGGGAGTGTGCGACTTCGTCCGCGGCCTGGTGGAACTCGGACTCGGAGGGGTTTCTGGCCTTCAACTGCTTCATAAACGCGCTTACATCGAATGACATGGTACTGTCCTTTCTTTTTGGTATTGATATGATAGTTACGGTTTAGTATCCCTTGACAATTCCAACGAATCGGCCGCGCCCAGCGAATGATAAATGCTGATCGTAGCTTTCGACTTATTCAGCGTAAAGAAGTGTACCCCCTTTACGTCGTTATTAATCAAATCCATAACCTGTTCGGTAGCCCAGTGGATCCCCATATTCTCGAACCCCTCGTCGGTAGCCCTCGAAAAAGCCTTGATCATTTTGGCGGGGAAGCGCGCGCCGAGCGCAAGTTCCGCCATCCGCGCCATCCCCTTGCGGTTGGTGACCGGCATTATCCCGGCGATGATGGGTATCTCTATCCCGGCCAGGACGCAGCGCTCGCGGAAGTCGTAAAAGTCACGGTTATCAAAGAATAATTGCGTACAGATATAGTCGGCCCCGGCGTCGACCTTGGCCTTGAGGTAGTCGATCTCCTTGAGCCGGTTGGGCGTTTCGGGGTGGCCCTCGGGGAATCCGGCGACGCCGATCCCCATGTCCGGGTAGTTCTTCTTAATATAGGCGACGAGATCAGCCGCGTATTTAAAATCCGTAGAGAGCGCCCCCCCGCCCTTGGGCATATCCCCCCGCAGCGCCATGATGTTCCTGATCCCGCTCTCGTAGTAGGAGTCGAGGATGCCCTTGATGGAGCCAAGCGGCGTCCCCACGCAGGTCAGGTGGCTTACGACCGTGAGCCCGGTCTCCCGCTGGAGCCTTGTAACGATGCCGTGGGTAAGGTCTACCGTGCTGCCCCCCGCCCCGTAGGTAACGCTTACGTAGGCCGGTTTCAGCGGGATAAGCTCGGATATGGAGTGGAAGAGGGTGTCGGACGCGGCATGGTCTTTGGGCGGGAAGAACTCGAAACTGAACGAAATGCGCTGACTTTTCAGAATATCCGCAATAGACGCCATAGTAACCGCCTGTTTTTGTTAGTTTGGAGTTTGGAGTGTGGAGTTTGGAATTTTTTTGACGTCAACCCCACACTCCAAACTCCACTCCCATAACTTGCAACCAGTCTATTAAATTACATTCACGCCCCATACCGTGTCAATAATTTTATGTTTTTTTTGGCGGCGCGGGCGATTTTTATTTTTTTCTTGCTTTTTGGCGGCGCCGTAAATTATATTAGTAAAAGATGGTCAAATTGGGGTGTCGTCCAACGGCAGGACTCTGGATTCTGGTTCCAGTTATCGAGGTTCGAATCCTTGCACCCCAGCCATTTTTAAGGCGCTATCGTCTAGGGGTTAGGACAGGTGGTTCTCATCCATCAAACCGGGGTTCGAGTCCCCGTAGCGCTACCATAATTTTCAGGGCCGATAACCGTTTGTGCCTCCGCAAGTTATCGGCCCTTTGTTATTTATTTTTTCGGGTAGGATAATCATGAATAAAACTATAAAAACGGCGGCCCTGATTATCCTGATTGCGCTGTCCGCGCACGCCAAGGAACGTCCTCCCCTTAACGATAACGGCAGCCGCGGATTGCCCCGCGCAGGATCAAGCGCCAATACCGATGACATAACGGGCCTCCCCCCCGCCGGGATCGAGGCCCGCTTCCGCCCGTTCTTCGAGGGCCGGGCCGAGAGCAGGCGCGCGTACTCTGATGGCGGAAAACGCGCCGGGCAACGCCAAACCGTAAGAAACACCATCCGCCCGTCCCAAAAAGACCTCTTGATTATAATGCGCAAGTGGGACGACCTAACTCCCGAATTCAAAGCGCTTTACAAGGAAGCAACCGCCATCCCCTCCGGCCTTGAGTCGTACGTCTCCCCCTCCGGCCGGTTCAAGATCTTCTATACGGCGTCAGGCATAGATAGCGTAGATGCTACCGACACCATCGGCTACGGCGGAGGCGGGCCGTCTTCATGGCGCAATCGCTACCCCATACCCAACGGCATCCCCGACTACGTAGACGTGGCGGCGTTCGGGCTCGACAGCGCGTGGTCGATGATAATAGACCGCTTCGGCTTCCCCGCACCGCGCACAACGCCTGGGCCGAGCGGCGAGACCGACCGCTACAACGTGCTAATCGCCAACCTGAACGATGAGAACCTTTACGGCGCGACGTACCCGCAGGACGGGCGCATGAGCTCGGCCAACGGTTTCTCCAGCCACATCGAGATCAACAGTTCCTGGCCGTCTAACATGTGGGGAAGCATGGGCTACGACAAGCGGCCGTACGACGCGGTGCTGGTTACCGCCGCGCACGAGTTTTTCCACGCGCCGCAGTACGCGATGGTCAGAACCGTCATCATGGACGACATTCCCTACGGATGGCTCGAGGGCTCCGCGGTGCTGATGGAGGAGATCGCGTTCCCGGAGATAAACGACTACCTGCAGTACATAGGCGGCTACTTCAGAAACCCGGCGAGGGTCTCGCTCGTAAGCAACAGCGACGAGTACCTGAACGGGATCGTCCTCAAGTACATTTACGAAAAATCTAACCCCCTCGACAGCATCGGCCTCGTTAAGGCCGTCCACTTTTACAACCGCGACAACGCGGCGCCGCCCTTCCACAGAAACATTGAGCTGGCCTCACAGGAATACGCAAAAAAGAGCTGGGCCGAGCTGCTAAACAGATTCCACGCCGAGAGCTACTTCACCGGCAAACGGGCGCGCCGGCCCGGCACGTTCATCGGCGACGCCGAACTGATGGGCGCCTGGACCCTCCCAGCGGCAGACGCGGCGGCGCAGGAGACCAAATCGGTCAGGCCGCACTCGGCGGGGTTCTTCCTATACACCCCGCAGGCAAGCCACGCCGACACGCTCGTGCTCAGCATAAGCGGGGTGCGGGACGCCTCAATAACCGGCAAAACCTGGGCGGCAAACGTATTGGTAATGGAACGGGACAGCGACAGCGCAGAGATAGCGCCGGTAGCCATAAACCAGAGCGGCAGCGGCTACTTCACGCTCGAAAACTGGAAGGATAAGGGAGGCTGCCTGCTAATCGTCACAAACGGAAGCGGAAACTCAAGCAGAAGCATAACCGTAAAAATCGAAAGAAGCGCGGCAGACATAGACACAACCAAGCCGGATACGCTGAAACCAAACACCGCCCCCCTGGCCATACTGCCGAACGTGGTAAGGCCCCGCCAGTCCCAAACCGTACACATATCCGGCGGCGAAATCAGCGAGATAACAATAGTGTCTACAGAGGGGAAACTGCTGGGGCGCTGGAACACAAACGGGCCGGGAAGCCGGGACTTTCAAAGCCGTGACGACGGATCGGTCGAATGGACCCCAAACAGACGCCTGACCCCGGGAATCTACGTAATATCGGCAAAATCCACAAACCCTCAGACCGGTAAAAAAGAGTCTAAAAAACGTAAAATCATGGTATTGCCGTAATGGGATTGCGGTAAATGTAAATTTGGCGCAAATGTTGCCTTCGACTCCGCTCAGGCAACGGTCCCGGTGGCTGAGCGGAGTCGAAGCCACGGTGGGTGGTACAAATAATAATTTGGCGGTGTGTTGCCGTTGATTGTCTGAAACATGATTTACCTGATTAAAGGATTAACATGATTAAACGTCAAAAGACAACGTCAAAATCACCGATAATCCGGGTTTTGACATTGATTTTTAATCAAGGAAATCCTTTAATCATGTAAATCAAGGTTCAGACAAAAAAGGCGGGGATGTGCGGCAAATGGGAAATTGTTGTTGTAATGGATGATAAAAATAGACGATTTTGTAGGGGCGATCGCCCTCGATCGCCCGCCGGAATTACGATATTGCGTTTGATTTCAACGTATAACGCAATCCATGCGTTGGCGGGCGACCGGGGACG
>WQRV01000009.1 GCA_009786575.1 Chitinispirillia bacterium | reverse complement strand
AGCTGCCGGGAGCACCTGCTCCCGTGGTTACTGACGGTATACAAAGAAAACATGGACATTTTAACGAAGGAGGGCGGTATGATGGATACCCACGCGATTTTAAAGGAATTGGCCGACGAAACAGGGTTTATGGACGATGAAAGACTGGAAGCGCGGCAGGAAGGATGGCAGGAAGGATCCCGGAACATACTCGAGTTCCTCAAAAACGGCCATACCATCGAAGAGGCCGAGAAAGAGTTCGCCCTGACGTAATGCCAAAAACGAACGGCCACACAGGGCCGCCCGCGATGATGGGATTTGCGAAAATTTTCCATTTGTCGCACATTCCCCGTAGGGGCGACCGGCCCCGGTCGCCCGCCAGCGTACGGGTTGCGATATACGTTGAATCAGACGCATTTTCGCAATTCAGGCACGGGCGATCGGGGACGATCGCCCCTACAAAATCGTCTATTTTTATCATCCATTACACCAATAAATTCCCATTTGTACCACCCACCGTGGCTTCGACTCCGCTCAGCCACCGGGACCGTTGCCTGAGCGGAGTCGAAGGCAACATATGCGCCAAATTTTCATTTGTCGCATATCCAACCGTAGGGGCGTTGCGCGCAACGCCCCTACAACGTCATTATCGCAACAAATTCCCATTTACGGTATTACAAGGTCATTCCCGCTCAACCGCGATGTCTCCCAGGTCCAAAAGCGCGCCTGAGGTTTCCGGGACCGATACGGTTACGTCCTTCAGATTCAGCGCGGAGCCGAACTTTATTATGTAGGACGCGCCCGGCACCAGGCCGCCGGCTTGGAGGATGCCTGCGCTGTTGGTGAATGAGGCGCGGCGGGCAAGGTCGCGGGTTTTGGTGTCTGCGCCGGCGGGTTCTATTGTCAGGTATGCGTGGGCTATGGGGTTAGCGCCGAGCATTAAGCGTGTCTGCAGCAGAACCGTTGGGGTCTCGCCTACGCGCAGGGCGTAGCCTTGCTTGTAGCGGCCCATGGTGTGGAAGCTGTTTTCCCGCAATATTGAGCCCATTGGCACGCCGGTGGCCGAGAGCAGTATATTGGTTGCGCCTACCTCCTGCACGCGCTCGTGGTACGCTGCGCCGAGCAATCCGGTGTGGCTTTGGTCGTAGTTGCCGTAGTAGGCCCTGTTCATGTGCAGGTTCGCGCCCTCAAGGTCGCCCTTCGTATCTACAAGCGCGAACCCGTTGTTGACCTGGCGGCCAAAGGCCCAGAGGCCGCCGGCGTACATGAAGGAGCCCAAAAGCTGCGCCTGCAGGCTGTGGGCGCCCCTGCTGTAGTTCGCGTAGCCGGTTTCCGAGAAACTGTAGCTTGCCTGAAGCACGGCGCGGTTGTGGGCGTAGTCGGCGGTCGCGGTGTAGCTGGGATTAAGGCTATTGCGGATATACGCGTTGGCGGTGTATGTCTGCGCCCCGGCGCCGTTGGCGTAGTTTGACCATCGCCAGCCCGCGTTTGCGCTGTAGGTCAAATCGTACGAGTCCGGCACCGGGATAATCCCGTTAGACAGGCTGTCGGAAGGCGGGTATACGGCGCGCGTGCCAACGCCGCCCCCTACCGAGAAGCGGTGCCTTCTTATAGACAGCCCGAGCGACGAGTTGCAGTTTAGGGAAAAGTAGGGCGTGCGCACGCCTTCCCGCACCACCTCGCCCGCGCTCGCGTTGAAAGAGGCCATGCCGAAGCTGCGGGCGAGGCGCAGGCCGTAGTTGTACTCATACATATAATAGCCGCCCCTGTCTCTCTCTAAGAAATCCGCGCCGCCGGAGGCCGAGACGCCGAAGCCGAACAGCCCGAAGCCGAAGTTGCCCGAAACGCCCGCCGAGCCGAGGGTGGTTCCGATGGGCACAACGGGGTTGAAGAGGGCCTCTGAGTAATTCCCGCTGTTGAAGTAGCCCCTGAAGGCGAGGTCCAGGCCGCTCAGCGGGCGTTTGATAGTGTCGCCCGTAAAAAGTTTGTTCAGGGCGGCGAGCGCAGGCCGCATCCTTGGCGAGTAGCTAACATCTACGCGCTCGCCGGGATGGTTATAGGCGGCCAAACTCGCGGCTGCCCGCAGGTCTATCCACCCTAATTTGCCCATATCCCACAAAAACTGTGTGCCCAAGGCCCCGTTGTTCCGCGAAAACTGCCCCGCAAGCCCAACGCTTAGCGCGGGGTGCAGGCCGTACATTACATCGCCGTGGACGCCCGGCTCCGCGAAGTTGTACTCGTAGCTCCACGGTTCGGACACGCCGTCGCGGCGGAATCCGGCCGTTACCGAGTAGCGCGTCTCGTTTTTGAACATGTTGCGCTCGCTGCTGTACAGGTACACCATATCTACCCGTTCCGCCGCGCGGTCGTCGTTCGTAACCAGAAAAAGCCTGACGTCGCTGCGCCCCGAGCGGGAGTCTATGCCGCTTATCTCGTGGTGGCCGGCGGACAGTTCCAGGCGTTCCCTGTACTCGCCGTCTACGTAGACCAGCACGTACCCCGGTTTGGCCAGAAAGAAGGTGACCACGTCGGTGCCGTCGCGCGGGTCGTTGCCGAAGAGCCAGCCGTTGTGCTCGTAGCGCGCGCCGCCCATGAGGTCGCCGCCCAAAATTTCCGAGTATACGCTCACGTCGCCTACCCTGAGCCTGGAGCTCAGCTCGCGGAAGTCGTGCACGGCCCGCACGTCGCCGCGCTGAAAAAGGCTGCCGGAGATGGGCTGCCCGGCGGCCGGCTCGCGCAGCAGCGCCGAGCCCTCCAAAACCCAGTCAAGCGCCGCGAGGGCCCCCTCAAAGTCAAGGTACACAGGCGTACGCGAAAAACCGCTGTCGGGGCGCCGGTAGGCCGTGTAGGCGCCGCCGTAGTCGTAGAACGAGTACGTGTACCTGCTGTCTAAGCGGTAGTTCATATAAAAAGAGAGCCGCGCCGGGTCAATTTCCGAGCCGGCAGCCATGCGGTGAGCGCTGCCGAAGAGGGTGCGCCGCTGGATTTTGTCGCGGAACGGAACGATGATGCGCAGCTCGTGGCGGGCCTCGTCGGCGGTTACGACGTAGCCCGCGCCGGTTAAGACCGTGCTGGTGAAGTAGCCTACAGAGTCGCCGGCGCCGGGGCGCGCCTCGGAGTAGAGCACCCGGTCGAGGTGGCGCGCGAACCGCGCCGATATAAACCGGAACTCGGCAAATTTCTCGTCCCAAACTATATCCACGTTCCCCAGCGGCAGCTTTCTGTCGCCCTCACCGTCGAAGAGGCGCATCGTCATCTCGCGCGGGCGCACAGGGGCGGCGCGGCCGAACGCGCGGCGGAAAAGCTCCTCGCGGGACAGGCGGCTTAGCTGCTCATTGCGCGTGGCGCCCACGGCAACCTCCTCCTCTTCCGCAGCAGCGGCGCTGTCGGGCAGCTCTTCGAAGGATACGGCGGCATTTTCGAGAATTATGCCGGGCAGCGCGGCGGTATCAGGTGCGGCGGTTTTCGCTTTTGTGCCGGACAGCGCGGCGGTATCAGGCGCAGCGGTTTTCGCTTTTGTGCCGGGCAGCCCGGCGGTATCAGGCGCGGCGGCCCCTGTTTTCTTATCGGGCAGCCCGGCGGAATCCGCGGCCGCGCCGCCCCCAAACGCCATTGACGAGGCGGCAACCATCACCCAGAGCATTATTGTCAGCCGCCTCATCATCAAGCGCCGCCCTTATTTATTCTCGAAACGGAGGTCTTTTGCCTTCAGCGGCCTGCCGAACTCGAAGGTAAGGCGGCGCTGCTGGCCCGGCATGATCGAATTCTTGGTGCCGGTAAAGTTCGTTATCTTCTGCTTGCCTACAACTATGGCCCACCTGTCTATGGGAACGCGGCCGTTGCTCCTGTTCTCCACTATCACCTCAATCTTGCCGTCGCCGATCTCGCGCGACGAAACGAACGACAGCGCGCCGCGGCTGTTGGTCTCTAAGGAGATTATCGTGTAGTAGTTCATAAGCATGTCTACGCCTATCCGCACCCCCTCCCCCCCGGTCTCTATGGGCAGCGATACCTCTCTGGAGAAGAGCAGGTACGCCACGTCGCTTTTGGGCTTTCTGCCCTTGTAAGCGAACTGCACCCGCGCGCTCTCGCCGGGGTAGAGAATGATCTCCGACGGATAGATCATGAAATCCTTGCTCTGGACGAGCGAATCGGTAACGGTCTCGCCCTCCAAATCGACCCTGCGCTCGAAAACGGTGAGCTCTATGGCGGCCGGAGGGCCGCCGGTGTGCACAATGTCCGTGAAGGCGGTGTTCTCGCCCATGTTGACATTAATCCGCATCACAGCCGGTTCGATAGTGTACGACCCGTGAGCCAGAGCGGCAAAACAAATCAGAACGGCAAAACAGCGTAATCTCAAAATAACCCTCCCGCATTTATTATTTATGTTATAGGGCAAATACATAAACTTAAAAAAAAGACAGGCCCCGGAGGAGGGACCCGTCCTTTTTTTGTTTGTCCAACACGGGGGCGGTACTGCACTTGGACCCGCCCCCGCACTGTAAAACAACCCTGTCCTTACCTGAGCAGCTGGAGCACGCTCTGCGGAGCCTGGTTGCCCTGGGCCAGCATCGCCTGCGCAGCCTGCTGCAGAATGTTCGCTTTAGTGTTCGTCATGACTTCCTTCGCCATGTCCACGTCGCGAATCCGGCTCTCGGCGGCCTGCAAGTTCTCAGACGCCGTGTCCAAATTCTTGATCGTGTGCTCGAGGCGGTTCTGTATCGCACCGAGCGAGCTGCGCTGCGCAGACACACGCTCAAGAGCGTTGTTCACCGTCTCAATCGCCGTGGCGGCGCCCATCTTCGTAGCAACGTCTACCTCGGCTACGCCAAGCGCCTTACACCTCATGTCGTTCATCGAGACAAACAGCGTCTGGCCGCTGTTGGCACCGACCTGCGCCATGATAGAGTCTTGCAGGTTGCTCGAGGCGGCCTCGTACTTGGCGAACACGAAGGTGAAAGTATCGGTCACTTTCATGTCTTCTAAGTTCGTCTCGATACGGGCTGAGGTGTTCTTCGAGAACGTTATGCTGCCCTCGTCGAAGGTTACGCTGGCGGCGAGGCCGGACTTCTCTTTGGCAATGGTATCTTTGTTTGTGATAACGCTGCCCTTATTCAGTTCGAGACCGGTAGCAGATATTACGCTGCCTTTATTTACCAAACTGTCCTGCGTCATTTCAAACGAAAGCAACGCATAGGTCAACGAATCTCCCTTCGTGTCTTTCGCACCTGACACAGCGCCAGTATCTTGCGCAAGAGTAACCTGACCTTGAATAATCTGGATCGTACCATCGGCCGTGCCGTCGCCTTTGTCGTTCTTCAAGACAGTACCGTCGCCAAGGACGAATGTCGCGCCTTCTGCTATAACTTCGTCGTTGACCTTAAGATTTGCGCCGTCATACTCTAACTTTACCTGTGTATTACCGATATCCAGCTTAAACACATAGGCAACCGAGCTGCTATCATTTAATTTGAACTGGCTGCCAACTGCCAAGGTGCTGCCTTTACCCAACGTTTCGAGGTCAGTTTGAGTTGCCGCCTGTATATAATTAGGATTCGTAGTAATTTGTGTCCCACCGCCAGCTGTTGCACTACCGGTACCCAAAGTGATAGCACCGTTTACATTAAGTGTACCACCACCACTAACACTACTTTTAATCGTATATGTACCGGTACCAACGATACTATTGCCCAATTTGTCAAAGTCTGTCTGATCCCCAATCGTAGTAGCGCCAGCATCCTTAAAGTTATACTCTACACCGTTCGGTCCAACCAGCTTATAGTCCGTAAAGTCGAACTTAACGTCAACATCACCGGTCGCCGCCTCCGCGTCAAACGTCTGCTTTGCCTTAAGCAGCATAAACGCCCCGTCCATCGCAAAGTTCTTATCTTTCGCCAGAACGTCCTGCAGATTCTGCACCTGGTCCGCCCCAATGCTAACCTTACCCGAGTTGGCGTTCAGCTTGAAAGTAGCCTCAACTTCGTCCCGTACGCCGGTAGCCGACCCGTCGAGCAGTTTCTTCGTGTTGAACTCTGTAGTATTGCCGATACGGTCGATTTCCGTTTTGAGCTGCTTAATTTCGTTGTTCAGCTCTTCGCGGTCGGAGTCTGTGTTTGTGTCGTTGGCGGCCTGCACGGAGAGTTCGCGCATCCTCTGGAGGATTGCGTGGGTCTCGTTCAGCGCGCCTTCGGCGGTTTGGATGAGGGAGATTGTGTCAGACGAGTTTTTGGAGGCCATGTCGAGGCCGCGGATCTGTCCGCGCATTTTCTCGGAAATGGCGAGCCCTGCGGCGTCGTCGCCTGCGCGGTTGATACGGAAACCGCTTGAGAGTTTTTCCATCGACTTGGAACCGTCGAGCTCACTGATGCCCATCTGGCGGTGGCTGTTGATGGCCATGAGATTGTGGTTGATACGCATACTTCCTCCTTGAAAGGGTTGTTTTGTTTTGGCGGCGTCCTACCGCCTACACAGTTTTTATCGGGACTTTTTTGTCGCCGCATTAGGACTTTTTTACCTTTTTTTCGCTTTGCCCGGTTTTTTACGTTATTTCGGCCTGTTTTGGCAGGCAAAAATTGCCGGGCGGCGATTTTTGCGAACTTATACCTTAATGGTAAGTATCGTGCGCGGGGAAAATCAACAGGCGGGGCAAAAAATGTTGGGGGCCGGAAGCGGCGATTTGTTTCAATGCGGGCGCCGTACAGGCGCAAGCGGGTTGCGTCTGTACGGCGGGGCCGCGCAAAACGGCGGCTTGGCGCGGCCTTTCGTATGGGCTGCGGCGCTACCTCTGCAGCGGCTTGTACTTGATCCGGTGCGGCTGGTCGGCGTCGGTGCCTAAGCGCGCGTGCTTCTTATCCTCGTAATCGGCGTAGTTCCCCTCGTGGAAGTGCACCGTGCTGTTGCCCTCGAAGGCGAGGATGTGCGTGGCCACGCGGTCGAGAAACCACCTGTCGTGGGACACGATTACGGCGCATCCCGAAAAATCGGCGATCGCGAGCTCCAGCGCCTGCAGCGTCTCGACGTCGAGGTCGTTGGTGGGCTCGTCTAACAGCAGGACGTTTCCGCCGGATTGCAGCAGCTTAGCCATGTGGACGCGGTTTCTTTCGCCGCCTGAGAGGTCTTTAACGAGTTTTTGCTGGTCGGAGCCCGAGAAGTTGAATTTACCCACGTAGGCGCGGGAGTTGACCTCGAATTTGCCGAGCATTATGGTGTCGCCGCCGCCTGTGATCTCCTCGAAGACGGTTTTTGCGCCGTCGAGCGCGTCCCTCGACTGGTCAACGTAGCTGAGCGCCACGGTATCGCCTACGGTCATTGTCCCGGCGTCGGGCTTTTCGTGGCCTGTGATGATCTTCATAAGCGTGCTCTTCCCCGCGCCGTTGGGCCCTATGACGCCTACGATGCCGGAGCGCGGGAGGGTGAAGCTCAGGTTGTCGAACAGCAGTTTGTCGCCGTAGGCCTTAGACAGGTTGGCGGCGGTAATCACCGTATTGCCGAGCCTGGGCCCCTGCGGTATGATGATGCTCGCCGTCGTCACCTTGTCCGGCGTCTCGGAGGCGCGCAGCTCCTCGTAGGCGTTGAGGCGCGCGCGGCCCTTAGACTGGCGGGCCTTCTGCGACATCCGCACCCAGTCGAGCTCCTGCTTCAGGCGGCGCTGGCGGGTGCTCTCCTCCCTCTCCTCCTGCGCCATGCGCTGCGTCCGCTGCTCGAGCCACGAGGCGTAGTTCCCCTTCCAGGGAATGCCGCGCGAGCGGTCGAGCTCCAAAATCCACTCCACCACGTTGTCGAGGAAGTAGCGGTCGTGGGTCACGAGGATGACGGAGCCGGCGTACTCCTTGAGGTGCCGCTCAAGCCACGCTACCGACTCCGCGTCGAGGTGGTTGGTCGGCTCGTCGAGCAAGAGCAGGTCCGGCTTCTCTAAAAGCAGCTTGCAAAGCGCTACGCGGCGGCGCTCGCCGCCGGAGAGCGTATCGACCCGCGCGTCACCCGGCGGGAGCCTGAGCGCGTCCATGGCGATCTCAAGGTGCCGGTCGAGGTTCCACCCGTCAGCCGCCTCTATCTCGTCCAACAGCTTGGCGTAGCGCTTGTCGGCGTCCTCCTCGCCCAGCCTCATGCAGATTTCGTCGTGCTCGTCCAACAGCTTGCGCACACCCCGCACCGCCAGCTCCACGTTGCCCTTAACGTCCAAACTCTCGTCGAGCTGCGGCTCCTGCGGCAGGTACCCCACCGTCCGCCCCTGCTCAAGCCACGCCTCGCCCTGTATCTCCTTGTCCATCCCTGCCATAATTTTGAGCAAGGTGCTCTTGCCCGACCCGTTAACGCCGATAACGCCGATCTTGGCGCCGTAGTAGAACGAAAGGCAGACGTCCTTGAGGATCTCCTTCTTGTTGGGGTAGACCTTGGTCATGCGATCCATGTAGTATACAAACTTTTCGGCCATTTTTGTAAAGCTCCTTTATAGTGAAATGTCTTATATTTAACCGTTTCTTCAATAATATTGAGACCTATAATATAATATGCGGCGGCGCGGAAGCGTGATATATATTATTGAAGACACAATTAAATGAGGTAAATTATGGGCGATTCCAAGAAAAAAAGGGCGGATAGCGGGGATACGGGGCAGTACGGCATGCCGGAGGGCGGCGGGGCGCTGGAACTGGCGGAACCCACCCGCGACTACATGTGCGCGTCCGGGGGCGGGGCGGCTGTTGCCTGGCCGGATGAGCCGGGTCCGGACGATGATGTGAGCTGGGAGGATATCTACAAGATGCTGGAGGGGCGCGAAAAGGCGGGGCGTGAGATCGACCTGGACTCGCTGCCTCCCCCGCCCTCTTACACCGCCAAGGAGATTTTCGACATGCTCGAGGAGGGGCATCGCGATGTTTTGGAAGGCCGCACGCAGCCGGCCAAAGTAGCCTTTCGCGAAATAAGGCGGAAAATCGCGAATAACATAAGGCGGGATATCGAGAATGGATTATTATGAACCCGAGATGACCGTGCGCGCAAAACTCGATATCGCGGAAATCTACCGGTACTTCTACATAGACAAGAAATCCTCGCAGACCGCCGCCCGTATGGTAGATGCTTTTGAAGACGCGATTTTCAACGACCTGCCGTTCATGGCGCCGGGGTGCAGGCTGGTAAGAAACGCCGCCCTTGCCGCAAGGGGGCTGCGCAGAATGAACGTTAAGGCATACGCGGTCTTCTTCACCGTCAACGAAAACGAAAAAATCGTGAACATCGAGCGGATAATCCACGGAAGCCGCGATCTGGACAGCATCTTATCGGGCGATGTTGGGGCGTGATGTATATTAATATGTACAGGAGGCAGGTTATGGGCGATTCGAAGAAAAAACCGGCGGATAGCGGGGATACGGGGCGGTACGGGATACCGGAGGGCGGCGGGGCGCTGGAACTGGCGGAACCCACGAGGGACTACATGTGCGCGTCCGGGGGGGCGGCCGAGGCGGCTGACGATCTGGACAACGAGGACGACGGGATCGACTGGAGCGGGCTGCCGGACCGCCTGACGGTGGGCAGTTTGGAGGAGCTCTACGAAAAGCTTATGGAAGGCCTGGACGATATTGAGGCTGGCCGGACACGTCCAATGGACGATGTAGTGAATGATATACTGCGGGATATCGAAAATGGAACAATATAGGGTGGACTTCGCCAGGCAGGCCGATATTGATTTACGTAAATCCGCCCAATATATCGCCACACGCATGGCCGGGCCGATAACCGCGTCCAAGTGGATTAAAATTGTCAGAATAACTATTGACAAAAAATTATCGTATTCGCCGCAAAAATACCGGCTGGTCGACAACCCCGTCTTTGCTTCAAAAGGTTTTCGCAGCCTGATCGTGAAAAAGCGCAAGGTCTTTTTTGTGATTCAGGAACAGGAAAAAATTGTTAAAGTAGCACGAATTATCTACGCCAAACGCGACTGGGCCCGCATCTTATCGGGCGATTCGGGGGCATGATATATATTTATATGTATAGGAGGCAGGTTATGGATAATCCAAAAACGATTTTGTTAGATGAGCTGGGCGACGGGATCGACTGGAGCGGGCTGCCGGAGCATATGAAGTTCCGAAGTTGGGACGAACTTTACCGCACCTTGATCGAGGATTTGGATAATCTGGATGAGGAGGATGACGGCATCCCGATGGAAGAGGTTTTTGATGAACTAAGGCTGGATATCGCAAATGGAACGCTATAAGATACGTTTTCTGCCCCGTTTTCAGGAAAATTTTGTGGGATTGCGGCGTTAGGGTGTGAAAAGATGTATATTTGTAGGTGTGGATTTGCAAAAAGGGGCCGTATATGAATTTCGATATTGAGCTTGAGCAGGAAGATGACGGGCGCTGGATCGCGGAGATCCCGGAGATCCCCGGCGCACTCGCATACGGGACGACCCCCGTGAATGCGGCAGCGCGGGCGAAAGCTCTGGCGCTGCGGGTTTTGGCGGATCGTATGGAAAACGAGGTTTCCATCCCCGGTATCAATTCAATAGCATTCGTGAATCACCATGAACCCGTGGCCATCAATTAAAGCGTCGCGGCTTTTGGCGGCCCTGCTTAAGACCGGATGGTCCGTAAAAAGAGCGGCCGGCTCCCATAAGACACTGGAAAAAGCAGGCTACCCCGATTACGTCTTCGCGTTCCACGATTCAACGGAAATCGGCCCGAAAATGCTTGCGAGGGTAGCCAAACACACCGGACTGAAACGGGAAGACCTATAAAAAAAGGATAGTTCCAACTATGAAAAAGACCCCATTATTCGACTCGCACATCTCCCTCGGGGCTAAAATGGCCCCTTTTGGGGGGTATGATATGCCCTTGCAGTACGGGGGGATAATTAAGGAGCACGCGGCGGCCCGGACGGGGGCGGCGGTGTTCGACNCCTGCCACATGGGCGAGTTTCGGGCCGGCGGGGAGGGGGCGCTGCGGGATCTGGAGCGGATCCTGAGCTGCGACGTGGCGGACGTGCGGGTGGGGGCGTGCCGGTACGGGTTCATGTGCAACGCCGCCGGGGGGGTGGTCGACGACCTTATTATATATAGAATAGCCGAGTCCGAGTTCATGCTGGTCGTAAACGCCGCCACGGCCGGCGGCGACTTCGAGTGGATCGCGGCCAACGTGTCCGGGGCGACGATTTTGGAGAATATCTCCGAAAAGACCGCCAAGGTCGACATAAACGGCCCGGCGGCGCCGAAAATCGTGGCCGCAATGATGGATGGGCCCCTCGGCGGGCTGAAATACTACAATTTCGCGAAAAACTCCTACCGGGGCGCGGAGGTGATCGTCAGCCGGACGGGGTACACCGGGGAGATAGGGTTTGAGATCTACTGCGCCGTGGATTTGGTGAAGGGTTTGTGGGATGACTGCATAGGGCGCGGGGCGGTCCCGGCGGGGCTTGGGGCGCGGGACGCGCTCAGGTTAGAGATGGGGTACCCGCTCTACGGGCACGAGCTGACGGTTGAGCGCAACGCGGCGCAGGCTGGGTATTCGCGGGCAGTGTCGCGGAAGAAGGGGTTCATAGGGTCTGACAAGGTGCTCGAGGCAGCGGCGGCGCGGCAGGTGTTGGCGGGGATAGCCTTAGACGGCCGGCGGGCGGCGCGGCACGGGGACGCGGTGTCGGCGGGCGGTAAAGAGGCCGGGATCGTGACCAGCGGCAGTTTTTCGCCGGCCCTGGGGTACGCGGTGGCGCTGGCGTATGTAGACAGCTGTTTTTCGGCGGCCGGAACGGGGCTTACGGTTATCAGCGGGAAGAATGAGATACACGGAAAGGTCTGCGAGCTGCCGTTTTACAAAAATGCCACGGCGCGCAGCGACATTAATTTATATTTGTGATATGGTCATTGCCTGAAAATCAAAACCCCGTTTAAGGAGGATTTTTACATGTCACCGAGTGATCTCAAATACTCAAAAACGCACGAATGGGTACGGGTGTACGGCGACACCGCCACGGTGGGCATCACCGCCCACGCGCAGGACACCCTGGGCGACATCACGTTCGTAGAGCTGCCCAAAGTTGGGATCGCTATCGGGCAGGGGGGCGAGGCCGGTGTGATCGAGTCGGTAAAGGCGGCCAGCGACCTCCTTTCGCCGGTATCGGGCGAGGTGGCCAGCGTCAACAACGCGCTATTGCCTGCGCCGGAGACTATAAACAGCGACCCCTACGGCGCGGGCTGGCTCTTCACAGTAAAGATCGCAGACAAGGCGGAGCTCGACACGCTTATGGACGCCGCGGCATACGAGAAATTTCTGGAGACGGAAGCGTGAGCTACATCCCCGCCACGCCGGAACAGCGGCGGGACATGCTGCGCGTATGCGGCATGTCGTCCGCAGACGAACTGTTCGCCGATATACCAAAAACATTAATACCGCCCGATAATGATTTTTGGCTGACTGAGGGGGTATCCGAATTTGAGGCGCTGGCAAAATGCGAAAAATTGTCATCTTTAAACAATTCGCGCCTGATATCTTTTCTCGGCGGCGGGTTTTACGACCACTACATCCCCGCCGCGGTCGATGCCATCGTGTCAAGAAGCGAATTTTACACCGCGTATACCCCTTATCAGCCGGAGTTATCGCAGGGTACATTGCAGGCTATCTACGAGTATCAATCCCAAATATGCAGATTGACGGGGATGGAGGTGTCGAACGCATCTTTGTATGACGGGGGCACGGCGATATTCGAGGCGTGCAAGATGGCCATGGCGGCAACGTCACGAAAGAAAATTGTTGTTGACGGCGGCGTCAATCCGGTATATCTGGAGATGCTGCGGACGCATATCGCGAATTTGGGCGCGGAGACCGTAGTTGGCGGTGATGATTTGATTGATGACGCCGCCGCGGCGGTTGTTTTGCAGAATCCAGATTATTTTGGGGTTATTCACGATCACTCCGGTATAGTTGACAAGTGCAAGAAGTGCGGGGCGGCAGCGATACAGTCGGTTAACCCGATTGCGCTGGCGCTGATAAAATCGCCCGGTGAGCAGGGGGCCGATATCGCCGTCGGGGAGGGGCAGCCGCTTGGGATACCGCTGTCGTTTGGCGGGCCGTATTTGGGGTTCATCGCCGTGAAAAAAGATATGGCGCGGAGGATGCCGGGGCGGATTGTGGCTCGGACTGTGGATGACAGCGGCAGGCAGGGGTTCGTGCTCTCTTTACAGGCGAGGGAGCAGCACATCCGGCGGGAGAAGGCCACGTCTAATATATGCTCGAACGAGGCGCTGTGCGCGCTGCGGGCGCATGTGTATTTGTCTTTGATGGGGACGGAGGGGCTGCGGGAGACCGCGTCGTTATGCCGCAACAAGGCGGTTTACCTGCGGGAATCAATAAAGTCTATACCGGGTGTAAAGGTTACGGATGATACGGTATTTAATGAATTTGCGATAGAATTGCCCGTCAATACGGATGGAGTAATAAAACGGATGGCGGATTTGGGATTCGCGGCGGGCATCCCAATCAACGCGAACCGCCTTTTAATCGCGGTTACGGAGAAGCGGACGAAAGCGGAGATGGACGATTACGCAGCAGCATTGCGGGGTGCGGTATGTCAATAATATTCGAAAAGTCAATAACGGGCCGCCGTGGCGTTACCCTGCCCAAAAACGATGTGCCGGTCAATGCCGCCATCCCGGAAAAATACCTGCGCAAATCCAGGCTTGACCTGTGCGAATTATCGGAGCTTGATGTCGTGCGCCATTTTACCGGCTTATCCAAAAAGAATTACGGCGTAGATACCAATTTTTACCCTTTGGGGTCGTGCACGATGAAGTACAACCCAAAGATCTGCGAGAAGATAGCGGGTATGGACGGTTTCGCGTCTATCCACCCGGTGCTCGCGCAGCTGCCGGGCGGGCATAAGTACACGCAGGGGGCATTATCCGTCATCCATCACCTCGAAGAGCTGCTCTGCAAGATTACGGGGATGGACGCCTTCACGCTACAGCCGCTGGCCGGCGCGCACGGCGAGTTCACGGGGCTGTCGCTCATCGCGGCGCATCACCGCAAAAACGGCAGCACCGGCAAAACCGAGGTGCTGATCCCCGACGAGGCGCACGGCACGAACCCGTCGAGCGCGGCGGCGGCGGGGTACGAGGTGCGGGCGGTGCCTACCGGCCCGGCTACCGGGCTGTTAGACATTGAAGCGTTCAAGGCTGCCGTAAGCGGCAATACGGCGGCGGTGATGATGACCAACCCGAATACGCTCGGCCTGTTCAACCCGCATATAAAGGAGATCGCCCAGATCGCCCACGCCCACGGTGCGCTGATGTACTACGACGGGGCGAACCTC
Organism: Chitinispirillia bacterium; assembly: GCA_009786575.1. Classification (GTDB taxonomy): domain Bacteria; phylum Fibrobacterota; class Chitinivibrionia; order Chitinivibrionales; family Chitinispirillaceae; genus GUT77. The sequence goes on along the minus strand of WQRV01000009.1, from coordinate 22,374 downwards.
AACGCGATAATGGGCAAGTTCCGGCCCGGCGACGGGGACTTCGACGTTATGCACGTGAACCTGCACAAGACTTTCGCGACCCCGCACGGCGGCGGCGGCCCGGGGTCGGGGCCGGTGGGGGTCAAGGCGTTTTTGGAGCCGTTCCTGCCCACCCCCCGCATAATCAAAACCGGCCCCGGCGGCGATAACGCCGGCAATGTCTTTGCCCTTAACAGCGACTACCCCGGCACAATAGGCAAAATCGCCCCGTTCTACGGCAATTTTTCGGTCATCCTCAAGGCCTACGCCTATATTTTGATGCTGGGCGGCAGGGGGCTTACGGCGGTCAGCGAGCAGGCGGTCCTCAACGCCAACTACGTCATGCACTCCCTCAAGGACCACTATTATATCCCATATTTGAAGACCTGCATGCACGAGTGCGTGCTGACGGCAAAGCGTCAGGGAGAGTACGGGGTCAAGGCTTTGGACATCGCCAAGGGGCTGATCGACCGCGGTATCCACCCGCCTACCGTCTACTTCCCGCTGACCGTGAAAGAGGCGATGATGGTGGAGCCTACGGAGACGGAGAGCCGGGAGGTATTAGACGCCTTCGCCGCGGCGATGGTTGAAATCGCCGGCGCTGCGGCGTCGGCCCCGGAGTCGCTGCACCGGGCGCCGGTCAGCTCGCCGGTTGGGCGGCTGAACGAGACTAAGGCGGCCAGGGACATGGATGTGGCGTTTTTGTAGGGGCGGCGCAAAAAATATTAAAAAAAAGTTGCGTCCGGCCGTAATTTATATTAGATTATATATAGGGATGGTGCGGTATAGCCGCGCGGGGCCCGGAAAATGCTGAAATCTACAAAAAGGAGCGCGTTATGCGTAAAAGTAATTTGATGTTGAAGCTTGCTTTGGTTCTTGCACTGGCCGCCGGTTCGGCCTTTGCGCAGAAAGCCGGCGACGCGATGCAGGCCAAGAAGGCCAACACGTCGGTCTACGCCAACGAAGTCAGGGAGGCCTACGAGTCGCCCGTCGGCTCCATCGGCCCGAGCGATGTCGTCAGCGTCACGGAAGTCAAAAGGAACCACCTCAAAATCCGCACATCGTCGGGCATAGAGGGTTTCGTTGAGAGGAAAGACCTTAGCAAGGCCAGCAACGCCGCGGCCAAAAACAGGGCCTTCGCCTTCGAGGCGGCCGAGGTCGTAGGTTATCTCGACAACCCGACCCCCATCTACATCATCGACATGGACGACCCGAACGCCGACCCCATCTCCTTAGACAGGTCTTTCAAGGAAGCCCTGAAGGAGAACGTCGATAAGGAGACTATGGACAGGCTGGCCCGGTAACGGAATTTTGGCGCTTATAACGATAAAAAAGGCGGATCTTGCGGGATCCGCCTTTTTTTATTGCCTGAACCGTGATTTTCCCGATTAAACGCCAACCCTTACTTAAAGATTTTTTCCTCGTCCTTTTTCATCAAAAGCCGCACGATTTTCTTGTTCAGTTCGCTGCCGCTGAAGGGCTTGACGATGAAGTCGTCGGCACCGCTGGCGAAGCATTTCTGTATCTCGTCGTCGTTGGCGCCGGCGGAGAAGAAGGCTATGGGGATGTTTTTGGTTTCGGGCTGGGAGCGCAGGATTTTGCATATCCGGTAGCCGTCGAGCCCCGGGAGGTTGGAGTCCATGAGTATGAGGGAGGGCCTGTGGCTGAACGCCATGACGAGGCCCTGCTCGCCGCTCTCGGCGACCAGAAAGTCGAACATGTTCTCCACCACCGCGCCGGCCACCTCTATGGAGACCTTGTCGGAGTCTATGAAGAGGATGACCGGCTTGCCGAACTCGCCGTCGTCGAACGCCTCCATAGCGATGGTGTCGTTGGCCTCCTTGAGGCGGCTTTCGGGGGCGAGGCGGGACTCGTCGTCGTCCCAGCCGATCTCGGAGCGCAGCGGCAGCGCCACGTGGAAGACGCTTCCGGGGAAGACGCCGTCGCGGCCCGCGCCCTCGCTCTCGACCCACACCCTGCCGCCGTGGCGCTCAACGATACCCTTTACGATGGAGAGGCCCAGGCCGCTGCCGCCGCCCATGAACTTGGAGGCGTCGGAAGAGTGGCGGTTGGCGTTGCCTACCTCGTAGAACGGGTCAAATATGTTCTTGTGCTCGTTCTTGTCTATCCCTATGCCCTGGTCGGCCACGGTGATGTGGAACCGCTTGCCCTCCCCCTCCCCCTCCAGCACTATGCCGAGGTCTATTGAGGTGCCGTCGGGCGAGAACTTTATTGCGTTGTTGAGCAGGCTGGTGAACATCTGCTGGATCCTCGCCTTGTCGCCGTAGAAGCGCGGCATCTCGGTGGGCGCTCCTACGCGTATGGTTATGCCGCGCTTCTCGGCGATCTGGACCATGTCGTCTGCGCAGTCGCTCATCACCGCGCCGAGGTCGATGTGCTCGGGGCGCAGGCGCAGGCGGCCCTGCTCGATCTTGGTAACGTCGAGGATATTGTTGACCACGCGGTGCAGGCGGTCGGCCGCGCGGCTGATGCTCTCTATCATGCGGTAGACGCTTTTATCGACCTTGTCGCGCATGTTGTCTATGATTATGTCGGAGTAGCCCTTTATGGACGTGAGCGGCGTGTTGAGTTCGTGCGAGGCGATGCTTAAAAAGTTTGACTTGAGCTCGGAGACCTTCTTGAGGTCGGTGTTGGTGCGCGCAAGCTCGGTGTTGATCTTCGCCATCTCCACGTTCTTTGCCTCTATGAGGTCGGCCGACGCCTGCTCTTCGGTGATGTCGCGCAGCACAAGCGCGAAGCACTCGGGGTACGGCTCAATTTCCTCTATGCTAAACGAGTCGAGCAGGCATACGAGGTCGGGGCGGCCGGGCATCGTGAGGGTCAGCTTGTAGTCTGCGAGCGTACCCTCGGTTATGCCCCTTACGATCGCGCCGGCATCGACCGCCCCCGGCATCTGGTTAGCCAGCCCGTACACGGTGAGGCCCACAAAATCCTCCCGCGTACCGCCGAACAGGGTAAAAAGGTACTGGTTGACAAATACGATGGTCATGTCCCGCTGGAGGATCATGATGCCTATTGGCGTCTGGTCTATCACGTGGGCCAAAAGGTGGCCGTCGGCTTGCATAGAATTTTCTTTTTCCATATATATATATACTATATTTTCTCTGTTTTTGGTTATACTGCCGGATAATAATATTTTAACATTATGGCGCGAGGATTTCAATTTTTTTCGTATTAATCCGGGAAAAATTGTATTTTATAGAAAATGTACCGTTCAACCGCTATAATTACCGCTATTTTGGTGGCTTTTGGGGCCGTGGCCGCCCGGGCCGGCGAGCCGGCGCCCGGAATTTCCGGCGCCGACAGCGCCTCAACCGCCTCTGGCGGTGCGCGTGCCGCCGGCTACAGCCCGGCGGCGCCGGACTGCGCACAGGCGTTCAGCCCGTCGGCGCGCTCCCCCGGCGCCATGTTCCGCGGCGACGGGGCCGGCTTCGCGGAAATGCTGCGCTACCGCAGCCTCGCCTCCGTGTTTGTCCCCTACGCCCTCTCAAGCGGCAAAAACCGCCTCTTGCCCTACGGAAACCCGGCGCCGGACGGATACGGCGCGTACATAAGGGACGACTACTTCTATCACCCGGATCCAGGCGCCCTGACTGGCCCGGAGTTCAGGGTATTTTGGGAAAACGGCCCATTCGGCGGGAACACGCTCAACCTGAGCCTGGCCCGGCCGCTCGGCGCCAGCCTCACGGCAAGCCTCTTCTCAAACTACCGCTACTCAGGCGGCACGCAGTTCGACCACGAGGGGAACGACATTGCCAACTTCTACAAGTTTTTCTACGCAGACTCGTCTGCCGTAATGAACCGGGGCTACAACCCCCTTTCCGACGAACACATAATGGGCTTGGCGCTCTCGTGGCGCGGAGCCGGTTCGTCGGAGCGGCGCCTCTCATTCTCGTTTGTCAACACGCAAAACGAATACGCGCTGGGTGAGACGGTAACAGCGTCTGCGGAGAACCTTGAATGGGCGCTATCCGGCCGCGCCCTCTTCCGCGCAAACGCCGGGCTGCTCGGCCAAAAACTCGGGCCGCTGAATGTTGATCTTTCCGCCGCCTTTATAAGCGAATCCGACTCGTCGTTCAACATCCGCAGCCCGGCGGCCGCAAACGGCAAGGGAGAGGCCAAATACCTCACGGCAGACGCGAAATTCACTCTGCCGTTCAACCTTGGCCTCAGCGGAAGCGGCATGTACAGAAACGCCAGGGATTTTGGCGGGGATGAGAGCAGTCTGTCCGTTTACAGCGCCGGGCTTTTCTACACGCTGCGCCTCAGTGCCGGCTGGGCCGGCGCGGAGTTTCGCGCACGGGGGGGGGCAACATTTACGTCTGACGGCGACACGCTCCTTTACTCCCCCTGCTGGGGCATAGAAACGGAGGCGCAGGCGGGATATACGGGGCTGCTTGCGGGATATCAATACACCGCGCCCAGCCGGGCCGCGCTCATTGAGACGTGGGACGGGTACCCTCCGCCCTACCCCCAGCCGCTGCACACGTTCGTAATAGCCCCGTGGATGTCGCGCTACCGCGGCCTGTCCCTCCTGTCAAGGGCAATCATCACCGATACGAAACCATACATCAAAGCGGCGGCGGCCTTATCGTACCTGATTCAGCCGCAGGGTATGGCGTACACCTTCGAGCCGGGGATCGGGTTCGACTACTGGAGCGGGCGCGCCCCCGTCATCTTCGCCGGGCACACGGAGGAGTGGCGCCGCCCGGTCTACGATCTGAACGTGAAGGTCACGGTACACATCAGGGAGTTCCGCCTGTTCTACAAGATAGACAATCTGCTGAATATAAAGCAGGCGTACATACCGGGATACTTCTCGCCGGGGCTGACCTTCAGGTGGGGGCTTAACTGGTTTATACAGTAAAAAATCCTTAAATATAACAATTACCTCCCCCCGCCCGTAATTATTTTAAGGTATATTGGCATTGTACCATATCCGGGAGGCTGCTTATGGGACGGATATCCGATATTATGGATCCGCGGTGCATCCAATTATCTCTGGCGGCCCGTTCTAAAGAGGGCGCTGTCAGGGAGTTAGTGCAGATGCTGGCAGACGCGGGTAAGCTTGACGGTGCCGGCGGCATCGACTGCTGCGTTGCGGCGGTGATGGAACGCGAGGGGCTGTCATCAACCGGGATAGGCCGCGGGATCGCGATTCCGCACCGTTTGGCTGCGGGGGTCGGGGCCATTGTGATAGCGGCGGGGCGGAGCGTTCGGGGAATTCCGTTCGATTCTGTTGACGGGAAGCCTGCCCATCTAATATTTTTGATTATGGGCCCCTGCGGCGAGAACAGCGGGTATCTGAGTATTTTGGGCGCTTTGTCGCGGCTTTTAAACGACCGTGAGTTTTTCGAAACGCTCATGAGGGCCGAGGGCGTCCTTGAAGTGGTTGAACTTGTAGCGGAACGTGAACGTTAACAATAAAAAGGAGTGTTTGGCTATGCGTATGTTGTATTCCTGTTTGTTTGTGTTTGTGTCTGCGGCCGCCGCTTTTGCCAATCAGGGCGGTTTCAGCAGCAACAGCCTGCTGGTTTTTGGAATTGCCATTGCCGCTATCGCGGCGCTCGTTCTGTTCTACTTTATCGGCTCCGCCCTCCAGCTTTGGCTGCAGGCGATCTTCTCCGGGACGAAGGTGGGGCTTCTCAGCATAGTCTTCATGCGCTTCCGCAAGGTTCCGCCCAAGCTTATAGTTGAGGCCAAGATCACGGCGGTAAAGGCGGGGATTGATATTTCGACCGACGAGCTTGAGTCGCACTATCTGGCCGGCGGCAACGTGCTGCGCGTGGTGCAGGCGCTCATCGCGGCCGACAAGGCGAACATCCCGCTCACGTTCAGGCGCGCCGCGGCCATAGACCTGGCAGGCCGCAACGTGCTTGAGGCGGTGCAGATGAGCGTAAACCCTAAGGTTATAGAGACCCCCAAGGTGTCGGCCGTAGCCAAGGACGGCATTCAGCTGATGGCGCTCACGCGGGTCACGGTGCGCGCGAACATCGACCGGTTAGTCGGCGGTGCCGGCGAGGAGACGATTTTGGCGCGCGTGGGCGAAGGCATCGTTACAACAATCGGCTCCGCGGCGTCGCACAAGATGGTGCTTGAGAACCCGGACTCCATCTCCAAGCGCGTGCTCGAGAAGGGGCTCGACTCCGGTACGGCCTACGAGATTCTGTCTATCGATATCGCCGACGTAGACGTAGGGAAAAACATCGGCGCGGACCTTGAGACCGACCGGGCCGAGGCCGACAAGAAGATCGCCCAGGCGAAGGCCGAGGAGCGCCGCGCGATGGCCATAGCCGCCGAGCAGGAGATGAAGGCGAAGGTGCAGGAGATGCGGGCCAAGGTCGTGGAGGCCGAGGCGCTGGTGCCGCAGGCGATGGCGGAGGCGTTTAGGAGCGGGAACCTGGGGATCATGGACTATTATAAGATGAAGAACGTGGTGGCCGACACGCAGATGCGCGAGTCCATTGGCGGGCATAACCCGCAGGGGCCCAAGGTATAGGTGTTGTTTGTGTAATACAGGAAGATTGCCGGGATGATGTTTTCCCGGCGGCACCGGGTAGTTATCATTGCAGGGGCGGGCCTTAACCCGCCCGCTGTTTATGGAGTGATATGGAATTTATTATTAATCATCTTGATGCTATCTTTTTTATCGCGATCTTTGCCGTCTCGATACTGGGCAGCATTTTCAAGAAACGCCAGCCGGCCGGCAGCGACGACGACGACGGCGATGCGCCGGCGCCCGCCGCCCCCCCGCCCCCGCGCACGGCATCGAAGCCGCAGCCTGTCAATCTCGAAGAGGAGATGCGCAAGACGCTGGAGGACATATTCGCGGAGAAGCAGCCGTCCGGCAGCCGGAGGCATACCTACGAAGATCAGAAGCAGCAGCCGTCCTACGACAACTACAAGGCCGTAAACACCCACACCCGCACAAACGCCCAGCCGCAGGCCGCCAGGAAAATAGTCAGGCAGGGAGCGCCCGTAGACGCCGAGTGGCAGCTGGCGCTAAAGACGCGCGAACTCAAAGACGCCGCGAAAGCGGCGGCCAAGGCAGAGGCCCTCGTATTCGAAACGCAGGAAAATATATCAATACCGGACAGTGACCAAATATTGCTGGCCCAGGCGCGCAACGGCATAATATGGTCTGAGATATTGCATCCGCCTGTATCAATGCGTTGATAAATATTATGAATAACCGTTTTAACGACGACGCCAAGGAGCAGGTCCGTTCCCGCACCGACATAGCCGCTGTAATAGGCCGCTATGTCAACCTCAAGGGACGCGGGCACACCATGATGGGGCTTTGCCCTTTCCACAAGGAGAAGACCCCGTCGTTCACCGTCAACCCGCTCCGCGGATTTTACCACTGTTTCGGCTGCGGCAAGGGCGGCGATGTCTTCAATTTCGTTATGGAAATGGAGGGGGTAGACTTCCGCGAAGCGCTCACGATGCTCGCCGGTGAGGCCGGGGTCAAGTTAGAGGGCGGGGGCGGAGGCGGGCGCGACTCCAGATACGACGGGAGCTGGTACGGCGATGCCCAGTACGGCGACAGCGGCGAGCCGGAACGCGGCCCGCCGCCGGGTTCGTCCAAGGCAACAAAGACCGAGCTTCTGGCGATACACGGCGAAGCGGCCAGATTTTTTTATGAGTGCATGAAAAAGCACGGCCCGGCTAAGGATTACTTCAAGTCGCGGGGGCTTTTGGGGCAAACGGTAAAGGATTTTTGCTTAGGGTACGCGCCTGACGGGTGGTCCGGGCTGCACGACTGCCTCCGCGGGAAAAACATCCCTTTGCAGCGGATGATCGAGTGCGGGCTTGTGGTCGGCAAGGAGAGCGGGGCGGCGTACGACCGGTTCCGCAACCGGATAATATTTCCGCTATTTGACCTGAGCGGCCGCATAATCGCGTTTGCCGGCCGCGGGTTCGACGCCGACGCGCAGCCCAAATACCTGAACTCGCCGGAGACCGCGCTGTACCGGAAGAGCGGCGTACTCTACGGAATGCACATGGCGCGTCAGGCAGTGCGCGAGCTGGGGTATCTGCTTATCGTTGAGGGGTACATGGACTACCTTACGCTCTGGCAGGCGGGGATACGCAACGCTGCGGCGGTATCGGGGACGGCGTTTACGGAGGAGCACGCAAACATCATCAAGCGGTTCACGCAGCGGGTCGTTCTTGTGTTTGACGGCGACCGCGCCGGCCTCTCGGCGGCGCAGCGGGCGGCGTTCGTCCTGGCGCCGTTCCGGTTAGAGGTGCAGATCCTGACCCTCCCCGGCGGCGACGATCCCGACTCGTTCGTTAAGCGCTCAGGGCCGGAGGCGTTTTTGTCGCTCTTGTCCACCGCGCAGCCGGCGGCTGATTTTCTTATTGATAAGCTGATCTCGGAGCATGACGGTTCGTCTTTGGGCAAGAGCCGCATAGTTGACGAGCTGGCGCCTTACGCGCTGGCGGTCTCCGACGAAATCGTGCGAAACGATTTTCTGAAGAAGGTAGAGCAGCGCCTGCGCCTCGACCGGCACCTTGTGGCAGACAGGTACAACAAGCTGGCGTCCCGCCCGTCAGCGCACGCAGAGGGAGAGGCCGTGGGCGGCGCGGAGAAGCAGGCGGTCCTGGGGGCGCTTGAAGAGAGCTTTTTCAGGATTCTTTTGACCGATCCTAACCTCATTGTCCAGGCGCGGCAATATCTTTCTCCCGAAAAATTTATAGACGCCCCCTCCGCTAATATATATTCAATTATATTGGAAGCGTTCGACCAAAGCAGCGACCTTGGCGGGCTGCACGATCTTTGCTCCGGCGATCCGGAGGCCATGCGGCTGATTTCCATGCTGGCCGTAAAGCCGGCGCTTGCGGAAAACATCAGGGACGAGCTTGTGCAAAAGATACTTCTTCTGGAGCGCAAGTTTCTTAAGGCGCGTATAGCCGGCCTGAGGGAGGATCTGCGGGACTGCCCGGAATCAGGGAGGGGGCGGCTTTTGGAGGAGTTGAAAGATTACGGGGGCCGGCTTAGGGAGCTGGGTTAAAAGCGATGATAAATACCAAAAATAAAGGTACGGCGGTCCTGGAAGACGCGCCGCTCGTTGACAGTGTTGCGGCGCGGCTGCTCAAGCACGCGAATCTGCAGGGCGGTTTCGTTACCGGCGAACAGTTCGACGAGGCGGCCGGGATGGCGGATGACGTTGAGCGCGTCAGGGAGATACTGGAGCGCGAGCACATCACCATCAACACTCTGGTAAAGGCGAATTACGGCGCGCCGCCTGTGGGTTCACACGCAGTTTCGCACCACCACAGCGCAGACAAGCCGCGGCCTGCCGGGTACGGGCGGCTGCCGCAGCACTACGCCGACCCAACCTGGGCCTACCTCCACTCCGTCGGCAAGGTCCCGCTCCTCTCCAAGGAAGAGGAGACCGAGTTCGCCATGCAGATGGAGTTCGCGCAAAACAAACTTTTCGACATGGCCTTCCGCTCCGAATGCGCCTTAGACACCCTCTACCTGCTCGGCGAAGAGCTCAAAAACGGCGAGGTGGAGGTCGCCGGCGTGCTGCGCGTGGAGGAGGCCGAGGGGCAGGCCGAAGACGGTCAGCCGGTGGACGTGGCGGTTAAGCTCGACGAATTTCTGCGGGTGCTCGCGAACGTGAAGAGGAAGCACGCCGCCCTCGGCGCGGCGGCGGACGGTACGCCTGCCTCCGAAAAAACGGTTGACGCTATGTGGGACGAGATCGTGGGGCTCTGCCGGGGCATGAAGCTTACCGGCAGGCAGGTAGAGTGCATCCTCGACAAGTACAAGGCCGCGCTCGCAGCCACCGGCCGCAACGACGAGGCCAAGGCGTTCAGGCACTGGGAAGAGGTGCGCAACCAGACGCGCTGCGAAATCATAGGGGCGAACGTCCGGTTAGTCGTAAGCATAGCGAAAAGGTATATCCTGCGCGGAATGGAGATTATAGACCTGATCCAGGAGGGCAACCGCGGGCTAATAAAGGCCGTGGAGAACTTCGACTACCGCAAGGGGTACAAGTTCTCGACATACGCGACCTGGTGGATCCGCCAGTCGATTTTGCGTGCGATAAACGACAAATCGAAAGCGATCCGCATCCCCGCCAACACTATGGAACTCGTCAACAAGGTGACGCGCCTCAGCCGCAAGTGGGTCATAGAGTACGGTTACGAGCCCTCGTACCGGGAACTCGCCGACGAGCTGGGCAGCTCCGCCGCAAAGGTCCAGCAGGCCATGGAGTACTCGCTCGACCCGATTTCGCTCGACATGGAGGTGGGCGGCGACAGCGGCGCGACGGTGGGAGAGTACATAGAAGACTCAAACGTGGTAGACCCTACCCAAAAGATCTCGCTTTTACACCTGCGCGAGCAGATCAAGCAGGTGTTAAGCTCTCTGGCGCCCAAGGAGAAGGAGATCCTGATGATGCGCTTTGGGCTCGACGACGGGCGGATCAAGACGCTCAAGGACATAGGCGAGATGTTCAATATCAGCCGCGAGCGCGTGCGGCAGATCGAGACTAAGGCGCTGAGCAAGCTCAAGCACCCCAGCCGGGTCCGCCAGCTTCTGGCCTGGAGGGACGAGCGGCCGGAGACGCTGGTTGATGTTCCGTATGAGGATTGAGAGAATTTGGAATTGCTTCACCGCTGTCCCGGGATGTATTTTTATTACCATGAGACGAATCGCACCCGTATACCTGCCTGCGGCCCTGATACTGGCCATCGCCTTGCTGTCCCCGGCGCATTCGTCTCCACGCGGGCTGAGCAAGGCTTTGCTGGCTGCCGCGGATACCGATACCGTCCGCAATGTTTGGGTATTTTTCGATGACCGTCCCGGCAGCGGCATTCAGACGCGCGTTTCCGAGCGGGCGATGCAGCGGCGGCATCAGGCCAAGTACCGCCCCGGCGCCGACGACCGGCCCGTCCACCGGCCCTACATAAACGAGGTGCAGCGGCTCGGCGGCCGGCTCCGCCACGAGTTCCCCTGGGAGAACGCCGCGAGCTTCTCCGTCCACGCGTCGCGCCTAAGCGCCATCGCCGCGCTGCCGTTTGTCAAGTCGGTCGAGCCGGTTAGGGTCTACGCCGGCGCGAAGCCCGCCTTAAACGGCCTTTCCAAATCACCGGCAGGGCCGGCGGCTGTTGACGCGGGCGACCCCGGCTACGGATGGCACATGAACATGGTCAACATCCCGATGGCGCACGAGTATATAAAGATGAAGGAACTGGGCAACCCCGGCGAAGGCGCGTACCTTGCTTTTTTTGACGGAGGCTTCCGCTTCGACCACAAGGCGCTCCTGCGCGCCAAAGACAGCGGGCGCATAGCCGCAGGCTGGGATTTTGTCGATAACGACTCTACGGTGTACGACCCCGACTCGGTAGCGAGCGACTCGCTCCACCGTTATCACCAGAACGACAAGCACGGAACGCAGACCCTGGCGCTTGCCGCCGGTTACCACCCCGGCTACTACATCGGCGGTGCATGGGGGGCCGGCTTTGCCGTAGCCCGCACCGAGGACGATGGGGTGGAGTCGCGCATCGAGGAGGACAACTGGGCCGCCGCGGCGGTGTGGGCCGACAGCTTGGGCGCCGACATCATTTCGAGTTCGCTCGGCTATCTCGACGGGTTCACCGACTCTACCGAGAACTACAGTTCGCACGATATGGACGGCAAGACCGCTGTGATTTCGCTGGCTGCGGCCGGCGCGGTCAGGCGCGGGATGATAGTGGTGAACTCCGCTGGCAACGAGTCCGTAAACGCGGGTTCAGCGCAGACGACGGCTACGCTGACCGCCCCAGCCGATGTGGACAGCGTAACCACCGTGGGCGCGGTGGACCGCAACCGCCTCCTCGCGGGTTTCAGCGGCGTCGGCCCCACGGCCGACGGCCGCATGAAGCCGGACCTCACAGCGCCCGGGGTTAATGTGCCGCTTCCCAACGTCTACTCCAGCGACCGCGCGTCGTACACAGCGGCCAACGGCACCTCGTTCTCCGCGCCTATAGTAAGCGCCATATTCGCGCTCGTCCTACAGGTACACCCCGGCATAAGCGCCGGCAGCGCCCGCGCGCGCGTCTACGCGTCGTGCAAATTCGCGACGAGGCAGACGTTCCCCGACAGCAAACATGGCCACGGCATCCCCAACGCCCTCCGCGCCATAATGGACGACGACGAGGTGTTCGTAAGGATAGTGGACACAAACGGCCTGGCGGTCTCCGGGGCGCAGGTAAGGATCGGCCAAAATGCCTACACCGCCAGCGAATCGGGCAGCCTGCTCTTCAGGGCCAAAACCACGGATCTGCCGTTAGAGTTGAAAATCTCCTACCGGGGCAGCCAGGCGGGTACGTATACCATAGGGTCCCTGCCATTCGAGGGCCTCATCGACATAGCCGTAAAGCGGGAAGAGGGGCTGAAAACACTGCCCAGCGTAGTAAGGCGGAGCAGCGTAGTCAGGGGGAAGTACTACTTTCCGGCCGCAAACATATCAAACCCGGCGGTGGCTATGGTCCACACGCTTAACGGCCGGAAAATCTGGGAAGAGAAGATCAGCCTGCGCCCCGACGGCAGCGCCGACTTCGTCTGGGACTGCCGCAGAAACCCGGGCCGCCTGGCCGCGGGCGTCTATTTCATAACGGTGCGCCACGGGAACGAGCAGGTCAGCGGACGGGTGATAATAGCGAAATAAGGCGGCAAACAAATCCCGGCACCTATTCCACCACAAACGTCGTAGTCTCCAAAACAGTCCCCGTCTTGTTGTCCACGGCATCAATCCTCCAGCTTCCTACATCGTCAGCCCCCTCCATTACCCGGTTGCTGTGGGTCCGCCAGCTTGCGGACGCTATAGGGCGGACCTTTGTCTGCACCAGCTTGCCGTCGCGGTACCAGCGGTGGGCAACATAGCCGGTGTCGGTTTCGCTGGCGCCGGTTACGTGCGTATAGTAGAAGAGCTTGGGCGTCGCCCTGGAGAACCTGGTAGACGCGCCGACCGGGGACCTGCTGACCACATCGGTGCAGACGGCGGCCTGCGCAATCCTGAGCGGCGACGCACCCTGCCTCTGCGGGCGGGGGGCGGGCGGCTCCGGCGCCGGCGGGGGCGGGATCACGGTGTCAACCGGAGTCCGGGGCGCCTGGTACCTTGGGTCGGGGAACTCGAAATAACCGATCTTTTGCGGCGGGTGCGCGTCGTCGCGCCATCCCCAGCGCACCCTGGGTCCAACGGGGGGCACGCCAACAGGCGGCGGGGCAGCCGGAGCTGCTACGGCAGGCGCGGGAACCGGCGCGGGCGCAGGGGCCTTTGCGGGAGGAGGCGCAGGGGCCGGCGTTGGCGCAGGCGCAACGGCCACCGGGGCAGGGGCAGGGGCGGGCGCAGGGGCCGCCTCAGACGGCGGCTCAGCGTGCGGCGCACTCTGCTCCGACGCCAGGTGCGACTCCCTCTCCAATACATCGCCCTTCTCAGGCAACACCGCGTTGGCCACAAAATAAGACACCACCGCCACGGCGAGGACAATAAGTACCGACTTTGTTGTATAACTCATGGGCTCCCTCCCCCAATATATCATATTGTAATATATATATATTATAAACATGGCAGGCGCAAAATCAAGATTAATTTCAATAATTTTTAATCAACCCCTGCATCCCGCCCGGCGCATGATGTATTTTATAGGGCTATTAACACAATTAATCCTTTCACGGCGGGACAATTTTATGATAAGGGTAGGGTTTATCGGCTGGCGCGGGATGGTCGGGTCTGTCCTCATGGACAGGATGCGGGCGGAGGGGGACTTCGCTGGGTACGAACCGGTATTCTTCACCACTTCCCAGGTTGGGGAGAACGGGCCGGACGTGGGTGGCGGCGCGGCCCCCCTCAAAGACGCTTCAGACACCGGCGAGCTCAAAAACCTCGACATCATCGTCTCCTGCCAGGGCGGCGACTACACGAACGACATCCACCCGAAGCTCCGGGCCGCCGGGTTCAAAGGGTACTGGATCGACGCGGCCAGCGCCCTGCGGATGAACGAATCCTGCTTCATCGTACTCGACCCCGTAAACCGCGGCGTCATAAACAGCGGCATCAAGGCCGGCATCCGCGACTTCGCGGGCGGGAACTGCACAGTCAGCCTCATGCTCATGGCGCTGGCCGGGCTCTTCGGCCGCGGGCTCATAGAGTGGATATCGAGCATGACATACCAGGCGGCAAGCGGCGCGGGGGCAAAAAACATGATCGAACTCGCAAACCAGATGGCTCACTTGACAAACGCGACAGCGGCGCTCAGGTCCAACCCGGCCGCAAGCGCGTTAGAGATTGACAGGGCGGTAACGGCGGAGCTGCGCGGAACCTCCATCCCCGCCGCAAACTTCGGCGCGCCCCTCGCGGCATCTTTAATACCGTGGATCGACAAGCAGGTCTACGGCGGCCAAACGCGCGAGGAGTGGAAAGGCGTCGCGGAAACAAACAAAATATTGGGAACGGCAAAGACGATCCCCGTAGACGGCATCTGCGTGCGCGTAGGGGCTATGCGCTGCCACAGCCAGGGGCTTACGATAAAGCTGAACAAAGACGTGCCTATGGACGAGATCGAAGACATGCTCGCCTCCGCCCACGAATGGGGAAAGGTCGTCCCCAACAACAAGGAAGACACGCTAAAGAGCCTAACCCCGGCGGCAGTCAGCGGCACCCTGACCGTCCCCGTAGGCCGCCTGCACAAAATGAATATAGGCAACGATTACCTCGCCGCGTTCACCGTCGGCGACCAGCTCCTGTGGGGCGCCGCCGAACCCGTTCGGCGGATGCTGAAGATTGCGCTGGAGAATTTGTAGACAACTGTTATCAAATGAAAAGGGCGCGATTAACCGCGCCCCCGCATTCCATCCATCAATACATCACGGCGGTCAAACCTCCATTATCTCCTTCTCCTTCAACGCCAGTTGCTCGTCAACCATCTTAATGTACTTATCCGTAACCTTCTGCACATCATCCAGCCCCTTCTTCTCCTGATCCTCCGTAACTAACTTATCCTTCTGCGCTTTCTTGAGCTTATCGTTCGAATCGCGCCGCACGTTTCTGAGCGCGACCTTGCACTCCTCGCCTATCTTCCCGCAGCCCTTGAACAGCTCCTTGCGCCTCTCCTCGGAAAGCGGGGGGATGGGCAGGCGGATCTGGTTGCCGTCGCTCTGCGGGTTGAGGCCCAAATTGGAGGCCTGCACCGCCTTCTCAATCTCCTTTATCATGCTCTTCTCCCACGGCTGTACAACGAGCATCCGCGCGTCGGGCACGGAGATATTGGCGACCTGGTTGATCGGCGCCGGGTTGCCGTAGTAGTCAACCGTGATGCCGTCGAGCAGCGCGGGCGTCGCGCGGCCTGTGCGGATCTTGGTCAGGTCCTTCTTTAAACTGTCGATCGTCTTGTGCATACGATCTTCGGTTTCTTTTTTAATGTCTTCCATCGCGCCCATACGTACATCTCCCTGTTTTTACGATTTGCGGGCGGCAGAATGCCGCCCCTGCTATTATAAATTACACGATCAAATATGGTGCCTGTGCCATCCAAAGACATCACGGCTGTCGTGCAGTCGCCGGATGGCACAGGCACCATATTTGATCGTGTCTTCCATATTACGCGTTGCCGCCGGAATTGACAACCGTCCCCACCGGCTGGCCCTTCAAACACTTCGCCAGATTCCCGTCCTCAAGCAGCTTAAACACTATTATGGGAATATCCCGCTCCATGCAGAACGAAAACGCCGTGGCGTCCATCACCTTCAGCTTCTTGGAGAGCGCGTAGGCGTGCGTTATCTCGTCGAACTTCACCGCGCCGGGGTTCTTCACCGGGTCGCTGTCGTATATCCCGTCTACCTTCGTGGCCTTCATGATAACCTCGCCGCCGAGCTCCGCGCAGCGCAGCGCTGCCGCAGTGTCGGTTGTAAAGAACGGGCTGCCCGTCCCCCCGCCTATCACCGCCACCACCCCGGACTTCATCAAATCAATAGCCCGCCCCGGCGTGTAATACTCCCCCAAACGGTCAAGCCGCGTAGCCGTAAGCACCCGCGCGTCCACACCGCAGGCTATCACCCGCTCGGCGAACGCGATAGAGTTGATGACCGTGGCGAGCATCCCCATGGCGTCGCCCGCCACCGCCGAAACTCCCTCGGTCGTAGCCCCGCGCAAAAAGTTGCCGCCGCCGATAATGACAGCGACCTGCACCCCGCCCTTAGCGACGTGCGCGACCTCGCCGGCCACCTTCGATATAATATCGGAATCAATGCCAAAGCCGCGCTCCCCGGCAAGAGCCTCGCCGGACAGCTTCAGCACCACGCGCTTGTATTTGTATGAACCGGACATACAGTTTAATCCGACTCGCCAAGCTCTAACCTGAAGAACTCGACCGGCTTAACATCCGCCCCAACAGCCTTAGCCACCGCCGCGATCCTGTCCTTCACAACCACCTCGGTGTCGCGGATGAACTTCTGGTTGACGAGCGTGAACTCCTCGAAGTACTTGGTCAGCTTGCCCTCAATCATCTTGTCCCATACCTTCTCGGGCTTGCCCGACTCCTTCGCCTGCGCCGCGTAAATCTCCTTCTCCTTGGCGATAACCTCGGCCGGGATGCTCGACGGGTCTACCGCGGCCGGGCGCGCCGCCGCGATCTGCATCGCGAGGTCCTTGCCCAATTCCGCCACCTCGGCCGACTCAAGCGCGCCGGGCGCGGAGGCCGCGATCTTGATCAGCACGCCGATCTTGCCGCCGCCATGGATGTACGAAAAGCACTTCTCCTTCGAGGGGTCGGCGGCCATCTTCCGGTAGCGGCGGAACTCAATCTTCTCGCCGATCTTGCCCACAAGCTCCGTAACCTTCGCCTCGACCGTAATCGAGCCGATGGACGCGTCGGAGAGTTTCAGCGCGGCCGCGTGGTCGGCGGGCTTCTGCGCGAGCAATATCTTGCCGAGGCTGTCGATGAACGCGACGAAGTCCTCGTTCTTGGCCACGAAGTCGGTCTCGGCGTTTACCTCGTAAACCATGGCGGCGGCGGCGTCCATGACGATGGAGACCTTGCCCTCCTTGGCGGCCTTGCCGGCACGCTTGGCGGCGGTCGCCTGGCCCTGCTTGCGGAGGTCCTCGATGGCGAGCTCCATGTCGCCGTTGGCCTTGATCAGGGCTTCTTTGCAGATCATCATGCCGATGCCGGTTTTTTCTCTGAGTTCTTTTACCTGAGATGCTGTTATTTCCATTTTATTTTCTTCTCCTTAAAAAATTATTAAAGTCAAAAGATTCAAAAGATAAAGTCAAAATCAAATTCAAGGGGGGAAGTCTCCCCCTCGCTCCAGCCAGTTTTTAAAAATGGCAAAAAACGCCATTTTTAAAAACTGTCTTCCGCTACCCCCTCTGCGGGGACACCCCGCAACGCCCCGATATTATATTCCCCCCCTTCAATTTCCCCCTCAAGGGGGAAACTTTACAAAACCGGTACGTCAAAGGCAACGGCAAAACATAGTAACACCGGTACGTCAAAGTCAACGGTCGCCCCTGGGGGGCTTAAAACCGGTACGGCAACAGCAACGGCAAAACATAGTAACAACGGTACGGCACAAATTAATCGTCTTCTTCGGTTACTACCTTCGGCGATTTTTTGTGGACTACTCGGTGGCGCTTGGCTTTGCTGTCTTCGGCCGGGGCGGCTTCCTCCTCGGGGGCGCCATCGTCGTCCTTGGCGGCCATCTCTTCGGCGGCTGCGGAGGCTACGGCGTTTTCGAGGATTATGTCGCTTATGGCGCGGGTGATCAGCTGCACCGACTTTATCGCGTCGTCGTTGCCGGGGATCGGGAAGTCTACCGCGTCGGGGTCGCAGTTGGTATCAACAATCGCGCCGATGGGGATGCCCAGGCGCTTACCCTCCGAGATAGCAATGTGCTCCTTTAGCGTGTCTACGACGAATATGATGGACGGCAGGCGGCGCAGGTGCCGGATGCCGGTGAGAATCGCGACTAATTTCTCTTTTTTCTTGGCAATGAGCAGACGCTCCTTCTTAGGCAGCATCTCTATCGTGCCGTCGGCCTCCATCTTCTCAATCTTGTCGAGCTTGGCGATGCTCTGCTTGATGGTCTGGAAGTTCGTAAGCATGCCGCCGAGCCAGCGCTCGGTGACGTAGGGCATGCTGCAACGCGCAGCCTCCTCGCGGATACAGTCGCGAAGCTGCTTCTTGGTCCCCACAAACAGGACCTTGCCGCCCTTCTTGACCTCAGCCTTAACGCGATCGATAAACTTGTCGAGCGTCACGATCGTCTTGTTGAGGTCAATGATGTAAATGCCGTTTTTGGGGCAGAGGATGAAGCGCTTCATCTTGGGATTCCAGCGCTTGGTCTGGTGGCCGAAATGGGTTCCGGCGTCCAACAGTTCAGGCAACGTCAATGAAGACATGGTACATCTCCTTACATTATGTATGGGTTATGGCTACCACGGCTGTCTCAGCGAGAAATCAACCGCCCTACGGGCGGCACCCATCCCTCGCTCGGCCGTGTGATTAAAAATTCTACGATATACTCTTATCCGAAACGGGCGGCAAGACGCCGCCCGTTCCACCACCGTCAAAACACCGCCGGACACAGCCGGATTTTAGCGTTTCGAGAACTGGAAGCGCCTGCGCGCACCGGCCTGGCCGTACTTCTTGCGCTCCACGACGCGGGAGTCGCGGGTCAGCATGCCGCCCTTGCGCAGAACCTTGCGGTTATCCTCGCTCATGAGCGCCAGCGCGCGGGAGATGCCTAAGCGGATCGCCCCGGCCTGGCCGCTGAGGCCGCCGCCGCGCACGCGCGCCACGATGTCGTAGCTCTCCATGGAGTTAAGCATCTGCAGGGGCTTCTCGACATCCATCACCAGCACGTCGCTCTTGAGGTATTCGAGTATGGGCTTGCCGTTGACAACCTTCTCGCCCTTGCCGGGCTTAATGATCACGCACGCGATAGCGTTCTTGCGCTTTCCGGTTCCAAAGTACCTGTTTTCCAAATTACTGCTCCTTCTATTCTATAATATGTATTAATCGACTCTGCCGGGACGGCCATCCGCCCCTTATGCCTTCTGCACCACCGGAGTGGGCCCCGCCGACAACTTGAGCGCCTTGGGCTGCTGCGCCGCGTGCGGGTGCTCAGCCCCGCGGTAAACGTGCAGCTTCCGCATAATAGCCCGCCCCCGCGCGTTCTTGGCCACCATCCCCTTAACCGCGTGGATTACCACCTGCGTCGAATCGAGCTCCATCTGCTCCTTGTAGGGCCGGTGCTTGTCGCCGCCGGCGTACGTCGAATGGCGGAAATAGGTCTTGGTCTCCGGCTTTATGCCCGTCAGGCGGACCTTGTCGGAGTTGATGACGATAAGGTAATCGCCATGATCCTGGTTGGGCGAATAGGCCGGCTTGCCCTTGCCCACGAGCACCTGCGCCGCCTTGCTGGCCAGACGGCCCAGCGTAAGTTCCGCAGCATCAACGACATACCAGCCGCGCTCAATCTTCCTTGCGTCCACAACTACAGTTTTCATCTTTTGACTCCGCTCTACTGCCTGAAAATACGAAAAATATGACTAATCTACAGAAAATACGTTATGTAACGGGCAAAGTCAATACTTTTTTTGTTTTTTTTTGTTTTTTGGGGAATCCGGCCCAGGAAGCCCCCTCGGCAAACCGCCCAAACGCCCCGGTTTTCGCCGGTCGCGGGAAAAAAATCAAAAAAATAGACATAACCCTTGACAGCGGTACTGTTTTTCGCTATATTACTATAAATAGCAGTAGGGGGATGGTATTCTATAATTTCATTAACATACACCTTAAATCAAAGAAAGGGAGACCGATTCTCATGACTCGATCTTTTCTTAACAAAACTGTAGGCGTGAAGGGCAAAGCGCTCTTCTGCACAACCTTAGCCGCGCTCTGCGCCACGTTGCTGTTTGTGGTCTGCGACTCTAGCGATGAACCTACCCCGCCGGGCCCAGGCCCCAACCCCGGCACCACCTTCACGCTCAATGCGACGGTCAACCCGGCCAACACCGGGAGCATCACTAAAAACCCCAACAAAGCAACCTACAATCAGGGCGAAACTGTGACGCTTACCGCCAGCGCAGCCTATGGCTACCAGTTTGTAAACTGGTCAAACGGGCAGACAAGCCAGAGCATTACCGTTACCATGAACAGCAACATCACATTAGTCGCCAACTTCATGGACCCCGCCGAGGATCCGTGCGACCCGGCCACGTTCAATCAGGATGTCTGCTGCGCCGTCGTCCCGTCCACTCCCGGCTGCCAGCAAAACCCGTGCATAACCAACCCCGGCAGCACGGCCTGCTGCACCGCCAACCAGAACCATTCGAGCTGTCAGACCTCCGACCCGTGCAACCCGTGGACCCAGGCCTGTTGCAGCACACCCGCCGGAGCAAGCCATCCGAACTGCCAGCAAGGCGGCACACAGCACATAATTTCGATTACCATCAGCCCGGCAGGCGCCGGCCAAGTCTCCAAGACGCCCGATATGGACAGCTACCTTGAAGGCCAATCCGTACTGCTCACGGCTACGCCGGCTTCCTCCTACACGTTCTCACACTGGACGGGAACAACCAGCGGCGCAAGCGCGAACCTGACGCTTACCATGAACCAGAACTACATGCTCACCGCCCACTTCACAACATCCGGCGGCGGCGACCCGTGCGTAACCAACCCCGGCAGCACAGCCTGCTGCAGCGTAAACGCGAACCACTCGAGCTGCCAGGGTACCGGTACCGGGAAGTTCTGCCGCTGGGACAACGATCCTGCCAACTGCTGGGGAATCGGCGGCCCGTATGACGACACTAAGACAGAAGCCGAGTGTCTCGCGGCTTCCGGCGAAGTGGTATCGGACTGCAACGCAGTCAGCACACTGCAGTATTGCCGCTGGGATACCGGCTGCTTCCCGATAACCGACCCCAACGGGCAGAGCACGGATAACCCCGGTATGACTAATCTGGAGAATTGCAACAAATACGGCTTCTTAAGCAACTTGCCCGATTGCAGCGACTATGTTGCGCCCACAGAAGAGCACTACTGCTGGTGGCCCAGTTCGACCGGTGGCGGCTGCAACAAAATAACCCAGCCCAATGTCGTAGATCCCAACAGCGATAAAGGCCTGACATATTTGGAAAATTGCAAACAGAACGGCAAACACTTCGACAGTAAGGCTGCTTGCGACGCCTATACACCTCCCGCAGTTAACTACTACTGCGACTGGAGTACTGCCGGGAAATCTGATTGCTGGAACATCGGGGACGGTACCGCCGCCTGCGATGCCGGCGCTGACTGCGTAGGTACGACAAAAATGTCGCACTGTGAGGGAACCGGCAAGGTAATCACCTGTAGTGGCACCGACCGGCCTTGGGACGGTACGTGCTGCGCGCACTAAGCATTATAGCTTGAGGAAGTAAAGCATTAAGTCAGGGGCGGCCCGCAAAGGCCGCCCTTCTTTTTACCCCACCAGCCCGGCCCCCGCCCGGAACATCCCAACAAACTCCCCCGGCCTCACATCCGCCGCCCCAAGCGCCGTCTTGTACTCCATCGGCATCCCGAAATCCCAAAACGCGAAACCGTGGCCCCGCAAATAACGCGCGGTAAGGATTAGCTGCGCCGTCCCGGCGTGCGGTTCATCGTAAAATCCCGAATAGCTCGTATAAACGCCCCCGCAAACAACGCCGAAATCGCCGGCGGCGAGCTCATCCCCCCGGTAAAGCCCAAAAGCTGCCGGATAAACGCCCGGCGCGGGGAGCAGGGCGGCGCCGGGGGAAGAAGGCCGGCCCGACGCAAGCGCGGAGCGCCTTATCTCCTTAATGCAGGCGACAAGCGGCGGGGTAAGCCAGTCGCCGCCGTGCTTCTCCACGCAACGGTCCAAAATACGCCCAAACTCCGCGTCCGGCCGCAGTTCGTAACGCCCCAGAAAACGGCGGGCAGACCTCTTGACGTGCAGGTCATCAAACCGCAGCACCGAGCGCACAAGGTGCAGCTTGGGAAGCAAAATATACCACGGCCCCCCCTCTTCCGCCGCGTCGGCCGACATCACCAAAAAGCCGGCCTCCATGAGCCGCGAAACAAACTCCGGCTCAAAATCCGAGCCGACGCACCACTCCTCGCCGTAATCTGCGGCAAGCATGAAATCCACAATAGCGCGGCAGTCGTCGTCCGGGGCGAGGTAGATATAGCGGTCGTTTACGTATTTTATGTATAGGTCCATAGGTATAAATTATTATTTGTCCTACGCCATAATATATATTAGATAAAATACCCACGGCGCCCGCCGGGATTCTACCTTCGGGCTCTCGTCGTACAAGGTTGGGCCCTCGCAGTACACAACAA
>WQRV01000008.1 GCA_009786575.1 Chitinispirillia bacterium | reverse complement strand
AAAATTCCCCTTTGTCAAGCAAGCCGGGCGTGAGCCAACACGCCCCGCCGCCATCACGGCGGCGCACACGGTCAAAAGCGTTATTGTCAGCATACTAAAAATCACAATATAATCTCCCCAATTTTTCCGCCAAGTCCACCCGCCTCCCCGCCCATCCGGGCGGGTTGCGGGATTGCATCCTGTTTTACTAAGTATACATTATGGGCGCTTGGAATATCAAGGGGGGACAAAATTTTCATTTTTTGTTTTTTCGGCTGGAATAAAGTATATTATATGTGTCAAAGAGGTGGCTACCTACCTGCTTTTGGTTATTTTTTGCCACGAAAACAGCTTTTTTGTTTAGAAACTTTGAGGGGCTTATATGAAGGCTGAGATGTATCGGCAGGGGATGAGTCGTAATGATGTTAAGCGCAAGTTATTGAATTTGCTGGAAGATAGAGGGATGTGTGATGTAAGTGGCCTTAGGATAATACTGAGGCCGGGAACAGACGACGCGGCGCGCTTAAACAGAAAATCCATAGAGAAAATGATATCAGACGCATCTATCCGTGCGTCTAAAAACAACGGGTTTCCGGCGGGGCAACACCTCGCGGTAGTGTCAGATATTATTGATTTGTATGAGGATTCGCTTAAACTTGTGGAGCGCCAAGACAGAGGCGGGCAGCCGGATGTGTTTATTCACAGGTATGGGACACCGTTGCACTTCAATGGCGCGATTGCGTTTATTACTGTAAAAGAAAGTACAAAATACGGGAAAAAGGTACACGATGTAGAACTTTTGGAAATAGGAAAGCTCGGAGGTAAACTGGCTGGCGAAAGAATTACGTCTCCCGACCGGCCCTCTGCTCCGAGCTTCCATATTGATAATATACGTAAATTACAATCGGAAGTCAATAGTTTTGATTAAAAATGTTTCTACTGCCACCCGCGCGATTCAGCAAACGGGGCGGATAGAGTTCCATTGAATTAATATTTTGACTTTACCCTACGTAGTAATGTATATTGATTAGTTAAGTATTGGCATCAGTCTCAAAAACACAAACACACTTAGGGGGGCTTTGCAGTGTCAATTTTCTCTAATTCATTTAAAATCAACAGGTTATCGCCATCGTTATTGTTATTTTCGCTTACAGCGTTAATTCTGCTTACGCCGCCCCCGGTTTGGGCCGACGCCGAGTTCGACCGCTTGATAGGCGCCAAGAACTATACGGCTGCGCTCGATTACGCCGACTCTAAGCTCCCGGCTATTGACCGTTCGCCTGCGGTTTGGGTTAAGGTGGGCCGTGCGAACGAGGAGCTCGACTACATTGAGAAGGCGCTGGCCTGCTACATGGTGGCCTGGCGGGTGCAGTCCGGCGAGTATCAGGCGCTTTTGGGCATTGCGCGGATTTACAACAAGATGGAGCAGTACGACAACGCGCTTCCGATGGCGGAGGCGGCGCTCAAGGTGAACTTTACGGCGGAGGCGAGCTGGGAGTACGCGCGGGCCTGCATTGCCCTCAAGCGGCCGGCCGATGCCAAGCAGGCGCTTGAGAAGGTCATAGCGTCTGATCCTAACAACGCCATCGCCAACCGCGAGCTGGGGAATATTTATTTTAACGACGGTGAGTTCGGCAAGGCGATACCGCTTATGAGGCGGTCGTACCAGGAGAAGGCCGACGGGGAGGTTGCTTTCCGGATAGGCAAGGCGTACCTTGAGGCCGGCATGCGCGACAGCGCGGTTATTTATTTGAAGATAGCCGCCGACCGCAACGCCAGCGCCGCCGAGGCGCGGGGGCTTATGGCGCGTGCGCTTGTGGAGGGCAGGAAGTTTAAGGAGGCGATTGAGCCGCTTGAGGCCCTTGTGAAGGCGCAGCCCAATAATATTGAGTATTTGAGGATGCTTTCTGCGTGCTACGAGAGCGCCAAGGCCCGCGAGAAGCTCGCGGAGAACGACAAGCGGCTCGCGGCGGTTGACAAGAAGGATCTCGAAGTGCGCCTGCGCCTTGCCGCGTTTGCCGAGTCTAAGGACGACCACGCCGCTGCGGTTGCGCCGCTGCGGGAGGCCACGGTTCTTGACCCCAAGAACGCGGATCTTTTCAAGCGTCTGGCGGCTGCGGCCGGCAGCAGCAAGCAGGGCGCGGCGGCGGTTGCGGCCATGCGCGAGTACGTGAAGCTCAACCCCTCCGAGGCCGACGGGTACCGCCTGCTTGGCGACTACCAGTACAACGTGAAGGACCTCGACGGCGCGCTGGCGTCGTACCAGGCGGCGCAGAAGATTGATCCTAAGCTGAAGGGTTACCACAAGCGTTATGCAGAGATACAGATAGCGAAGGGGCAGACGCAGGCGGTGATAACCACGCTTACCGCGGTGATAAAGAACGGCGAGGCCGATGTGAGCACCTACAACACGCTGGGCATGATTTACCACGGCCGCAAGCAGTACAAGGAGGCGCTTGGCATGTACCGCGAGGCGCTTAAGCTCGAGCCGTCGAACTTCGACGCGCTTGTGGCGATGGGGCAGAGCCAGGTGGCGTCGGGCGACATCAACGGTGCGGTTATAACTTACGAGCAGGCGGTAATGATGAATACCGGGGCGGTGCAGGAGTACAAGGAGCTGGGCGACCTTTACACCAAGCAGAAGAAGGACGCAGAGGCGCTGCGGTCTTATATGCGCTATTTGGACAAGAACCCTACCGACCGGGCCATTGCGGCGAGCGTGGGGCGTTTGCTTTTTGGGGAGCAGAAGTACGCCGACGCGGCGAAGTACATACAGCAGTCGCAGACCGCCGACCCCTCGGTGATGCAGATACTTGGGGAGTCGCTTCTGCGGTCGGGCAAGGTGAAGGACGCCATTGCCGTGCTTGAGGATCTCCGCGGCAGGAAGCCGCGCGTGGCCGGCATAGTCCGTGTGCTCGCGCTTTTGGGCGAGGCCTACGAGCAGGACAAGAGGGGCGCGGAGGCCGCCAAGGCGTATGCCGAGTACATTGCCCAGCCGGGCGTGAAGGATCAGGATGCCGCGCACAAGGCCGCGTTCCTGCAGGAGAAGGAAAACCCGGGTGCGGCCGTAAAGATATATGAGGCGAACATCAAGTCTTATCCGAACGACATGCGCAATATTCTGCGTCTTGGCGTGCTTTACTCGCAGCGCGGCGAGAACGCGAAGGCGTTGCCGCTCTTGCAGAGGAGCACCGCCGCGGCCGACGCCAACCCTGAGCTGTGGCTGCAGATCGCGCAAGTGTACAACGCTATGGGCCGCGACTCGAGCGAGCTTGCCGCCTACCAGCGCTTCATCCGCACCAACCCGCAGCACGTGGAGGCCAACAGCCGCATAGGCGCGCTTCTTATGCGCCGCGGCGACTACAGCAGCGCAATGATAAACTTAGAGATCGCGAACACGATGTCGCCGAACGACCCGGTCGTGCTGTCGCTTCTGGCGCGCGGCTACGTGCAGACCAAGCGCAACAACGAGGCGATAAGCATCCTCGCGAGGGCGAAGGCCGCGAAGCCCGACGACGCCACCATCCGCTACCAGCTATACGAGGTGTACCAGCTCGCGAAGCAGAACGACAAGGCGCTGGAGGAGATAAAGCAGCTCACCGAGCTCAAGAAGGAGGGGCGCTACCTGCTTGCCTACGGCCAGATGCTCATCCAGCAGAAGAAGGCGAAGGAGGCCGAGGGGATAGTGACGCAGCTTTTGGCTCAGGACCCCATGAACACCGACGCCATGATACTGCGCGGCTTCATCCACCGCGCGAACGGCAAGTTCCAGGAGGCTTTGGAGGTTTACGAGGAGATACTCTCCATCCTCCCCGGTTACGCCCCGGCCCTGTTTGAGACGGCTGAGACGTACATCCAGATGAAGCAGATGCCGCGCGCCGAGATGAACTACAAGCGCGCCCTCCGCGCCGACCCGTCTTACGCCATGGCGGAGCTCGGCCTGGCCAAGCTCTACAAGTCGCGCAAGGACATGAATACGTACAAGCAGCACCTGCAAAACGCGCAGCGGCTTGCCCCCGACAACGAGGATGTGCTGGCTGAGGTGAAGAGTTCGGCGGGAAAATAAAAAAAAACTTGCATTTCGTCCGCCCATCTATTATATTATGGGCGGACATGGATGATTTTTGCCCCCTTCGTCTAGTGGTTAGGACACAAGATTTTCATTCTTGCAGCAGGGGTTCGATTCCCCTAGGGGGTACCAACATAGGAGGGTTTCTTCTGGTGAAGGAGCCCTTTTTTTGTGTAATGTACTGATTTTTACCCTTATACGCTGCTTATGCCGATGACAAATAACGACGACATCCTAAAATTCTGCCCCCGGTGTTCGAAGCCCGCCGGTATTACGGACGGCCGTAAGATCGTTTGTACGGAGTGCGGCTTTGGGCTCTATTTGAACACGGCGGCGGCGGTGGCGGGGCTGATTTTCGATGAGGGCGGGCGGCTGATGGTCGTCCGCAGGAACAAGGAGCCGCGGAAGGGTTTTTTGGACCTGCCGGGGGGGTTTGTGGATTTCGGGGAGGACGGGGAGGGGGCGCTGCGGCGGGAGGTGTTTGAGGAGCTGGGGGCGGATGTCGATTCCGTCGAATATTTCAAGTCGGCGCCTAATACATACCTATATGGGGACGTTTTGTATCATACGCTTGATATTTTCTATACCTGCCGCCTGAGGGCGGGGCAGTCTGTTTGTCCTAATGATGAGATTATAGAGGTTTTGTACAGGTTTGCGGGGGATATTTCGGATGAGGAGATCGCTTTTTCGTCTATGCGGAAGATTATTGGCATGTTGAGGGGGGATGGTGGCTGCTGATATACACGGGCCGGACGAGCGTGTCACCGACTGGCGGGCATCGCTTGGGTATCTTAGGGACGGCAACCGGCGCTACTGTGACGGGCGGGGGACGGCCGTTCACATCACGTCCGCCGACCGGTACGTGATGAAACTGGGTCAGATGCCGTTCGCGACGGTGGTTACGTGTTCGGATTCGAGGGTGTCGCCGGAGGTCTATTTTGACCAGCGGCTGGGGGATATTTTCGTGATACGGAACGCCGGCAACGTGGTGGGCGAGGTGGCGATGGGGACGGTGGAGTTTGGGGCGGAGGTGGTTGGGACGCCGCTTTTCGTGGTGGTGGGCCACAGCGACTGCCGGGCGGTGATGGGGGCGTACAGCGGGGCGGCTTACGGCGGGAATCTGGGGAAGGTTATGGAGCGGATCAGGCCCGTGGTGGCGGGGTGCGGGTGTGCCGATGAGGCGATTCATGTTCATGTGGATTATGTGGTAAATCAGATAAAGAGCAATGACGTTGTAAAGCGGGCGGGAGCCGCAGTTGTGGGCGCGTATTATAATATTGAGAGCGGGGAAGTGTCATTTAGCCCCGTACCCCTGTAATATTTTGTTTCAAAAACCGAAATCCTTTGTGGCGCAATATATATTGTATTGTTGTATTGGCGGTGATTGTCCGGACCGGTCGTACTATATCCATAATCAAGGAAAAAGAAGATATGCCGTGGTTTAAGCCTAAAGAGCGCGAGCCGGCGAAAAAGCCGGTGCAGCAGGACGAGATCTGGGCGCGCTGCCAGTCCTGTTCCGCGCACGTGTTCAAGCAGGACTTCATAAACAACCTGAACGTCTGCCCTAAGTGCGGCTGGCACGGTAAGCTCAACGCCTACGAGCGCATTGGGATTACGCTCGACAGCGGGACGTTCAAGGAGATGTTCGAGAGCGTGCGCCCCTGCGACCCGCTGCAGTTTGTTGACGGCAAGGGGCCATACTCCGAGAAGGTGGAGCAGGCGCGCGCCAAGACCAAGCTCAACGAATCGGTGGTTACGGGGACGGGCAAGATCAACGGGCTTGAGGTGGTGGTGTGCGTGATGGATTTCCGTTTTCTGGGCGGTTCGCTCGGTTCCGGCACCGGCGAGAAGATCCAGCAGGCCGCGGTTTACGCCGGCGAGCAGCGCGTGCCGTACATAATTTTCTCGGCGTCGGGCGGGGCGCGGATGCACGAGGGGATTCTGTCGCTCATGCAGATGGCCAAGACCTGCGCGGGAGTGGCTATGCTTAACGAGAAGAAGGTGCCGTTTATATCCGTGCTGACGGATCCTACCACGGGCGGCGTCTCGGCCTCCTACGCGATGGTGGGGGATATCAACATAGCCGAGCCGGGGGCGCTCATAGGGTTCGCCGGGCGGCGCGTTATAGAGCAGACTATTAAACAAAAACTGCCGGATGATTTTCAGACGGCGGAGTTTGTTTTGCAGCACGGATTTTTGGACTGTATCGTGCACAGGAAGGATATGAAGAGCACGCTGCATACGATTCTTTCGTACCACAACGGCGGCAGCGCCGGCAGTAAGAAGGGGGGGCGCCGTGGATCGCGAGTTTGAATTTGAAAAGCCGGTCGCCGAGCTTGAAAAGGCGCTGGACAAGTTAAGGCAGTCGGCGGATAAGGGCGACCCGCGCATAGCCGCGCAGATCGCGGAGCTTGATAAGACCTGCGAGGAGCGCAAGCGGGAAATTTACGATGGGCTGACGCCGTGGCAGACCGTGCAGGTGGCGCGGCATCCCCGGCGGCCCGTGCTTTACGATTATATAGGCATGATGTTTACTGATTTTGTAGAGCTGCACGGGGACAGGTGCTATGGGGATGACCGGGCGCTGATAGGCGGGTTCGCTACGCTTGACGGGTGCAAGTTAATGTTGATAGGGCACAGCAAGGGCAAGAATGTAGAGGAGAACGTCAGGAGGAATTTTGGTATGGCGCGGCCCGAGGGGTACCGCAAGGCCATGCGGCTCATGCACCTGGCCGAGAGGTTCAACATCCCGGTGCTTACGTTTATAGATACCGCCGGGGCGTATCCCGGGCTCGACGCCGAGCAGCGCGGGCAGGCCGAGGCTATTGCCAGAAATCTGACGGAGATGGCTACGCTTGAGGTGCCCATAGTGTCGGTTGTTACCGGCGAGGGCGGCAGCGGCGGGGCGCTGGGGATTGGTGTTGCCGACGCGGTGCTGATGCTGTCGAACGCGGTCTACTCGGTTATATCGCCTGAGGGGTGCGCGTCTATTTTGTGGAGGGACGCGGCGTATTCGCCGCAGGCGGCCGAGAGTTTGAAGATCACGGCTAAATCGCTGTTATCGCTCGGAGTTATAGATGAGATAATCAAAGAACCTGCCGGCGGAGCGCACAGCAACCACGAGGCCGCCGCGCAGTCGATAAAGGCGGCTGTGCTGAGGCAGTTTGAAAAGTTGCTTGCGGTTGCGCCGGATAAATTGAAGGCCAAGCGTTTTGATAAATTCTCCGCGATGGGGAAATTTACAAAATAATCAACCGTTTCTTCAATAATGATCCAATAAAAGGACGTTGACAATGAGTGTTACGAAAAGGCTGAAGACAGAAGATTTGCGCCATGGGATCCCCTTGCGCATAACCGATACTACGCTGCGCGACGCGCATCAATCGCTCTGGGCCACGCGCATGCGCACCGGCGATATCCTCAAGATCATCGACGTTATTGATAATGTGGGGTATTATACGCTGGAGGCGTGGGGCGGTGCTACGTTCGATGTTTGCCTGCGCTTTCTGCGCGAGGACCCCTGGGAGCGTTTGCGCCTCATCAAGTCTAAGGCAAGGAATACGCCGGTACAGATGCTCTTGCGCGGCCAGAACCTTGTCGGGTACCGTAACTATGCGGATGATGTAGTCGATCGTTTTGTTGCGCTTGCTTGCCGCAACGGCGTTGACATCTTCCGCGTGTTTGACGCGCTTAACGATACGAGAAACCTCGAGGCGGCTATCAAGGCTGTCAAGAAGCACGGCGGCCATGCGCAGGGCACGCTCGCGTATACTATTTCGCCTGTCCACACCGTAGACAAATATGTGCAGTACGCCCGCGAGCAGGCTGCGCTGGGGATCGACTCCATCTGCATAAAGGACATGGCGGGCATTTTGTCGCCGATTATGGCTGAGCGCCTTGTGACCGCGCTCTACGACGAGTTCGGGGCCGACCTTCCCATCCAGCTGCACTGCCACGCGACAAGCGGCATGGCGGTTTCAGCCTATGTAGAGGGTGCGCGGGCCGGCGCGGGCGCGATAGACTGTTCGATATCCTCTATGGCCGGCGCGGCGTCGCAGCCGCCGGTCGAGACGATGGTCGCCATATTCTCCGAAACGAACTACTCGGCGAAACTCGACATAGAGGCGCTTGACACGGCGGCAAAGTACTTCGCCGCCCTCGCGGAGCGCCGTTGCGCCGCGCCGCCACCGGCGATGTCTATAGACCCAGGCATCCTCATCCACCAGATCCCCGGCGGGATGATATCGAACTTCCGCTCGCAGCTGCAGATGCAGAAGGCGCTCGACAGGCTGCCCGAAGTGCTCGATGAGGTGAGCCGCGTGCGCGAAGATTTGGGCTATCCCCCGCTTGTTACCCCCACAAGCCAGATAGTTGGTACGCAGGCGGTGATGAACATTCTATCCGGCGAGCGCTACAAAATGGTTCCCAAAGAGGTCAAGGACTACGTAATGGGCCTCTACGGCAGATCACCCGCTCCGATTGACAAGGGGATAATCAAGAAAATCCTCGGCAACGAAAAACCTATAAACTACCGCCCCGCCGACAAGATAGAGCCTATGCTGCCAAAGTCTACCTACAGCGTAGACCCCGCGCTTATCAAAGGCGAGGAGGACATCCTCTCCTACGTGCTTTTGCCCGAGCCGGCGCTCGAGTACTTCAGGTGGAAGGCATTGCCGGCCGACAAGCGCCCGGAGATACCGGCCGATCTTGAACTCAAAGCGGCAGGGAAATTGGCGCAGATGGGCAAGGATGCCGGTGACGGCGCCGATAAACAGAGCGCCGCCCCTGCAGCGCCTGCCGCCCCGTCGGCACCGGCGGTACAGGCGTCTCCGGCATCGCATATTCCGATTGACGGCGTGGCGGCGGAGTTGATACAGAAAATAGACGGATTGGTTATTGACCAAATAGTTTTCCGCAAGGGCGACTCGACTATATCGGTGCGATCAAGCGGCCCGGCGCAGCCCGGCCCGTCAGCCGCGGGGGCGGCCAGCATCCCGCTTATGACGCACTCGTCCCTTATGCCGCAAACGCACGCCGCCGCCCCGGCACAATCCGCGCAGCCCGCAGCCGCGCCGCAGGAAGCGGCAAAGGAAGAGGCCGCCTTCGCCAAGACCATCAAGGCCCCGCTCGTAGGCACGTTCTACTTCGCCCCCGGCCCCGGTAAGTCCGCGTTTGTCAAGGAGGGCGACATTGTAGAAAAAGGTGCCAAGGTGTGCATCATCGAGGCCATGAAACTGTTCAACGAAATATCCGCCCCGTCGAGGTGCAAGATCGTCAAAATGCTGGTAGCGGACGGTACGGCGGTGGACAAGGATCAACCGTTATTTGGGATAGAAGAGTTGTAATCCCAAACCCAAAAATCAAATTGCCATGGAATGATGATGTCTGCAACACAACAGGAAATATCAAGGCGCCGCACGTTTGCCATTGTCTCGCACCCCGACGCCGGCAAGACCACGCTCACGGAGAAACTGCTTCTGTACGGAGGTGCGCTGCATCTGGCCGGATCCGTTACCGCCAGAAAAAAAGAGCGGGCGACTGTCTCCGACTGGATGGAGCTTGAGCGCAAGCGCGGGATATCAGTCAGCTCCACCGTCCTCAATTTCGACTACGGCGGGTATCACGTCAATTTGCTCGATACGCCCGGCCACAACGATTTTTCCGAAGATACGTACCGTGTGCTGACGGCCGTTGACTCCGTCATTATGGTGATTGACGGCGGCAAGGGCATTGAGAACCAGACGCGCAAGCTGTTTGAGGTGTGCCGCCGCAGGAAGACTCCGGTATTCACATTTGTCAATAAGATGGACCGCCCTGCGCTTGACACGCTGGCGCTGCTTGACGAGATAGAGGGCGTACTTTCAATCGGCGCGTATCCCATGAACCTGCCTTTAGGGTCCGGCGGCGATTTTAAGGGGATATTAGACCGCCAAACCGGCCTCGCGCACTTTTACGAGCGCACGCCGGGCGGGACGTTCCGCGCCCCCGTCGCTACGCACGGCGGACTGTCGGATCCCGCCGTTAAGGAGATACTGAGCCCGACGCTTTACGCCGCGCTGTGCGAGGAGATGGAGATGGTGGAGCACGCGGGCGTGTCGTTCTGCCCAAACGATGTTTTGGCGGGGAGGACGACGCCGGTATTTTTCGGGTCGGCGGCGAACAATTTTGGGGTGCAGCTCTTGTTAGACGGGTTTCTGGGGTACTCCCCGCCGCCGCGGCCGAGGGTCAACGCAGGCGGAGGCGTAAATGCCAATATCGGCGTTGATGTCCGTACGGGTGATGCTGACGGGGCCGGCGATAACGGCAATATCAGTACCGGTAATCTTATCGACCCCAATTCCGAAACATTTTCCGGCTTTGTATTTAAGATTCAGGCCAACATGGACCCCCGCCACCGCGACCGCATGGCGTTCGTGCGCATCGTCTCCGGCAAGTTTACAAGGGGGATGACGGCAACGCTCGCGCGCACCGGCAAGCCTCTCCGCCTCGCCAACTCCAGCAACGTATTCGGGCGCGAGCGGACCACGGTAGACGAGGCCTACGCCGGCGACGTGATCGGCGTGATGGGGACGGACGTGTTCAGGATTGGGGACACGCTAAGCGATGCCGCCGGGATAGTGTACGACGAGATCCCGAGCTTCCCGCCGGAGTGCTTCGCGTACATCCACAACCCCAGCCCCGCCAACTACAAAAGGTTCAGGGAGGGGCTGACCCAATTAGTGCAGGAGGGGTTAGTCAAACTGTACGACATCCCCGCCGGCCACCAAAAAATATCGCTCTTAGGCGCCGTGGGGCCGTTGCAATTCGACCTTGTACAATACAGGTTAGAATCCGAATACAACGCCGCCTCCCGCCTTGAGCAGACCGGCTGGACGATAGTCAAGCGGATAAAGACTGCCGGCGGCGAGCCGGCCGCCGAGACGTCCCTCCACATCCCCATGGGGGCGAAGCTGGCCATAGATAAGGACGGTCATCAAGTCCTGCTCTTCCCCAGCGGCTGGCACATGAGCTTCTTCACCGAACATAACAAGGGTGTATCGCTGGCCGATGATTGATGAAACGATTAAATATTATACCCGCCCCGCATTTATTATATTATCCTAAAAGCTGAAGCGAAAAGGAGCGAAAATTATGGCGCTGCCCGAAAAATGGTGGGTACAGCGGCTCGACAACTATACCAAGGCGTTCGCCGTCCTCGAGAGGATACACCGCATTCAGGAGGAGCGCGAGCTGTCCGAGGCCGAGAGGATGGGGCTCATACAGTCGTTCGAGTTCACATTTGAGCTCGCGTGGAACCTCATGAAAGACTACCTGCGCCACAAGGGTATATTCGACATCACCGGCTCGAAAGACGCCGTCCGCGCCGCGTTCAAAAACGGGATCATAGACGACGGCGCCGTCTGGATGGATATGATTGACCGCAGAAACGAGACCGCCCATACTTATGAGGAGGAGGTCGCCATAAGGGTAGCCAGCGACGTCTCAAATTCTTACGTAGAGGAGATGCGGAGACTTATGAAAAAAATGGCTGAATACAGCGCAAAGGAAGAGTAATGTTCGGACTCCCCGACAAGACGATAGCCGCGGTAAACGGGATATTCTCCCGTTATCCGGGCATAGAAAAGGTGGTAATATACGGCTCGCGGGCCAGAGGCGACTACGAAAACGGCTCCGACATCGACCTCGCGATCTACGGCGACGCCACGCTCAGCGACAAATTCGCCATATCCGGCCAGCTTTACGACCTGCCGATACCGTACACCTGCGACCTGTCGATCTTCAGGGACATAAAAAATGAGAACCTGAGGGAGCACATAGAGCGGGTGGGGCAGGTATTTTACGAACGGCCCTGAAAAAAACAGGCTCCACACTCCAAACTACAATTTAGCACTTTTATCCCACTGCATATATTATATTTATATATTGTACCCGTAACCCGTTAATTTGACTGATATGAGACGAATACCGGCCTTTTTGTCCATCCTTGCCCTGACCCTTGCCGCCCCGGCTGCCGCTAACGTGGCCGTGGTGGAGAGCACGCCCTCCCGGCTGGTGCTTTCCTGGGAGATGTCCGGATTTCAGGCTGTAACGCATCACGACGGCCGCGGGCCGGTTACGCATGTTATGTATGAGGGCGGCTACGTGGCCACCGGCGACTCCGGCGCGGCGCTGATTCCTGGGTATGCTGTCCACGCCGGAGTTCCGGCGCAGGGGGCAGTGCGTATTACCGTTGTACCGGAGGAGATGGCAGTGGTAAGCCTCGCCCATCCGATTGAGAGGCGTCCGGACGCTGGTTTGGGCGAGCCGCCCGTCTTTGCTTCGCGGTGGGTGAGCGAGCCGTCGTACGGTATGCTGCGGGATTACCGCGCGGCCCGCTTTGTTTTGCGGCCGGTTCAGGATATGGGGCATCGCCGTGTGAGGCTGCTCAAGAGGGCGCGGATCGTCATTGATTTGCCGGCTGCGGCCCACACCGGCGCATCGTGGGTTCCGCGCGATGATTATGAGAGGATGGTCAGGTCGCTGCTGTCCAATTTCGGTACTGCCCAGGGGTGGCAGCCTTCCCGCGGGCGGCCGATGCGCAAGGCGGCGTCGGAACTGGAGGCTTATCCGTTTGCGCCGGACCAGCGCCTGGCCACGTTTCGGGTGGGCGACGGGCACCGCGACGGCAACGAGGCGTCGCTCAGGGAGAATTCGCTGATAAGGATCTCCGGCAAGAGCGTCCGCAGGATTTTTGGCGATAATGTCCCGATCGGTACAGTTTCTCTCTACGCTTCGCCCAAGGGCGAGATGGATACCGTCCCTGCGCATATTGGCCAGATCCCGCCGGGGGTAATTGAGGTGCCGCTGCTGCGTTATGATCTGAACCGAAACGGCGTTATGGATGATGAGGATTACGTTGTCGCCTATGTGAGTGCGCTGTCGGACTGGGCGTTCAACCCGCAGTTTCTCAATAACAGCGGCAGTTTTCAGTACCAGTTTTTGTTGAACCGTTACGACGACTACCGTACCTACTGGCTCGCGGCTGGGGGGGGCGCGGGGGCTCAGATGGAGCGGTATGAGCAGCCGCCGCCGGATCCGTACGCGGGGGTTAACGGGACATTTGACGCCTATCGGTATTTAAGGTCGCCGAATGTTATGTCCTGGGAAAGGGAGGTCAACGACAACAAGCACTACGAGACTTCCTCAGGTTTGACTATCGGGGGCGGGATCAACTGGACCTGGCGCCGCTTTACGCTAAGCAGCGCCGATACGACGATACGGCTCGACTTGCCGGGGCTGGATGCGAGCCATTCGGGGGCGGTATGGTTTTACCTCGGCTGGGTTCGCGAGGGCCACTCTTCGGGGGGTATTATAAACTCGAGTACCCGCAGCTTTCTGAGCGCACGGCTTGCCGGGGCCGAGATTTGCGGCAACTGCGGCAGCGGCGGATCGGAGATTGCGGAGTGGGGGGCGGGGCCGCACCGTGATCTGGCGCTTAGATTCGGCAATACCACGCTCAACACGCGGTCGCTTTTGGAGCTCAACGCCATACAGCTGCGTTACAGGCGTTTCATCAGTTTTCCGGAGAATGCCGGACTGATAGACGTTTTTTCCGCCGACGCGGTTGACCGTGATATTTATGGCAGCGTTGTTCGGCACCGGCCCGTGACGTACAGGCTTTCCAATGGTACCGGCAGTCTTGCGTATGTGCTCCGCGTGCCTGTTGACGAGAGGGAAATTGCGCTTATAGACACCGCGAGGGAGGCATCGTTTACGTGGAGCGACTTAGGCGGGCGTGGTACGCGCTACGCCGTGATGCTCGAAAAGGATATTGCCGACTACAGCGATTCGCTCAAAGAGTACATCAGGCGGCCTGTTGAAAACGCGAGGTATCAGATACGCGATCTTAGGAGCGCGTTTAACAAGACCGATTATCTGATAATTACGCACGAGGATTTTTTGGGCGCCTCGTTCAAGCTCGCCGGTCACAAGGTTAACATGGGGTTTGCGCATCCCAAGGTGGTGTTGCTGCGCGATATTTACGACCAGTTCGGCGGAGGCAATATTGATCCGGCGGCCATCAGGAATTTTCTTTTGCACGTTTACCGCAGCTGGGACGGCGGGAGCGGGTTCTCGTATGTCGTTTTGGTGGGTGCGGGGCACTACGATTACAAGGGCGTTACAACGCGCCAGCCGAACTTCATGCCGGTTCCGTACATTTCGCAGAAGATCAACGACGACTTTTACGTACTTTTGACTCCGGGGGTCAGTCCGGGCAGGCAGTATAGCGGGTACTATTTGCTGGGGCGTTTGCCGGTCAAGAGCGAGGCGGAGGCGTTTGACATAGTGCAAAAGATTACAGAAACGGAGGATCCGCGCGTGGCGGTGTTTGACGCGTGGCGCGGGCGCGTGCTCATGGCGTACGACGACGACCAGCAGGGTGCGGGCCGGGATGTTATCAGAAACCACATGGCGGCCTCGGAGGCGCTTTCCCGCACCATTGAGCGGCTGCGTCCCGGCATTGACCTGCGCCAGCTGCCGCTGCTTGAGTACGAGTGGGACGAACGCTACTACAAGCCGGGGGCGACCCGGACGTTCATAAACGAAATAAACAACGGTCTCGCGCTTGTCAACTGGGTCGGCCACGGTGCGCCGGCTATAATTGCCGACGAGCGTCTGATGCAGAAGGACGATATTGCCGCGCTCAACAACAGGATGCGTTACCCGGTCTTCACCCTCTTTTCCTGTTCGATAGGCAAATTCGACATGCCCACCGACGATTGCATTTCGGCCATGCTCCTGCGCAAGCCGGGCGCCGGCGCCGTTACGGTATTGGCGAGCGCGCGCGAGTCCGGCACCTACAACAACCAGTACCTATCCGGCCATTTTATAGGCGCACTATTCGACACTACGGCCGGCGCGAACATCTCTGTAGGCAGCGCGATCACTATTGCCAAGCAAAAAGCCGTCCAGAGAGAGGGTTCGTTCTACGTAACGCTGGGCGACCCCTCCATAAACATCATGAAGCGCAATCGCACCGTGGGCCTCGAAATAACGGACGCGGCCGGCACGGCGTTAGACACCCTGAAGGCGATGCAGCAGGTGACCATAAGGGGTACGGTAAAAGACTGGTATGGCCAAAAAGACGCCGGATTTAGCGGAGACAGCGCGTTTGTCAGCCTTACGCTGTTCAATCCGCTGCAGGACTCGGTGCGGAGAAAAGACGGGGGCAGGTTTTTCTATAATGTAGACACCATATCTATTGGCGAAGGTCTCATCAGAATAGACACAGTATACTATACGCTGCCGGGCAGCCCGGTGTTCAGCGCGAAGATTTCCGTTGACAAGGGTGAATTTGAGCAGCCGCTGCTTCTGCCCATGAACCTCGCCTTCGGGAAGCCGGGCGTGCGGTTGACGGCTCACGCCTGGAAGGCCGGAGATACCGTTATGGGCTCCGGGCATTTGGGCGGGCTGATATTTTACGGATCGGAGAGCGGGCAGCTGGCCGACACATCGGGGCCGGTGATAAGCGTAAGGCCGGTATACAGGGACGCTTCGATGAACCAGGCCGGCCTTTTTGTCAAAAACCGCATTACCGCGCAGCTGCCGCTTACGCTGGAAGTAAGTATTGGTGATGAGAACGGCATCAATCTTATAGGAGACGGCCCGGACGAGGGGCTGTCTATGGAGGTAAGGGGCGCGCTCTCCAAACGCGCGATCAACCACCTGTTCCAGTTTACCGAGGGGAGTTTCAAACAGGGCACCGCTGCGATACAGCTCGACGAGAACTCGCTCAAAAGCGGTACGCACGAGCTTATCATCAGCGCGCAGGATTTGTTGGGAAACGTATCTAAGCTGAGTGTGGCGCTGGAGGTCGTAGACCCGGCCGAGATCAAGCTCGACCATGTGATGAATGTTCCCAACCCTGTGAGGATGGGGCGTCAAACGCGCTTCTACTACCACCACTCCGGCGTCTCCTCCGTAAAGCAGGACGTTTTGGTGACGGTACGGATATACACGCTTGGCGGGCGGCTGTTGTCGGTGATAAGGAATCCCCAAAATGGCCAGGAGTGGGTTCCGGCGGATCAGGCGGGCAACCTGCTGACGCCGAACGTATATTTATATCAGGTGACGGCGACATCGCCGAACATTAACAGGACGGTCAAGAGCAAGATAAAGAAGCTCGTGGTCCATCCGCCGCGGTAATAGTAAGGTACGGGGGTGCTTATGAACGATGCGCTGTTATGGAGCGGTAACGATGACGGTTCGGTTGTCTGCGGGCTGTGCGCCCACCGCTGCTGCATCGCTCCCGGCAAGAGCGGGAAGTGCATCGTCCGCGCCAACGACGGCGGCGTTTTGCGTACGCGCGTTTACGGCCGCGCCATAGCCGAGCACGTAGACCCCGTAGAGAAGAAGCCGCTCTACCACTTTTTACCGGCGAGCTGTACGTTCTCCATAGCCGCGCCGGGATGCAACTTCAGGTGCGCGTTCTGCCAGAACTGGAGCATCTCCCAGGCCGGGGGGTTGCGAAACTCCGACGGCGGCTTAGACGCCTGCGGCCGTGCGCTGCCGCCGCAGAAAGCCGTGGAAGTAGCGCAAAAAAGCGGGTGCGACAGCATATCGTTTACCTACACCGAGCCAACGGTCTTCTTTGAGTACGCGCTTGATACGGCAAAGGCGGCGAAAGAGGCAGGGCTTAAGACTATTTTCGTATCGAACGGCTACATGACCAAGGAGTGTCTGGAGATGATCGGCCCGTACCTTGATGCGTGCAACATTGACCTCAAGTCGGGCCGCGACGCGTTTTATAAAGACCTCTGCGGCGGCTCCCTGCAGCCCGTCCTCGACACGCTGAAAAGCGTCCGCGCGATGGGGATATGGTTAGAGGTGACTACGCTCGTGATTGGCGGCTGCAACGACTCCGGCGAGGAGCTCTCCGCTATTGCGAAATTTATCCGCAAGGAACTGGGGGAGGACGTCCCCTGGCATGTCTCGAAGTTTGTGCCGCAGTACCGCATGGCGGCCTGCCCGGCTACGGACCCCGCCGTAATAGAGAAAGCCGTGAAGACAGGGCTCGACGCGGGGCTGCGTTACGTCTACGCCGGCAACGTGGAGATGGCGAGGGACACGATATGCCCGGGGTGCAAAGCCCCGGTTATTACCCGCCACGGGTACCGTACCGGCAGGCGGGGGATGGAGGGCGGTTGCTGCAGGAAGTGCGGCGCGAAGATAGATGGAGTTTTTTCTTGATTTAAGGTTTGGCATTAATTATATTGCAGATGTGTTTGGTTTCTGATTTGTTATTACTGATTGCGTTTTTTTGGTTTTTTTTTGCGTTATTTTCTTGGTTGATTGTTGTTTTTTTCTCTTGGAAGACTCTCTCGGTTGATGTTTTTTGTTTGATTTTCTTCGGAAGATACTCTCGTTTTACGCCATTTCCGTTTTATTTTGCGCCTCGTGCCGGGTGGCCGTTCGCGCGAACGTTGATTTTACGTCAACATTAACATTTAATCAGACAGGAGAGTACCATGTCACGCATTACCGTTATTGCCGTCGTTACCATCATTACAGCGGTACAGGCAGCTTTTTCAGGCGAGAAGGCGCAGATATCCGGCCGGCTTGCCGGGGAGCTTGCTGCCGGTGCCTACATCGTAAGGTCAACCATCGTCGTACCGGAGGACGATTCGCTCTTTATTCCATCCGGGACGTCGCTCTATTTCGACTCGCTGACCGGGATAAATGTTCATGGGTCGCTTACCATCGCCGGGACCGTTGCTGCCCCCGTTGTCCTGACCTCCGTAAACGACACTGCCGGCGCGCCGGCAGCGGCGCAGGCTTTCGACTGGAACGGCATAAAGACCCAGAGCCCGCTCGCCGCGCTCCGCTTGCGCCACGCCGTTGTCAGCCACAGCGTCTACGGCGTAAGCGTCCGCGACACGGAGGCGGCGGCCGATCTCGACTCCGTGATCTTCGATAACAACGGCTACGCCTCGCTGGTCCGGGGCGAGGAGATAGTGGCCGTGAGGGCGGGAGAGCCGTTCAGCGCGAAGTGGAACATCCCCGAACCGGAGATTCCCGCCGATACGGCCCCGCCGCCCCAAAAGCCCTCATGCAGGCACAAGACCAAGGTCCGCGTTATGATAAACATCTCCGCACTGACGGTCACGGCTGCCGGGATAGCGCTGTACGCGGTTAATACCGTTCAGATGAACACCTACTTCAACCACTACTCAAAGGACGACAACTCGAACAGGCTGTCGTCCTACTACGAGGGCAGGATCCGCGGCAATATAAGGATGGGCGCGGCGGGCGCTGCAGCGGCGGGGGTGGGGCTTGGCTGTCTGGCGGTGTCGGTGTTTTTTTGAGAGGGAAATGTTGTTTTTTTACCACAAAATAACTATATTATAAGAAAGGGGTTGTACAATGGATATGATGGAATCAATTTTAAGCGCTGAGAACCTTAGAACCGCTGTCGTTTTGGTGGCGATGTTTTCGCTTTTTGTCAGGTCCGAATTGAAGTTTAACAGGAGATTTGCCGCGATTGACATGAGATTTGCGGAGATTGACGGGAGGTTTGTCCGGATTGACGGAAAAATTGATAATTCTAAGGCGGATGCTGCCGGGAGATTTGTGGAGATTGACGGAAAAATTGATAAATTTAAGGCGGATGTTGCCGGGAGATTTGTGGAGATTGACGGAAAAATTGATAAATTTAAGGCGGATGTTGCCGGGAGATTTGTAGAGATTGACGGAAAAATTGATAATTCTAAGTCGGATGTTGCCAGGAGATTTGACAAGTTAGAAGCGCAGATGAACAGGAGATTTGATGCGGTCGACAGGAAATTCGATTCGGTCAAAGAACTTACATTCATACTTAACAAAGATGGTATTATTGCCGACAGAGACAAAAAACACGTGGATTCCTACATAAATGAGGGCGTAGCCGCATGGAGTTAAAGGAGTTTTGGGACAAACCGCTATAGCAAACGGGGGGACGGATATCCGCCCCCCCGTTTTTTACCTCTCCCCAAATCATTCGCGAACCTCTTAAAAGCCGGGTTATCTCGCTTTCGCTTTATCCTGCTCCGCGAATTTGAGCATTTTCTTCGCGTCGGCGTGGTTCGGGTCGATTTTCAGCGCGGCTTTGAAGTCGGCGATGGCCTCGTCGTATCTGCGTTTTATGGCGTAGGCGGCCCCTCTGGCGTTAAAGGCGTTCGCGTTGTTGGGCTCCAGCTCTATAGATTCGGTGTACTCGGCGATGGCCTCGTCGAAATCTTTTTTATCGAAGGCCACGTTCCCCCTGTTGAAAGCCGCCTGCGCGCCGGCTGACGGGTCGATGGCGGTACGGCCTCTTCCGTCGCAGGCGTTGCACCTGTGCTTTTTGGTGCAGCCTGGGGTGCCGCATCCGGTTGACCACCCCTTGCCGCCGCATACGTTGCAATTTTGGGCTTTCAGGCTTACCTGGCCGCTTCCTTCGCAGGCGAGGCAGGGGTGTTTTGCCGTGCAATCGAGGGAGCACTGGTACCACCCCTGCCCGTTGCACCCCTTGCAGGTCGTTTGTGTCTGGGCGTACGCTGTTACAATCCCGCCCGCCGTCAGTAATACCGCCGTCAGCACCGCTGCGCCAGCTCTTATCATATTTCCCCCCCGAGTTCACGTTTATAGGTTCACCATTAAAAAAGATACGTTATTCCCGGCTGCCGAGTCAATATATAATTCCCTTTTTTACCTAACAGTTTTGATTTTAAGCCCGCGGTGATATATATTATAATGGCTTGTGCCCGTTGGGCGACGCGAGGATGGCGGAACTGGCAGACGCGCCAGACTTAGGATCTGGTAGGGAAACCTGTGGGGGTTCGATTCCCCCTCCTTGCATAAAATTATATATAGCAAGTACGGGTATGCCAGTACGATTATACTGAAAACGTAATAAAATCAATAAAATAAAGAGTACAGGAGGGTGTTTTAGTTGAAGACTACAGTATCACAACCCGAGACGTGGAAGCGAGTGATAGAGTTTGAGGTTCCGGCGGACGCGTTTGGCGCAGCCGTTGACGCCAAGCTTAACGAGTACCGCCGCGACGCCCGGCTGCCGGGGTTTCGGCAGGGCAAGGTGCCCATCGCGGTGATCAGGCAGCGGTTCGGCGAGGCCGCGAAGGCGTACGCCATAGAGGATCTGGTGAAGGACTCTTTCAAGGCCGCCTGCGAAGAGCACAATATCGACCCGGCCTCCCAGCCGTCGATGACCGGCATGAAAGAGCCCTCAGACGGCGAGGCCCTCACGTTTACCATAGAGGTTGAGGTTGATCCGCCCATCGAGATCACCGGGTACGACAAGCTCAAGATCAAGGCCAAGCCGCAGAAGGTCAAGGATTCCGACGTAGACGGCAACTTCAACCACTTTGTGGAGAGGTTCGCCGAGTTTAAGGATGTGGACCGCGCGGCGCGGAAGGGCGACCACGTGCGCGTGGAGTACGCCAGCGTGGTCATAGACGGCTCTGAGCGCTCCGACCTCAAGAACCACAACCCGGGCTACCCTATAGAGATCGGCGCCGAGGGGGGGATGAAGGAGTTCGACAAGGGGCTTACCGGCGTGAAGGCTGGTGACGAGGTGGAGATCTCCGTTACGTTCCCCAAGGACTACGCCGACACAGGCGCGGCCGGGAAGGACGGCGTTTTCGCTGTGAAGGTACTCTCTGTGCAGGAGAAGCATCTGCCGGAGCTTACGCCGGAGTTCATAAAGAAGTTCGGCGACTTTGACACGGTAGACGCGCTGAAGGCGGAGATGCGCAAGGGGATGGAGGACGAGGAGGCCCAGAAGGCCAGGCGCGAGGCGCACGGCGAGGCGGTCAAGGCGCTTATCGAAGCCAACCCTTTCGACGTACCGCCCTCTAAGCTTGAGGCCTACATAGACGCGATGATAGACGAGTACACCCAAAACCGCGGCGGCCAGGCCGAGCCCAGAGACGTCCTCGCCGGTCAGGCCCGCGACTCCGCGGTAATGGCTCTGAAAAGAATGCGTATAGTTGACTACAT
Source organism: Chitinispirillia bacterium (assembly GCA_009786575.1). Classification (GTDB taxonomy): domain Bacteria; phylum Fibrobacterota; class Chitinivibrionia; order Chitinivibrionales; family Chitinispirillaceae; genus GUT77. The sequence continues at coordinate 16,538 of WQRV01000008.1, read as the reverse complement.
CGCCGAAAAAGAAAAGATCAAGGCGACGCAGGAGGAAGTGGACAGGGAGATCGAGCAAATGGCGCAGCGCTACGGCCACGAGTTCAGCCAGCTGAAGCAAATGTTCCGCAAGAACGGAACAACAAACCGGATCCGCGCCGAAATCAGGGAAAAGAAGACGTTGGATTTCTTAATCGGTGAAACGGTACAGTAAATAAAGTAATCAATACAGAAAGGCAATAAATAATATGGCATTAGTCCCAATGGTAATCGAACAGACAGGCCGCGGCGAGCGTTCTTACGATATCTACTCCCGCCTCCTGAAAGAGCGCATCATTTTCCTGGGCTCCGACATAGACGATACGACCGCCGACCTCGTCATGGCGCAGCTCATCTTTCTCGAATACGAGGACGCCGAGAAGGACATTACGCTCTACATAAACTCGCCGGGCGGCGTAGTAAGTTCCGGTCTGGCCATTTACGATACGATCCAGTACATCAAGCCTGACGTGTCTACTATTTGCATTGGTCAGGCGGTGAGCATGGGCGCGGTTCTCCTTGCTGCGGGGACGAAGGGCAAGCGTTACGCGCTCCCCAACTCCCGCATTATGCTGCACCAGCCGGCGGGCGGCGCGGGCGGGCAGGCGGCAGACATCGCGATCCACGCGAAGGAGATCATCCGCGTCAAGCAGACGCTCAACGATATTCTGTGCAAGCACACGGGCCAGCCCCACGATGTCATAGCCAAAGATACCGACAGGGACTTCTACATGACGGCGGCGGATGCCAAGGCGTATGGGCTTGTGGACGAGATCTTTACGTCCCGGGAATGATGTATGGAAGACACGATTAAGCATTATACCCGCCCCGCCCGCCGGCTGCACGACAGCCGTGATGCCGGCGAACGGTGCGGGCGGGTATAGTCCATAATCGTGTAATTTGTAGATACCATGCCCGAGCCGCGGCACGGGCATGGTATCTAACCGCGTAAATTATAGAGGTATCACGAAATAGAAAGGCTGTACACGTGGACAGTATCAAACCCCGGGGTCCGGGCGTCAAATGTTCGTTTTGCGGTAAGGGGCCGGAGGAGGGCAAGCGCCTCATCTCCGGCGTGTCGGCCTATATTTGCCACGGATGCGTTGACCTCTGCGGCGACATCGTCCGCGGGAACAAGAGCGAGAATGCGGACGACTTCAACTACGACGCGCTCCCTGCGCCCGCCGATATCAAGGAGTTCATCGACCAGTACGTGATAGGCCAGGACGATGTGAAGCGCGGCGTGTGCGTGGCGGCCTACAACCACTTCAAGCGGCTCAAATCGAGGACGCAGGAGAACGGCGACGGGGTTGAGATCGACAAGTCCAATATGCTTATGATCGGCCCCACCGGTACCGGCAAGACTTTGATCGCCCAGACGCTGGCGAAGTTCCTCAAGGTGCCGTTTACAATTGTAGACGCGACAATCTTCACCGAGGCCGGTTACGTTGGCGAGGATGTGGAGAATATGCTCGTGCGCCTGCTCCAGGCCGCCGATTACGATGTTTCCAAGGCCGAGCGCGGGATCATATATATAGACGAGTTCGACAAGATCGCGCGTAAATCCGCGAACCCATCAATCACCAGAGACGTTTCCGGCGAGGGCGTGCAGCAGGCGATGCTCAAGATACTCGAGGGTACGGTTGCGAGCGTGCCGCCCAAGGGGGGGAGGAAGCACCCCGAACAAAATTTAATACAGATCAACACCAGAGACATCCTGTTTATCTGCGGCGGGGCGTTTGAGGGGCTCGATAAGATAATCGAGCTGCGGATAGGCGAGAGCCGGATGGGGTTCAACGCCGAGGTCAAGCGTAAAAGTCAATATAAAATCGGCGAAATTCTCCGCAAGGTCGAGCCTGACGATTTGATAAGTTTTGGGTTGATCCCGGAGATAGTAGGGCGCCTGCCTGCGGTGATGGGGTTAGACCAGTTAGACGAGGAATCGTTATTGAAGATCCTGACCGAGCCCAAGAACGCGCTGACGCGTCAGTACAAAAAATTATTTGTGATGGAAGGCGTCAAGCTGACGTTCGCCCAGGACGCGCTCAAGGAGGTCGTGGATACCGCCGTCAGAAAGAAGACCGGTGCGCGGGGGCTGCGTAATGTCCTCGAGACCTGCCTGCTGCCGATGATGTTCGAGCTGCCTTCGCGCGACGATGTCGCCGAGGTGGTTGTGAGCAAGGAGGCGGTGCAGGGGAAGATCCCGGCGGCTTATGTTATGAAGAACGAGAAGAGCAAAAAATCCGCATAAACCATTAACCCCAAATTACGGAGAAAATTTCATTGATGAAAAGGTACTCAATTATCACAGCTGCCGCCGTCCTTTTAACCCTAACTATAACCTCTAACTCAGTATTTGCAACGACCATGGAAAACATCCGCCTAAACCAGCTCGGCTACTATCCCGGCTCCCGCAAGGTAGCGGTGGTCGTAAACGAGTCCGGCAAGGCCGCGCCGTCCGGTTTTATTGTGGTCAGCCTTCCGGATAACAAGACTGCCTTTTCCGGCAAACTCTCCGGCCCCATTGAGTGGAAGGAGTCCGGCGAGACGGGCTGGCGGGCCGACTTTTCCGGCCTGAAGGCGCCGGGGCGGTACAAGCTTGTGCTGCTCGGCCACGTACCGCACAAGAGCGAGTCTTACCCGTTCGTTATTTCCGACAGCGTTTTTAAGGAAGTGGCAGCCGCGTCGATGCGCACGTTCTACTTCCAGCGATGTTCGGCGCCGCTCTTGCAGAAGTTCGCCGGCAAGTGGGCGCGGGCTGCGGGGCACCCCGACAACGCAGTGATTTTCCACCCGTCAAGCGGGAGGTGGGAGGGCGAGGGGCCGGTGAGTTCGCCGGGCGGGTGGTACGATGCCGGGGATTTTGGTAAGTACGTCGTGAACTCGGGGATCACGGTGGGGACGCTGATGGCGTTTTACGAGCTCTTCCCGGAGTATTTCCCCGACAAGAGCCTGAACATCCCCGAGTCGGGCAACGGGCGGCCTGATATTTTGGATGAGGTGAAGGTCAATCTGGACTGGATGCGGACAATGCAGGACAAAGACGGCGGCGTGTTTCACAAGCTGACGACGCTTACGTTCCCCGGGTACATCATGCCGGCGGAGGATAAGGGGCAGAGGTTCATCATAGGCAAGGGTACCACGGCGGCGCTGAACTTCGCGGCGTCTATGGCTATGGCGGGACGGGTGTACATGCCGTTTGACAGTACGTTTGCGAAGAGCTGTATTGACGGAGCGGCCAGCGCGTGGGAGTGGGCGGTTAAGAATCCCAATGTGCCGTTTCGCAATCCTGAGGATGTGAGGACGGGGGAGTACAGGGATGTTGAGTTTGGGGATGAGTTTGTTTGGGCGGCGGCGGAGCTGTTTATCACTACGGGCGACAAGAAGTATTCTGAGTTTTTGAAGGATAAGGATATCACCTACAACAAGGGCGAGCCGTCGTGGCAGAACGTGCACGGGCTGGCGGCGTTATCGCTCTCTACTGTCAAGAACAAGTTGGATGCGAAGCTGCTTGACGCGGTGCGAAAGTCTGTTGTGGCCGCGGCTGACAAGTGGCTTGGTGAGATGGATAAAAATCTGTACCGTATCCCCAACACGAATTTTATTTGGGGATCGAACTCCAACTTCGCTAATATGGGAATCGGGATGATTTATGCGTATCAGATTACGAACGACAGGAAGTATCTTGCCGGTGCGTCGGAGATCGCCGATTACCTGCTTGGCAAGAACGCGGTGGGGATGTCGTTCATGAGCGCGTTTGGGACGAAGGCGATGGCGAACCCGCACCACCGGCAGATCGTAGCGCAAAAGGCTGGGGTCATTCCCGGATTTCTGGCCGGCGGGCCGAACAAGGGGCATCAGGACAGCGTGCACGAGGTGACGTACCGTTCGGCGCTGCCGGCTAAGAGTTACGAGGATGTTTACAAGAGCTACGCGTCGAACGAGGTTGCGATAAATTGGAACGCGCCGTCTACGTTTTTATTTGCGGCGTTAGACGCGTTGATGCCTAAGAAATAATATGCGGGAGGTCATCCTGTTATAAAAGATGATGCGGCGCTTTTTTATTATCTGAATATGGAGATTGTAATGAAAAGATGGTTACCGGTATTGGCGGGGATTGTTATTGCTGTGACGGCTGCGGGCTGCGGGAACGACAAACCGGCCAGAGGGCAGCGCGGGGCGCCGCAGGCTCCCAACTACGAGGAGATACAGAAACGCGCGGAGGCGTTCATACACACCGTCGGCACGCCGGGCGGCGAGATCGTGCTGTCTACGTTCTCCGACCCCAAGTCGTTCAATCCGATTACCTCCACCGAGACCAGCACGTCGTACTTCACGACGCTGATGTTCGACGGCCTGCTGTCGATGAACGGCGTGACGCTTGAGGTAGAGCCGAACCTCGCCGACAGATGGGAGATGAGCGAGGACGGGCTGTCGTGCATGTTCTACATGAGGCCGGGGGTGGAGTGGTCCGACGGGACGCCGCTTTCCGCGTACGATGTGGAGTTCACGTTCAACGACCTCGTGTACAATATGGACATAGTCCCCAACTCCGCCCGCGACATTTTTTCGCCGGAGGGGCAGCGGTTCACCGTTGTGGCGCTCGACAGCGCGCACGTGAATGTTACGCTGCCGTTCAAGTTTGCGCCGTTTTTGGAGACGATGGTGATGCAGGAGATACTTCCGAAGCACAAGTACGCCGATGCCGTCAAACGCAAAACATTTTCGACCGAGCTTTCCATAAAAACGCGCCCGGAGGATATTGTTGTTAACGGGAGGTTCCAGCTTGAATCGTATATGTCGTCGCAGAAGGTGGTCTTCAAACGAAACCCCAAGTATTGGAAGAAGGACGCTGAGCACAACGCGCTGCCGTACTTAGAGCGGCTCATCTACGTTATTACTGCCGACCAAAACGCCGAGCTCCTGAAATTTTTGCAGGGCGAGGTAGATCACATAAGCGCCAAGGGCGAGGACTTCCCCGAACTCAAGCGGGCGGAGGCGAACTCGAACTTTACGGTCTACCGCCTCGGCCCGAACACCGGGTCGAGTTTTATGGTGTTTAACCAAAACCTGTCGGCCGATCCCAAAACAGGAAAAACCTACGTAGACTCCGTGAGGCTTGGCTGGTTTCGCAACGACAACTTCCGCCGGGCGATAGCGCACCTCATGGACAAGGAGAACATGGTCAAGATAGCGATGAACGGCCTGGGCTACCCGCAGGTCTCGCCCAAGACGCCGGGCGAAGGGTACTTCTACAACGGCGACGTGGCAACCTACCCCTACGACCCGGCAAAGGCCCGGGAGATTCTGGCCGCCGAGGGGTTCCGCTGGGACAACGGCGCTATGAAGGACAAGGACGGCAATTTGGTGGAGTTCGCGTTCGTCACCAACAGCGGCAACAACCTGCGCGTGAAGATCGCCGAGATCATCCGCAAGGATCTGCAGGACCTGGGAATAAAGGTGCACTTCCAACTGCTCGAGTTCAACGCCCTGATACAACGGATGGACAACCCGCCGTTTGAGTGGGACGCGATACTTTTGGGCCTCACAGGCGGCCCCGAGCCGCACCTCGGGCGCAACGTCTGGCACTCCGGCGGCACCCTGCACATGTGGTACCCCCGCCAGCCGTCGCCGGCCACCGAATGGGAGGCGCGGATCGACGAAATCTTCAACCTGGGCGTGCGCGAGATAGACCGCGCAAAGCGCAAGGAGCTCTACGACGAGTGGCAGCGCATCGCCGCCGAGAGGCAGCCGTTCATCTACACCGTCCTCGCCGAGAGGATAGAGTGCATCTGGGACAAGTTCGGCAACATCAACCCCAGCATGAACGGCGGGGTGCTGCACAATCTTGAGTATTTGTACGTGAAGGCGCGGGAGAGCGACTGACGGCGGGGATGAGTGGTCAGCTGTGAGGTTTGCCGCTGAGGGGTACGGCTTTTCTGTAGACGTTCGTGATCTTCCGTACCTGACGGATGATGTCGTGCTCCGCCCGTGCGTAATTTGAGCCCTGTTTCCCCATGTCAATGCGTAATTGTTTGTTTATGGACAGGGTGACGATGTCTTTGGCCAGCGCACCGGCATCGCGCTCGGCGGACAGCAGGCCGGATGATCCGTGCGATACTATGCTGGGGATGTCGCAGTGGGTGCTGGCGATGACGGGGATGCCGGCGCAGAGGGCCTCTATCACCACTACCGGCGCGCCGCCCTCGGTGTCGCCGTCGGCGGCGCGGACGCTGGGTGCGAGGACGATGTCGATACTTTTTAATAATTTGAGGTATTGATCCACCGGCTTCATCCCGTGAAAAATTGCCTTTTGCATAATGCCGGCATTACGTAGCATTTTTTCCGCGGGCTTACGGTATGGGCCGTCGCCCAGTAAATGCAGTTCTATGTTGGTGCTGCCGGATGGCGGCATCAGCGATACCGCCTTGATAAACGCCTGTACGGCGTAGGCCGCGCCTTTTTTCTCCCTGCCCAGACCTGTGAACAGAATCCGTACGGTATCGTTCCCGCCATTATCATCCATTGGCGGGTTGTGGGTGATTTTCGTTGTGTCAATCCCCAGCTTGATGACGTTGATCTTCTCTTTCGGACATCCCAAAGCGGCCAGCGTATCCCCCATGTGCGGCCCTTCTACGATGAAGGCGGAGGATAGTTCGAAAACTTTTTTTGCGCGGGATTTCCAGAACGGCTTGCGGGGCAGGCTTGTTATGTCCTGGCCGTAGCAGGTTGTCACCAATGGGATTTTTGATTGTTTGATGAGGTGATAGTTGCGCCATGATTCTAATAAAAAATGCCCGTGCAGGATATCCGGTTTTATACCGTTGATAATCCTTAAATGCGGGTTGGACGGGTATCTCTCAAAAATCTTGTGGGCGATGCGTTTGGGTATTGATGACGGGCCCGGTGTCTGACAGATGGGATGCACGTTGTCAAACGGGAACTGTTTCGGGTTTATCAGCCGCTGGCACAGGACCGTTGACTTGCATTCATCATTAAATACCAGCTGGCTGTAGATCCAGTTCTGCGTGACGGGCAGATAGTATGTGATGAAATGGCAAACCTTCATTGTTCAGCCGGCCCCTGCCGCACCGGCTGGCTATGGTCGCTGGGCCGCCTTCTTATTGGCCTTTTATCCGGCTTAAGCGGGATAAAAGGCGAGTGCATGGCCTTTTCGAACAGTTCGCGTATCAGCGCGATGTCCATCCGCTTCTGCGGCTTCCTGCCCCGGTTTATCTCGCTCTCCAACGCGCTGACGAGCTCCTTGTTGCTGCTAAGGATTGCCGCCAGAGTTTTTTTGGGGATGATGTACCCCGTGGGGCAGTCGAACCTCTCTCCAAGCATTTCGCGGAATATCCACAGCGCGGCGGCCAGCTTCTTTTTTTCGAACGGCAGCCGTATGTACCCCGGGAATTTAGTCTTGAATAGCTGGTGCGGGTCGGATATGTAGGTCTTGCCGCTCGTTGCCCGCGACTGCTCGATATAGGCGTCGTAGAGCCCCTTTTCAGTCAGCTGCGCGGAAAGGTCGTTCTCGATATCAAGCAGCTTGAGGACATCGTTTATAGCGTATTCCAAAAGTTTGGGCTTAATGGGGCGCAAGAGCCAGTTGGCGCGCTGAAAACTGTCTTTAAGGTTTTTGTCGATGTTCAGGTAACTCGTCAGATTTATAGGTATCTCCAATAATTTCTGGGCGATGGATATGTCGTTAATGGGCGATATCGTGCAGCCCAGAACATTCTGCGCCATGAATACGTCGTTGCCGCATGAGAACATCACCTTGATTATGTCTTGACAGGTGAGAAACTCCCGCAGCGTATCGTTCCCGCTGCCGCCCATCGTTATTACGTCGATGATCACCCCATCCTCGCCGTCGAAACATTGCAGTATGGACACCGCGTAGCGGTAGTGGAACATCCCCTGGTCGCCCTCCATGTCGAGGGCGAGCTTGTTGATGCCTTTTTTGCGCAGATTGTCAAAATACCCCTTGAGCTCTTCTTCGGTTGTTATTATTTTGCTTTCCATAGCGCTAATACTTTCTCAGTACGTCAAGCACGGGATTATTTATCCTCTCTGGGTTGTCGTACTGCGGCAGGTTGGCGTGCAATTGTTCTCCTGTTGATATTATGCCGAAATCCAGATTCTTGTAGTTCCAGTACGAGAAGCCGATCCCCATCTCTTTCAGGACGGAGAGCAGGTCGCCGTACCAGCGCAGCTGCGATTCAAGCTCGACGGGGGTGTAGACGCCGAACTCGTTGCAGATTACCGGGACGCCGTGTTTCTTGCGGAACGTGTTGACCGGCTCGAACTCGGCGACGAACCTGTTTCTGTTCCACGCGCCCACCGAGAGCCAGAGGCCGTACTTGCGCGTAAAACCTTTTCCGTAGTCGCCGGGGTAGGGGCGGGTGACCTTCGTCTCCGCCTCGTGCAGCCACGGTGCGTGCTGATGCGTAAAGAGCAGCGGCTCGTAGAAGTGGACGCTGTAGATCACGTTGTTGTCGTCGAACGGGGTAAGCTCCCCAAAAGTGCTCGGCCAGTTCCACATGTTTGAGCCGGTGATGATTGTTGACTTCGGCGCGTGGCGGCGGATCTCGCGGCACAGGCGGTCTTTCGTTTTGTTCCAGATTTCGGCGGTAGGGGCAACCGGTTCGTTGAGGGATTCGAAAATGACGTGGTCCCTCTCCCCGTAGCGCTCCGCCAGATACGCCCAGATCTTCTCCGCCTTTTTGAGGTACGCATCATCCGCAAAGAGTTTTTGAACGGGGCTGCCGGTCGCGTCGGCAAAATCGTGGCCGGGGCATTCGTGCAGGTCGAGCACAAACTTCAGCCCGTTCTGCGCCGCGAGGTCAACCGCCTTGTCCAAGTGGGCTATTCGCGATTGTACGGGGTTCTCGCTGCCGTCAAAAAACAGGTACGAATCAACAGGTATCCGTACATGGTCGAACCCCCACTTTTTGACGTTGGCGAAATCCTTGCCGCCGATAAATGTCTCCATGTGCCCGTCTATCCCCGGAAATTTTTCCGGGTCCTTCTCCTGAATGGCGTCGATCTGGCTCAGCCACCCGCCCATATTCAGCCCACGCATACGGTCCATAAAATTCCCCCCCTGTAATATCCAATTTCTGCGCTTACAAGGTCAAAGCACCCCGCAGGGGTGCAAAGCCCGGTAGAAACGCGTTCCCCCCACAAATTTCCGCACCCCGGAGGGGGTGCGAAGGTCATATAAACAAAACAATCTCAGACGCTATCATATCTACATCCCCGGCGTTATCCAGCGGCTTCATCCGGTCGTCGAATATCTTGTACATCTTCCTGAAACTCCCGAAGTCCCCCGGGATCTCAGAACGGTTGACGTGGCGGCGGTTGTGCCAGTCCTTGTTGATGAGCACGCCCATCCCCGGCTTCCCGTCGTCCATGCGCTTTTCTAAGAACAGCAGGTCGTGGTCGTAGCTGCCGTGCATCTTCCACTGCCCCTCAACGCACATCGCCGGCGTGGCGGTTTTCAGCGTGTTGACCTTGGCGATCCAGCTCGAAAGGTTCCAGTGCGGCGACATCATCATGTCGGACGGGCGCGTGTTTACCACGTTTATCTGCTTCTTCGCGCAGTGCTCGTAGCCCACGGTCACCATGAGCCCCTTGGAGAAGATAGCGGCGAGGACGTAGCGGTTCTTCTGCATCTCGAGCGTCCCCGGCTGGTCGGCCATGAGCCGTGTTGTGTCGTGCGATTCGGGGAAGGAGATGGACGGCGCGATGCTGCGGAACTGGTTGTGCTGCTCGAGGCACCACGGGCCCTCGAAGTTCCACCACTTGCTCGAGTTGAAGAGGTAGTCGAAGCCGCACCCGTTGAGCGCGAGCGTTTGCTCTACTGTGCAGCCCAAACTTTCGGCCAGAAACACCGCACCCGGCGCGCGCTTGCGGGCGTTTTTGATGAGCGGCTCCCACGCGCGGCGGGGGATCTTGTAGGCGGCGTCGCAGCGGAAGCCGTTTATCCCCAGCTTCTGGTAGAACTCGACCATGCTGTCCCAGTACTTGATCATGCCGTCGAAGTCGGGGTTGTCTTCGAACTCGATCTCGGAGAGGTCGCCCCACACCGTAATGCTGCCGGGGTTGCCCGGGTCTATCGCGAACGGGTGCGCGACCGTACCGTCCGGGTTGTGCTTGTACCACTTGGGGTACTTTGTAACAAGCGGCGACTCGTTGGCCGTGTGGTTGATCACCAAATCCATATACACCATAAGGCCCGCGGCCTTGCAGGCGTCCAAAAACTTCTTGAGCGGCGCGAAGTCGTCGGTTTTCGACCCTTTAGGCAGAAAGTCGGCGTTGAGCTTGAAGTAGTCCCTCACCGCGTAGAGGCTCTGCGACCCGCCGACTTCGTGGAACGGGTTGACGTACACGGAGTTGAACTTCATCTCGGCGATCTTCTCCACGTGTTCCGTCCAGTCGTCTATCGTGGCGAAGAGGCGGGGGAAGAGGTTGTAGATGATTGCCGGGGCTTGATCGTTTTTCGCGGCCATTTTGGGTCCTGTCTATTAAGGTTTATTTAGTTTAGAACACGGCTGCCCGAGATTTCCGGTCGATGGCGCATTCTGGGTTACGTCGATTTTCCGGCGGGAGGTTCCCTTCCCGCATATCTATAATATAATATAAGGTCAGCGGTTACAGCTACAAGATTTATAGCATATAAATATATTACCCAGTCGGGGGTGATCAGCTTGTGGATAATGCCGAAGATGTAGCCGGCAATGATGACCCATATAAAAAGGGGGCTCTTGCCGGTAACGGCCTTGGTCCGCAGGGTCTTGATTATGGATATAGGCCAGCTGATCCCGAAGCAGGTTAGCATAAGCGCCTCAAATATGCCCATTTTTAAATGCTGCCCCCGAAGACTACCCGCGCCGGGCCGGTCATGTACACCGGATGCTCCCAGTACCCGTCCCACGATATTCCCAAATCCCCGCCCAAAAGGTGCACGGTGACATCGTTTTCGAGCTTCTCGGTGGCGATCCCGGCAGCCACCGCCGCGCACGCCCCCGTCCCGCAGGCCTGCGTCTCCCCGCACCCGCGCTCGTACACGCGCATGCGTATCTCGTTTGACGACAACACTTTAACGAACTCAACGTTCACGCTTTTCGGGAAATACGCGGTTTTTTGGATCGCCGGGCCGTACGTCTGCACCAGGTCGTCGCCGAGCTCGTCGGCGAAGATGACCGCGTGCGGGTTGCCCATAGACACCGCCGTCACCGCAAACGCCCTGCCGAGCGCGGAGACCTCCTTCATCACAAAATCGGTATCGTTGAGGTCGGCCGGCAATACAGGGATGTCTTTGGGCGCGAACTTCGGCGGCCCCATGTTCACCCGGTACTGTCCCCCGCGCTCGCCGGCCCCGGCGAACTCCACCTCGATGAGCCCGGCGAGCGTCTCGATTGCCACCCTCTCGGCGGCCCGCCCGGTCGCGCGCAGGTACTCCCCGAAGCAGCGCACCCCGTTCCCGCACATTTCCGCCTCGCTCCCGTCGGAGTTGAAGATGCGCATCCGGTAGTCCGCCCCGGGCATGGCCGCCGGCAACACGCAGATCACCCCGTCGGCCCCGACCCCAAGGCGCCTGTCGCACAAAACGCGGGCCTTCGCCCCAACCTCGTCCGACTGGGGGACGCCGGCGCAGTCGAGCATCACAAAATCGTTCCCCAACCCCTCGGCCTTTATGAATTGCAGGTTCATTCTGGTATTCCCCCAATAAAGTGGACATCCAAGTTTAAACTACCTTTTTGAAAAAATACTCTTCGACCCTACACCAAATCGGGGCTGGTTCAGATGTTGAGTTTTAAGATTTCGTCCACCGTAAGGCCGGTCCATTTGGCAATTGTATCGACATCGGCCCCGTCAGCTTTCATCTTTTTCGCAATCCCCACCCGAACATTGTCCTCAGCGGTAAGGATGTTTGAAGCCATGTCCGTCTCGAACATCCTCCTGCTCCTGAACCGTGCGCGTTCCTGTTCGTCCTTGCTTATTTCCTGCAATAACGTGGCGGCCATACCTACCTCCTCTTTTGTTTCTATAATATGATTGATAATATCCCTATACTCCGGCTTATCCGCAAACTGGAAGAATGCCGACCACATTTCAAGCGAGGTCAGAGCGGCATTCGGCCTTTTTAAAATATCATTGAGCTTGTTCATTTCAACGATAACCATATTGAGTTGGTTGCTGAACAACATACCGTCCTCGAAGCGGAGCGCTGCCCTGTTGACGAAATTAGGTCTGTCCGGCAGAACCGTATAGCTACAGAACGTAATTTGATACGTCCGCACCAAATTGACGTATTTCTTGCCCTTCGACGGTTGTGATGAGTGCAAATCCGTCCCATAATAGACATACTTGTTTTTAAAATTTTTGTGGTCGTGATCCTCGTCAGACTCCTCCATCCGGGAACTCTGCATTTCCACGTCCACTTGGTCGCCGCCGTCGATGGTGCAGTTTACGTCCAAGCGCTCGCCCTTTTCTGCGGTGTCCGAGATCGGCAGCTCGGTATTTCGCACGAATACGTCCACAACAGGGCGCTCTATCGCCGCCGATATGACGTCCATCAGGACGCGCTTTGCGTCCGGGCGCGTCAGCAGGGTCTTGAAGATGTGGTCATCTGACGGCGGCAGGATGTCCGCGTCTGTCGGTAATTTGGCCATTCTTTGGTCTCCCTATTATTATAAATATACATCTTTGGAGTCTAAAAAGCAAAAAAACTGTCGCCGCGGTCTTAAACAGGGCATTCCGGGGCCGGGGTTCAGGGTGGGGGAAACCCGCCCTGCTGCCGCGCCGAAGGCCGGCTAAAGGGCTTTTCTGGCCTAAAATAAGGCTAAAAACAGAAAAAATAAGCAAAATGGGAGAAATTTTAAAAAAATTTGCTTTTTTGCTAATAAAACATTATTTTATCTGAAGACAGGATGCGCCTTAAATGCGTTGTAAAATCAGTCAAAAATACTGAACCACATTATAGTTATTGAAAAAATCATGGAAAAGCATTGTTTTTATCTTAAAACCTTAAAAAGGGAACGTTTATGTACCGCAAGATGCTGTTTTTGATGGGTGCAACCATATTTTTCCTCACAATCCTGGCCGGATGTAGCGGGGATGGCGGGCCGGATAAGGACGATGATTTCGGCCGGGATGCAAGGTTGTTTGGCGTGTGGGAGCTTGTTGTATATGGCGATGCGATGGAGCGGCAGGTTGCGAATGTTTGGGCGGATGAGAAGGTTGACGAGGATGATGAAAATGTACGGCATTTGATGATTATTGACTCGTCGATCGTGTTGTTGGGGAGTGGGTTTGCTCAGATAAAATTAGAAAAAGTGGGGGATATTTGGATAAGAGGGCGAACAGGTTATGCGTTACATGGACCGTTCTCGTCTGATATATCGGAATTAAACAAATATGAGTGGCGTACAAAGAACCAAGAAATATATGCTGTATATGTAGGTTACTGGGAGATGAGCTTGGGAGAGTACCGGTTTTCAAGAGATACTCTCATTTTGGGGTGTGGGGAAGATAATTGTATAAAGACGAAGTTTCTTAAAGTCGCATTAAATATAGAGGACTATATGAGAAATTTTGGTACAGTATACGGCCAAGATGCTATTTATGGAGGGTGGTGGTTAGGGAGGGACTATGTGGGAGATAAAGAGTATAAGGAAATATATTTTGCAAACGGAAAATACCATTGTTTTGGAGAAGGAGAAATGGTAAAAGACAGTACAAGACTCTTTGGATATAGAGAGAATACTACAGTTGGTTACTACTTTGGTGATTACGGGTGTGAAAGTGATAGAGAACGTGACGGCTCTTGTCTTCATAAATATAGAAAATGGTATACGAGTGGAACACGCCTGTTTTTATTAGGAGCAAACGAAAACAGGGAAATAGAAAAAAGCGTCGAGTTGGACTATAGAACTATCATGACCGATGAAGGCAAAAAATTAATAATACGTACAGTTGCCCCTGATGGAACATTAGGAACGGAAGATGTATGGGGTGATTTAGGGCGATATCTGCCTTAAAATTCTGTAAATAGTGGCCTTTTTCGTGGTGGACACACTCCGAAAATCATAATAAAAAGTACCATTTTTCAGGGAGGGACAAGATCACGTTTCGGTGGTTTTGTCCTATTTTTAACAGATGAAATTCAAAAAAGGAGCAGTACCATGTTTAAAAAACTGATGTATTTAGCAGTAACAGCGTTGATTTTGTTATCCATTGCCCTGACCGGATGCGGAGACGGCGACAACCCTTCGGGAGGAGGCGGAAGCTACATCCCCGATGGTGAACCGGGAAAATTTAACCCAAATGTCAAATATGGCAAGACTACAAATGGAGAAGAACATCGCTGTGATAGTGAAGGTAAATGCGAAACTAAATTTTGGCCAACCGTCAGAATAAATGACCTTGTTTGGACGGCTGAGGATATTTGGGGAATCGAATGCGAAGACTTTTATCCCGGCGAATGGCGTATGCCCACACGTGAGGATTGGGAAACTTTACGAGGACAAACATCATATTGGCACGGATGCGACCTTATTTCAGAGTCATCAGTAGAAAATAAATCCTGTGAATCAACTTTCAACCTCCCCAACGAAACCGGTTTCTCAGCAGAACTACCTTATAGCATTCAATATCGCCCCAAAGATAAAAGGGGCATTTGGCGAATATCAGATGAAGATTCGCTATGTTTTAGCATACATGCTTCAACTGATGGCATGAAAGATGGCTACATCAGCACAAGAACCGGTTTTACCTCGGAAAATATAAAAGAATATAACTTTTGGCTATGCAAAGTCCGTTGTGTTCGGGACGCTCTACCGAGCGATCCCTGCGGAAGACCAAATCCTCGCTACGATCCAAATAGCGACAAAGACTACGAGTTGGAAAAATGCCTATAAACCCCTCTCCCCCGGCCCGAAAAGGCCGGGCGGGAGTGTTTTTTGTTTTATTTTTAGATATAACCATAAAAGAAAGGAACGGTATTTATGAAACGCTGTACGGTATTGTTAGTTGTTTGTGTAATGTGTGTCGGTATTATTGCACCGGCATATGCTCAGGATTCGGAACGGCGGACATCGTTCTCGGCGGGGTATCTCAGCCCCTTGTCGCCGAAGATGTTCAGCGATTATTGGAAACCGGGCTATTTTATAGGAGTAAGTGAAATATGGACAAACCCCGAGGGGATTGGCGAATTTGGGTGGTTAGCAGATGTGGGTATACTTGGCTTTGACTATGACAAAGCCTATGGTGAACGGCCTGACGATGTGTACATGGCGACGCTTTACTTGCGATTGGGTTTTTCCGTAAGATTTTCCGCCCCGGCATTTCCGTACCCGTACATTTCGGCGACAATGGGTTTTGGGGGATTTCTCGGAGGAAGCGACTTTGATAAGGATGAGAAGATAAGTTTTGCGGCGGTAGCGTTGTCGGCGGGGGCGGGAGTCAGAATACCTATTGGGGATATGAAATTGATTATAGACGCTCAGTGCGCTATGATAACTAAGTTTGTTGAAACTGTTACATATTGGCCCATTAAGATTGAACTTGAACTGCCGTTTAGTCTTATGGCAGATTAATGGGTAGGGTATAGGGCGGCATTATTCCCGCAATTTTTTTTACGCTTGTTCCACGCGTAAAAGCCGTTGCGGGACACCTTTAAGACTTGGTACATCTCCGGGACTGTAAATTCTGTGAGGCAATTTTCACCGATAATGCCCGTAGGGGCGGCCGTACGGATTGCGGTATACGTTAAATCAAACGCAATATCGCAATTCCGGCGGGCGGCCGGGGGCGGTCGCCCCTACGGGCATTATCGGTGGGAATTGCCATTTGGCGTACAATCCGCCTTTTTTGTCTGAACCTTGATTTACCTGATTAAATGATTTCCTTGATTAAAAATCAACATCAAAACCCGGATTATTGATGATTTTGACGTTATCTTTTGACGTTTAACCCCGAAGGGCTCGCCGCAGGCAATCATGTTAATCCTTTAATCAGGCAAATCATGGTTCAGACAATCAACAGCAGCACACTGATAAATAATAATTTATCGCATATCCCACCGTAGAGACGCAATGCATTGCGTCTCTACAATACTGGGATTACACCAAATTGGCATTTATCCCTCCGCCATAATCTATATTACATAAAATACACACGGACCTGATTGAGGTCCACACGCTGGAATTAGCCAAATTACCGAAAGAGAACGATGGCAGCGGTCTATGGCGCTGCCTTAAACTGTTAAACGCCGAAACCAAGGAGGAGTTAGACATGATAGCGGAAATGAGCCCCGAACTGAAAAAAGCCGCCGGCATAATGAAGGCCTACTCCGAACTGGACCCGAAAACCCGCCGCGAGTACGAGCTGCTCATGCTGGCGGAGATGGACGATAGGGTGAGGCTGAGGGCGGCGAAGAAGGAGGGCAGGGCCGAAGGTATGGCCGAGGGTATGGCTCAAGGTATGGTCCAAGGCAATGCCCAAGGCATGGCCAA
>WQRV01000007.1 GCA_009786575.1 Chitinispirillia bacterium | reverse complement strand
GTCCAAATCGCCAACAGGGCCTGGCTGATGGGCGGCTATTACAACTTCGACCCCGCAACGCGCACGAAAACCTACCTCGCCGCGGCAATGCACGACCTCGGGAAATTAGCCACTCCAAACGAGATACTCGACAAACCCGGCAAGCTCACCCCCGAAGAGTTCAACACCATAAAGGCCCACGTAAAGGGCACCTACGATATCCTGAGCGGCATAACCGGATTCGAAGACGTCTGCGGCTGGGCCTCAAACCACCACGAGAAATTAGACGGCACCGGATACTGGTTCGGGAAAGGCGCGCAAGAACTGGACTTCGTATCCCGCCTCCTCGCCTGCACCGACATATATCAAGCCGTCTGCGAAGACCGCCCCTACCACCCCGGCCGCACCCACGCCGACACCATGCCGATACTCCAGGACATGGCCGCAAAAGGATTCATA
Source organism: Chitinispirillia bacterium (assembly GCA_009786575.1). Lineage (GTDB taxonomy): Bacteria > Fibrobacterota > Chitinivibrionia > Chitinivibrionales > Chitinispirillaceae > GUT77. The sequence continues at coordinate 38,230 of WQRV01000007.1, read as the reverse complement.
GACGCAGGCATCGTAAAGGACTTCGACACGGCCATGGCGGAATACTCAGGCAGAGACGTCCCGGGGCCGGAATGCGTTCAAAATTAAGTCAATTTTTTTGGAACGGGACAGCGCAAATAATTTTACCTCTCTCTGCCGGAACATCGATACCTCAATAGAACCGCACCTGATGGAACTCGAGGACCTGCCGTGGGGGAGGCACTCAAAAATTGGGTTGAAGATAATGGCTTTATGACTGATAGTCCGCCGGAGTTATCACAGCAATACCAATGTCTTGGAAATCGCCAACATCACGGGTAATCAACGCATCTGCCTTGACCTTTTGTGCACACCATACCTGCAACGCGTCTTCCATATCGTCAATTGGAAGCGCCAACGCACTGCGCAAATCATTAATATCAACGCTTACCACCTCAAACAGATAAAGTAACTTATCTATCGCGGCCCGCGCTACAGGCGTTGTTAGCTTTTTCTTTGCCACATAAAAAATATCCGTTATACTCGACGCCGAAACACAGGCGCGAAACTCCCCAAGCTCCGCAAGCGTAAATACTTTCATAGCATCTTGCCAAAAAGCACCTCTCTGCAACAGAACATCCAAGATAACATTGGTATCTACAAAAACAGTTTTCATACCCCCAGCCTCATATCCTTAATAGCATCAACGCTCTCTATATCCTCGCCTTTGAGCAAACCTAACAGACTGTCCGTAATCGGCGTACCGCGCGGCTTGGTCAAAACGGCAACCTCACGCCCCTCTTCCGTGATAGTCACCGGCTCGGTACCAACCCGTCCCAAATAAAGTGCAGGACTCTTTATAAAATCAGCCGATGCCACTTTCATTGCGCGTACCTCCTTTGTTTAGTGAAACATTAATTCAATCTTCTTCCACAATGTTGCTCTGTGCAAACAAATACCCTTTCCATATTTATTTTTTGGGCGGAACCGTTTTCATAATACGTCCCTTGGATCGGTACGTGTAAATCATTCTACAGTATAAATATAATATAAATCCGTAAAAAAATCAAGGGGAACCTGTTTTTGTTTTACCTGTAAGCGCGATATTGCCGTAACTCATTGCTTTATAATCACTTGCATGCCGGTCGTACCCTCCATTGATACCGCCTTCGCGCATTGTGGCTGAGACACCGCAGCTCGCCCCACCTTCCTCTGCCGGAACGTCGATACCCCACAATAGAACCGCATTTGATGGAACGGGCCTACAATTACGTAATGGACATCTGTCGTAGCAAACCTGCGCCATTCGTACGCTATATGTTTGTAAAATGTTATTCGAGATATTTTTCAAAAAAAATTTGCTTTTCCCATAAACATAATCTATATTCGTATTATATGTTGTGAAAAAAGGTAGGTATTAATAATTTTAATACCTTTATTTCTATATTATTATATTTGGAGGTTGTTATTATGAGTTACAAAAACAAAATTTTTGTTTCCTTTGACGGTGATACTGATATACATTATTACAGATTAATGCAGGCTTGGAAACAAAATGATGATATGTCATTCAATTTTTATGATGCCCATGACTTAAATTATGCTAGAGACACAAGCATGGAACAATCGATAAAAAATCAGCTAATGGAGCGCCTTAGAAGCACAAAAATATTTGTGTTGTTGGTAGGTGAAAGAACTCGATACCTCTATAAATTTGTTAGATGGGAAATAGAACAAGCTCTGGCACGGAATCTTCCAATAGTTGCTGTAAACTTAAATGGTAAAAGGGCAATAGACACAGATCGATGCCCACCGATACTTAGTGATAAATTGGTAGTACATATCAGTTTTAACGCAAAAATCATGCAATACGCGTTAGAGAACTGGCTTAACTCACACGAAAGTTATACGAATCAAGGTAAAACAGGGCCATATTATTTTAATGACAATGTTTACCGTGGGTTGGGCTTGTGATGTTTAACCTTATTATTTTCCAATTACGACATTGTTTTAAAGTCAAAATAATTATTAAAAACCTTGCACCTGTATTTTTAAGTGTGCTCGGTTCATTTTGGCTCATTATTGAATTCTCTGCTTTTATGTTTGGAGAAGCTACACCATTCATACTATTCACTCAAGAACATTGGTTTTTATTATTAATTATTGGATTGCTGATTGCAATAATATATAAATGGCCGAAATTAACATTCGAATGTAAGCTAGATAATCGAGATACTTCAATTGAAATAGTCATCGGAGATTTATTTAAGCAAAACGGTTCTTTAATAATAGGTACAAATACGACATTCGATACCCATCTTTCACAAAATCTAATTTCTGAGAAAAGTATACAGGGACAATTTACTAAGAAATTTTATTATGGAAATGAAATACAGCTTGATAAAGAAATCTATCTTGGCCTACAAGGCATTCAATTTGAGACCTTACATGGAGATAGGATAGGAAAAAACAAAAAATATCCAATAGGTACTATTGTAAAACTTAATCCTGCAAACAGAACTGTATATATAGTTGCTATTGCAAATATTAATGAACACGGAGTGGCAAAAGGAACCTATGATGATTTAAAAAAGACACTCGCAGAAATTTGGTTTTTTATAAGTAAAAAGGGACTTAAAGAAAATTTGTTAATTCCTGTTCTTGGAACCGGATTCGCAAGATTACCGCAAACGAGAGAAGAAATTATTAGAGAAATTGTTAAATCATTTATTGCTGCATGCTCGGAATCTACATTTTCTGATAAGTTGACAATAGTATTAAGTCCAAATGATGTGGAAAAACATAATATTGATATGGAAGAACTTAAAAAATCTATTGAATATCTGTGCAAATATACCTCATTCTCTAATAGTAATGAAAAAATTGGATATGAGGTCTAAATATAAGACCTACTTTTAAATCACCAACTCATTATCAAGTGTGTAAGGCTATCTATACAATAGTCGCTTCAATACGCTTACATAGTTTTTCTACAAGGTCCACTTCCGTTTCCCACAAAATAGTAGCTTTTTGTTTTATATCAAAATGGCCTTTTTCTCCAAAAATACCTTTTTGGCAAACATGTATTACCTCTTTTCCTAAACCAGCGGCGTAACCGGCTTCATAATATGCTCCATTATTGTGATTTGTGAATTCTGCAATAATAAATTTACTTTGTCTTATCTCATGTAGCATTTCTGGAACAATCTGATTGTTGTGTTCAATCTCATCCATGATCCTTGGAATGTAACCTGTTTTTGTGATTGTTTCGCGAATAGCACTCCGTATATTTTTCATATTTTCATCAAACGACATTGCAACAAACACATTTTTGCTATTTGATTTGTTTTTCTGAAATTCATCAATTCTTTTGAAGCCATCGGGCAATATTCTTATGGTTTCATACCCGTCCGCAAATTTTTCAATGAGACCATAATCTAACATATATTTATAAATAAATCTAAGTGATGTCGTCGTATCTTCTTTTGGTGTATTTGAATCATCAGGGCAATATCTTTTTATGAAAAAAGCGCTTAACGCTTTCTCCCGTGGTAATTTAATATACTCTCCATAATCATCAAGCACCTCCGATAATCCTAAAAGGATTTTATCTATTTTTTCGCTAAATGTTTGTGGGTACCATATATCGACTTCTTCGTTAGTTAATAAGATAGCATTGGTAAGTTCTTTTTGTGCGACGTTAAATTGTTCTTTGGTACCGACAAAGAAATATTTATTCTGATCATTGATTATCCAACTATTATAAAATAAATATGGTGCAAGTTTATTTTTATCAACTTTCATTCTCTCATCTGGGGCGTAACAGGCATATTTCCCACAGGTATCGCAGTTATAAATCACGCACGAACGGAAACCATCATTAAAATATCGTTCACATGTTGAACTACAACCACAAATAGGACAATCTTTTTGAGTGTCATTCATATTATTTCGCTCCTTTTTTTAAAAAAGTAAAAACCATTATTTTTCTCCCCCACCAACCCCCGATACCTCTCCATCAACTCGGCCACACACACACACCGCCTCGCCGGTATCCTTGACCGTAAAGCCGTACCGTATTATTGTTACACGATTTATATTATACGCCGTTTGCAGCATTCCACCGAGTCAATACTAAAAATCTACAAAATATCTCTTAACGCGGCCCCATAAACTTATCCCCGTTCATATGAATCATGTGGTTTGGAATATCTGCTATCCATACTTCTGTTTCCCACGCCAATGATTCTGAAAAAGTTTTAAATGTTTTAAAGTCAAGGAAAGCTGTTACATATATTTTTCCCGCTTTGACCTGTTTTGTCATTGCCTCAATTTCGATAATCCGCTTAGCGTCAATTGCCCCCACGCTGGTAACTGCTTCTATGAAATAGAGCCATTCTTTTTCCTGGCGATAAAGGACAATATCCGGCATTTTGTCGTGAAGTGTAATTGAAAAGCCAAGGCGTTGTAATACCTCAGAGTTCTTGTAGAGGCTTTTTTCCGCAGTATCACCGACATACAAACATGCAGAGTATGGCGCGAAGCGCGGTGCGAACTCTTCTATAATTGCTTTTTGCAGTTCATTGTGCTTACCGGTAGAAAACATTAACTCTTCTCCGTTAATGCACACCGGCATTTTTGTCATTTCTTTTTTTGAGGCATACAGCTCAACAAGCGATTGGTGGGTTTCACCGAACATTTTTAGCATTGTTGTCCATTCACTATTTCCAAAGGTTCTCAATAGAGATAAAAATTCGTCTGTTATCCTATAACGATAATTGGGAGAATTTGTTGCCTGGCCGTTGTCCTCTATAATAGCGGCATTTCTGAAGTGGTGCATTGCTTGTTTCCGAAAAGTCTCCCGGCTGTTTTCCGCATAAGCAATACCGTATGCAGTTTTAGTAAACTGTATAATATCGTGAATACGAATCCACTCATTTGTTGCATCAGACCATTTTGCTGACTTTTTAATTGCAGCCATGGCCAACAAGGCGTAACAGCAAATATCACTTTGTTGAGCTGTTGGCATATTAAGTAATGCGAGTATCTTCCGCGCCTGATCTTTTTTAGACATATATGGCTTCTTTCAAGAAGTCATCACAGTCTGCCGTAGTATAGCGTCCGCACTTCATTAGTTTTACCCCTAAATTTTCCAAGGTGGTACGATCCGGAACGGGTATTGAGTTCATTTCCGTTGCGTTGACCTGTGTTGAGCCGTTAAGAATGCGGTAATACATATCATACAGCGTTGAGTTAAAAACCACATAAAGACCGTAAACGAGTTTTTCGCTCATACACGAACCGTCTGTGGTGTCAACAAAATTAATTTTGTTCTGCGTACTGATTTTCTTATAGTTTGGATAGCGGTCCGCAAGATAAATAGCACACTGCAAACGCCGCCGCTCTTCCTTTGCAGTAAACCGTTTAACAAAAAGGTAATTTCGGTTGAGTTGTACCATACTGCTAAGTTCGTCTGATATATATTCATTTTCTTTTCCTATAGGGAAAACTACACGTCCATCCCGAATATGCTGTGAATAGAACAACGGTACAGTATGGTCTCCAGATGTATTACGAAGAAGGCCGCGATTCCGAAAATCTACTGTCAACCCTGTCTTCATCTTCATGCCCATAGACGGCAGTGATTTTTCGAAGCCGTTAACCTTATTAAGCACATTAACATCATCCAGCGAGGTGACGAGGTGAACATATCGTTCTGTGCCTGATACAACAGTATCGTATGGTACCAATAGCTCCGTTATGTCAGCAAAGTTGCCGGAATCCGCTGATGACGTAATCCTCACGGCAGGCGGCGTTACTTTTGTCTTCCGTATGTTCATAATTATTGTTTCCTGCAAAACATCTTCTTTGTCAAAAACTTTTTTGCGGCTTGTGAATATATGAAGACCTGCTAACCGGCCATTCCCCAGAAGATAGTTTCGGAAATGGGAAAAATACGCGCCGGATGTCCATGAGCGGGGAATTATATACACCATTTCACCGCCATCGCGCAAATTAAAAAGGCTCATTGCCGCAAATAAAAAATAGATATTCGGCGCACCATGACAGACTTCGGGCATGGAAACAGCCTCCGGTGCCCCTTTTGCAAGTTTGAAATACGGCGGGTTGCCGATTATCAAATCATATTTCGCTGAAATTGGCGATGCCATAAGTGTTCCGGAAAAATCATTTGATTGAGACAGCAGGTAATCATCCTTAACAATTGTCGCCGCTATTTTTATTTTTGACCGATCATTTATATATTCAATGTTTGCTTCCAGCAACGGAAGAACATCCGGGTTCGTTTCATAACAAGTCAGTTCTATTTTTTCTACATGGGGATATTGCTGTCCAACCATTTCAATCACTGCGGCTGAAAGTATGCCTGACCCCGCACCCGGGTCAAGTAATTTTAGAGTATTTTTCGCCGGAATGGTGAATAGCCCCGCCATAAAACGAGCCGTTGCCGCAGACGTAAAAAATTGGCCAAAAGACTTTCGGTGCGCTTTCGGTTTTGAAGATATAAATGCATCGGTTCGGCTAACCACATATTCTAACATAATCCCTCCACGTGTATTGTTTATTGCACGTGTTACAGTAACCAATTACCTCTTTCCTTAAAAATATACTTTCTGCCAGACAGTTCTATGTATAAATTTTATTTTATAAATAAAACTTGCAATGCAACTATTGATTACTCCGCAGGTGGGTTTTATGATTCAAACCCATCTCCCTACAAATCCCAGCTCCCCCCGGCGTCGCTTTGCAGTATCGGGACGCCTTTTTCCACGTCTAATATTCTCATCTGTAACCGCCTCATGCTGCCGGTACCGGTGATGGCTATTATTATTATTATGTTGGCGCCGGCCTGGTTGCCGGCGCTGAGGATGTCGGTGTCGCTTACGCCGCCCGACATTTGCTGCAAAAACTCGCGTTCAATGAGTTCGGAGTTTTCGCGGTCTACGATTATTACGCTTTTCTTAATTAGCGCGGACGTTACGCCGTCGGCTACCGAACTTGCGAGGGCGCGTTCGCTTTTTTCGTTGTTGACGATCCAGACCCTCGCGCCCGGCGGGAGGATTTTCATGGCTTCGCCTGACGCGTGCGCAATCGCCCTGTCGATCTGCCTGACGGTTTCCTTGTAGTCGGTGTCTACCGTTTCCTGTTCCTGCAAGCGTTTGGTGAGGCGGGCCAGTTCGTTTCTGGCCTGCGGGTTCCCGGTCTCGGTCGAGGCCTGGCTCATGAGGTCTATCGCGGCGCGGGTGTCGCCGAGGGCTTCCTGCATTATGCTTGCGTTGTAGATTGCGGCGAAGGTGCCGTACTCGCCGTAGATTGCCATGTAGGAGTTGAGCGCGGTTTTGTAGTTTTGCCCGCTTACGTGGGCTGCCGCGTTTTTCATTTTCTCCTTTAGGGCCTTGTCTTTTGTCTTTTCGGTCATGAGCGTGCGCGTTTCGACGACTGTGTACGGCGCGAGGTCGCGCGGGAGGCCGGCCAGCACGCGGCACTGCTGGAGGAGCTGCGGGACGGCCTTGAGGTAGTTGTAGTCTTTCTGGGTATCGGCGGCGCGGGCGGTTCTGGTCGCGGTGCCCACAACGCTCCCGTCGCGCGCCCGCTCGAGGGAGTAGGTCACGGTGAGCGTCACCTCCCGGTCGTAGGCGGTGGTCTCGTACGTCTGTTTGGTATCGGGGTCGTAGACCTGGGTGATGTAGGAGCTGTCGCGGTACTGGATGTCGAGTATTTTGCCTGAGAAGAGGGCGTCTACGTGGTTCTCTATGCTTTCTCGCCTATACTGCAGCCGCTGTATTTCGCTGTCGGAGACCAGGGTGAACTGCCCGGTCTGGGTGACGGCTGTGGTCGCGCTTGCCGTGAGGAAGCGGGCTATGTGCTCCTGGTCGCGGGAGCGGTCGTGCTCGAAGGGCATGACGGCTATGCGCTTGATGCCCGACGTGTTCCAGTTGGGCGGGCGCTCTACCTGCATGCGGATGGTGGGGGCGCAGCCGGCGAGGGCCAGCAGGGCGGCGGTGAGGACGGCTACGGCAATCCTGTTTCTCATGGTCAGACCTTTCCTGTTGTACGCGATTTAAACGAATATTCTTCGGTTATCGCGCGGCGGTGAATTAATTTATTATATTTGGTACTCTGTATCAAAAATAACACTTATACCCTATATTATGCAAAGATTTTGATTTTTGCGCAGTCGACCGGTGGACGATGGGCCCTAAAAAGTACCTTGGACAGCACTTTCTGACCGCTCCCGCGTACGCGTCGAGGATCGCCGCAGCCGTGCCCGCCGCGCCGGGCGAGGGGGTGCTGGAGGTCGGGCCGGGGCGCGGGGCGCTGAGCTTGCACCTGCTCGAGAGGTTCCCGGGGATGCACCTCGTGGAGGTTGACGGGGACGCTCTCGGGGCGCTAAAGGAGAAACTGGGGAACGGGGAGTATACGCTCCATCACGAAGATGTTATGGGGTTCGACTTCGGTAAGGCGGGGTTCCCGCTGCATGTTGCCGGGAACCTGCCGTACAACATCGGGGCGATGATCATCAAAAAAACGCTCCTGTACGCGCCGCGGGTACTCTCCTGCACGTTCATGGTGCAGAGGGAGGTGGCAATGCGGATCGTGTCGGCGCCGCACAGCAGGCAGAACGGGTGGCTGTCGATCTTTTGCCAGTTCTTCGGGGAGGCGAAGCTGCTTTTTAACGTCCCACCCGGGGCGTTTTTCCCCCGGCCCAATGTCGACTCGTCGGTATTTCAGATTGTTGTTGACAAAGGCGTGGATGCGAAGCTGGAGCGGGGCAGGTGGGAGGGTTTTTTCTCGTTTGTGGACAGCGGGTTTTCCATGAGGCGCAAGCAGCTGGCCAAGGTTATGTCGCTTAAGCTTGGGCGGGAGAAGGAGTTTTACGGGGATATTCTGGCGGGGATGGGGATTGATGCGGCGGTACGGCCGGAGGACCTGGGGGTGGGCGAATGGCTGGATTTTTACCGGATCGCGGGTGGGCAATGAGTCATTATCACCATCAAGCCCCGCCGCTAAAAACATCCCGGTTGACATACTTGCGAATATTTATATTTGTATTGACAACAATTGTCTTAACCGCATTAAACGCCGCCGCGCAGCACTTCCCGCCGGAACTTACGTTCCCCCGAATCAGCGAAGAGGCGGGTGAGGATGGCGGGATTGACGCTGATTCTAACGCCGCGGACGGCGCAGATTCCGCAGCCGCCGGCCACAAAACGTTCAACGCAGCCGTCGACCATGCCGTATTTGACAAATCGTACACCGGCATAAACAACTTTGCCTACTCCAGCACTTTCGGCAAGGTCTCGGTGGAGCAGGGGCTGTGGTACGAGCTGCGGCGCGACCGGTTCGAGAACACCCGGCACTACGTCAACGCGTCGGGGTCGTTCACTTATCCATTAGAAAAATACACGTGGGTCACCCCCGGCCTCGACTGGACACCCATCGCGCAGTACTCAAACGACCGCTCCGGCAACAACGCGCTGGCCACCGTCGACATCGGCCCCACGGCGGGGTTCAAGGTTGTTGGGGTCCCCGTACATCTGCGGGCGGGCCTCTCCGGGCGGCGGGTGGACTCGCTGGCCGGGCCGTTTACAATCGGGTCGTACCGCAGCAGCGTGGGCGCGTACGGCGCGTTTACGGTGGGGTCGTGGGACGAGCAGCTGCCGTTCGCGCCTGTATACTTATACGCCGACGGCCTGGGCCGCCAGATCGAAAACTCCAGCATGGCATCCGTCACAAGTTCCGCGCTCGGCGCGGTGCAGATCGGCGGGCGGGACAGCCTCTTCGCCTACGGCGACTTCTCGCTCTTCAACGGCCGGGAGGGGTACCTCGAAGGCAGCGCCGACAGCCGGGCCGCCCTCTTCACCGAGACGCCGTGGCGCATAGAGCACACGGCCACCGCGATGATGGGCTACAAGTTCGGGCCCATATACGTCATTACACCGTCGGCCTACTATGCCGTAAGCCAGAATACATTAGAGTTCCTGAACGACGCGCGGCGGCGCGATGAAACCACCATCCGCCAGACGCTCTCGGGGGCCATATCCACAGACAGCGCCGCGGGGCTCTACTACAGCGGCACGCTGGCGTTTGAGTGGCGCGGGCACAACAAGCTCTTCGGCAAGGAAATGGCCGCCGTGGAGACGGAGAGCAACCGCGACAGCTTAGAGGTCAACCTGTGGGACTACTCGGCGTTCGACCCGCGCACCACCCACCGGATCACGCTCAAAATGTCGGAGGCGTACCGGCTCAAGTACGACTTCTCCCTCGCGCGCATACTCACCGAGTACCCGAACTCCTACATCCGCCGGGGCGAAACGGTAACAAACAGCGACGACAGCGACCGCCGCACGCAATCCCAGCGGCTCGCGCTCGAGTACAGGCGCGACAGCACGCTGCGGACCGAAGTCTTCGGCGAGCTTGTCGACTACGATCTCGTCTTCCTCAAGCAGGCCAAGAGCAGCAGCAACCGCACCGACAACACCCAGCGCCTCGGGATCGCCGCGGAGTGGGCCCCCGCAAGCGAGCTCTTCATATCCGAGGCGCTCTCGGCGGAGGCCAAGCGCGGGTCGTTCCACTTCCCGGCGTTCCACCAGAAGGCGCTGCAGCGGCCCCGCTATTCCCGCGCCATAAACTCCGCGCTCGCGGCGGACTGGCAGACAACACCGCTTATAGGAATAAGCGGCAAGTGGAACATCAAGCTCTCCGACTACGGCTTCTGGTACGGACGCGAGTACATGGACGAGGCCCTCGCGGAAGACAGCTCGGCGCGGACCGGCTACTACGCCGTCTCAAGCAAGTCGGTCTACTACACCGTAGACGCCTCCGTCCGCCTCACCCCCGCGTGGGCGGTCATAGAGGCGGGGAACGCGATTACATCCGCCCGCGACCGGAACTTCAGCGGCGGAAATTATATTTTAGCAAAAGGGGACGGATACTCGATCAAGCCGTACGTAAACGCGGCGGTGACGGTCGGGGAACGCGCCGAACTGTCGGCGCACCTCAGCCGCACGTTCGTTACCGGAAACTCGGCGCTGGGGTACTGGGACTTCAGATTGCAGGCGGAGGGCGGGTTCTGATGAGACGGACGGGTATAATCGCAGATATAAACGGTGCGGGCGGCCGGAGGCGGCCAGTCCTGCGCCTGTCTCTTACTATGGCCCTGATACTGACATTCGCCCTCTGCGGGTGCGGGATATTCGACATGAAGATCCCCGAGCCGCCCCTCGACAGCGGGGAGATCGACGACCCGCTAAACATGGCCGACATCATAAGAGGCGTCTTCCCAGAGATCCAGCCCGGCATAGACTACGGCAGCTATTTTACCGACAACGCCGAGTTCCACTGCTACCAGCTGTACTCAATCCACGGCAAGGAGGTTATACGCATGCTCGACGCCCTGCGCTCCGGCTCGCCCCGCACCCTGCGCGTCGAGTGGTTAGTAAACAGGGCCGGCGGCAGCTGGCGCGAGGGCAGCGTACACTACCTCAACGGCGTACCGTACAACATCCACCAAAACGGCGTCCTGACCTACAAGGGCGCCGCCGACTTCCGCATATCAATATCGGGGGACGGCTACAGAATAAGCTACTGGAAGGATACGCCCGATGGCGCGCCATTCTTCGAACCCTAACCACGGAACCGCGGCGGCGGCGCTCGCGGCAGCCATGCTGCTAACACTCCTCGCCGTCTCATGCGACCTCTTCCTGCCGCCCACCGGACTGCCCGAAGAGGGGCCGAACATCCGCTCTACCCCGCGCGGAACAATAGAACACCTCTTCCGCGCATACGAAGACAAACGGATCGACCTCTTCACCGAACTGCTCCCGAAAAACGGCACATACCGCTTCTTCATCTCACCCGACTACTCCGACGCCTACGCCGCAATGCACCCCACCGACGCCACAATCACCAGAATCGAAGAGGCCGAATACTACTACGTAAAACCCGGCTCCTACCACTACTGGGGACACGAAAGCGAACTCGCCAAACACCGCCGCCTGTTCAACATGGCCGATGCAATAGAGTTCAACGAATACCCCATAATAGACGAACGCGACTTCCGCTACACCGTAAGCGACGGCTTCGACACAACCCGCGTAGAAGTAAAAATTACCGCCGGCGAACTCTGCATCTCCTTCCGCGACACCCTCTACTGCACCCAAAAAGACGGGCAAATGCAGGTCTTCCTCCTCGAACGGGAAACCGACCGGAAAACGGGGGACAAACTCTGGGTCATCAAGGACTGGTTCGACCTGAATACCATCTGAACGGCCCGCAACGCCCTACGTGGGATTGTTGGTGTATTTTGCGGGATATTGTAATTTATGCGTTGGCGGGCGACCGGGGACGGTCGCCCCTACAGGCATTATTGGTGAAAATTGGCATTTATCACATGATCCCCAAAAATAAAGGGGAGACCGGATTACCGGCCTCCCCAGTACAGTCCTAACGCACGCACCTCACCGAAAAACCGAGGTGCTTGCCGCTGGGGCCCTCGTTCTCGGAGTCGCTGGTGCTACGCATGAGCCTGCTCCACGCTAAGCGGTTCTCGCTCTCCGTGGCGATCAACCCGCCCTCCGTGGCGCTCCACCAGTTGCCGGTCACACCGGCGAGGGCGAAGGTGCCGTCGCTGTCGCGGGCGCCGCCCGGCAGAGCCGAAAAGCCGAATTCGTCCGTACCGTTGCCACTCGTTCCATCTCCCCTATCGTTCCAACCACTTGTTGATTTCAACTTACTGCCAGCGACACTACGGCCACCGGCAACTTCTACCAGTCTTCTCCAATTAGCTGTATCAGGCAACCGCCATCCGGACGGACAAGCCGTCATTGCAGCATCCCAAGTATACAACCGGCCATATTTCGTACAGTTGGAATTATCATCATCATAACACCAACTGCTGCTTGTTACGCGGTTAAGGTTTTCAGCCATCCACGTCAAATTACCGATTTTTACTGTGTGATAACTTTGACCGTCTATCGTTACACTACCGCTGCCTCCGCTGCACTCCGTATCTGTCAACTGCGCTGTCGTCTTGGTTTCGCTATGGGTGTTATCAAGTGTACAGTATCTTATTTCCAAGCCGGGCGCATTACAAGTAGCCTGCGTTGTTACGCTCCAATCGCCCCAACTGTGCGTATGGTCGGTACCTCCCGGATTATCGGAACCGCCCGAATTATTATCCCCATCGCACCCCGCCGCAACCACCGCCGACAACGCCAGCGCCGCAGCCAATACCGCAACCTTACGAACAGATACTCTCATAATGCACCATCCTTTTATTTAAATTGTTGATATGCAGGGCAAATGGGAATTTTGCCGCAATCCCGGCATTGTGGGCGTAATTGTCATTATTTCCAACACCATTATATAATCTCTCCAACAATCCGGTCAACAAAACCCGCCAAAAGCGTCCCCCCGCAGTCCGCCTGTCCATACCATAAATTTACATCACCGCAGTAGGAATGTCAAGGCGGTTGAGAAAAAATCCCGCCGTATACTGCAATCCGGGCGAGGCGGGCGGATCAAAAATTCAAAATTTCCACTAGCCTGTCAACCTCGCTCTGATTCAATTTCCGTATAGTGGCTTTGGCGTCTATTACGTGTGACGACCCGTCGTCGAAGCCTATGCGGTGGCGGCCCGTTACCGTGTTGCTGCGGATGCGAAATTTGTAGGTGGCGGATGCGTTGCCGGCGTCTTTGAGCACCAGCGTGTCGCTGATAGTCCTTTCGACTGTCAGGGTCCGCGATATGGGGTAGCCGCGGAAGGCGCCGGCGATTTTTATCTTTTTGCCGTTTGCGTAGATATAGAGGCCGGCGTTGTTGAAGCAGCGCTGTTTGCCGTCGTCGTCCTGTACGTAGGTCAGGTTAGTGATCTGGTAGTACCCGTCCGGCAAATTGGCGTTTAATGCCGCGGCGAAGAGCAGCAGCAGAATTGCGGTTGCGGCGAGTTTCGCGCCTTGCATGGCGTCAGCCCTGTTTTCCGGCTGGCGGGTGGTTGTCGAACGTCATCATGGTGGTCTCGCACATATCGTCGTGAATCCTGAAGTCTTCGCCGGACGCGTGGGGCGCGGCGCCGGAGGCTGCGAGGCCGGCGTCGAAGGTGTCGGTTTCGCCGGCGTTGTAGTTGTAGAGGCCGAAGTTGCTGTTTGCGCCTCTTACAAGCGGTACGGCGGGTGCGGTATTGATGCCTGCGGGCGCACCGCCCATGACGGCGATCTGTTTGATTACCGACGCGTCCATGGCGATGGTTTCGAGCATGTTGTCTTCCGCCTCGAACACCGATGTTGCCATGCCGGGGGTAAGCGGGGTTTGGGAGATTGGTATTTGGGCTATTGGCGCGGGCGCTGGCACCGGCGCGGCGGCCAGCGGGATGGGCACGCTTGGGGAGTGGTTTGCCGCTGCCACAGCCCCCGGGTTTCTGGGTGCGCCCGCCCATTTTTTGGCGTCTACGATGCGGATCCATGCGCCGTTTACGTTTACCTTGCCCGCGGACAGCTCTTCTATGACGCGCTGCTCGATTGTGAGCTGCTCGAACATGTGGACCCACTGGCCCTCGCGGTTCAGCACGCTGCCGTCTTCGACCCGGGCCTCTATTGCCCTCTGCGCGTCCGTTACGCTGTGCGCCATTACTTTTTAGCCCTCGCCGCCGGCAAAGGTTCGGGGACGAGCTCCTCGAGGGGTTCGGTCTGCATCCCGGGGTTCATCCTGTAGAACGCCTCGTACTCGGCGCGCGCCTGGGGGATGGACCCGCCGCGGCTGTATATCTGGGCGGAGAGCTCGTACGGCGTGATGTCGGCGGTGTCGGACAGTTCCTTGAGCTGGTCGAGGATCAGCAGCGCCTCCTCGTTCTTGCCGTCGATCATCTTGCTTAGGGCCCGTATTGCCAGATTTTCGCGTTTTTGCGCCCGCTCGACCTGCGGCAGCACGCGTTCATGGGCAAGGTAGGCCCCGGCGCCCAACGCGCCTATGATAAACAGGCAGAGCAAAAAAGAGATAATGGTAAGCGCGCCGCCCTTCTTCTTAGGCGCGATCGCCGCCGCGGCGCTGTTGGCCTTGATCTTGTTGATCTGTATGACCGAGTAGCCGCACTCGTTGGAGTTGGGGAACTCCCTTATGATCGCGTCGTAGTACTTGAGCGCCTCCGGGATCCGGTTGTCGGTGTAGTGGAGGCGGTACGCGGTCTCGTAAAGTTCGAGCGGTGAGTTTTCCACGCTTGTCAGTACCCTTTCTTTATATTTTTGAGGAGCGACTTGACCTGCTTGTCGGTCATGGCTTTCTGCTGTTTTTCGGCGGGTTCGTACTTGTCGCAAATCAGCCGTTCATCGCCGCCGAAGGAGACCACGCCGGTCGTCCCGCCGCTGCGGCGCGCGCCGAACTCGCGGCAGGTGTTCTTCATCTTGCAGTTGAAGCAGGAGCTCTCTTTCTGCTCCCGGAGGTAGGAGTGGCCCTTCTTCTCCATAGCCTCGTCGCGGCGGTTCATGTCTTCCGCGGCGGCGAGCGAACGGTTTTTCGCCACAAACCTCTCATGGTCGTCGAAACTCATATCTTCCCCTTTTATGAGAATGTTACACGAATAAACCCTGTACCTCTGTAAGATCCCGCGGTTAAATATTGTACCCGGCAGCCGCTCGGGCGGCATTACGGCTGTCGCGCAGTTGCCAAAGCAGCTGCCGGGCGCAATATTTAACCGTCTCTTTAATGAATATACAACGTGCGCACGGTGGCGGGTACTGTTTTTTGGATAAAAGAGGGGGGCGGGCGGCCCCGCCCCCTTTAAGCGGTCAGTAGAAGTAGTAGCCGAAAACCTGAAAATCGATGCCGCCGGCCGGTTCGGTCAGCTGCGTCTCGTAGATCTCGCCGCCGCCGGAGGGGACGCCCTCGTTGGCCAGCTGGCCGTTGGGCTTTTTAAGCATGCTCCCGAAAGCCTCCAACACCTTGTCGTTCTTGGCGATAGTCATAGAGCCGCCGGTGGGTGTGTACATCTTCTTGCCGCCCTTGAGCAGCACCGCGCCCTCAATGCGCCCGCCGGCAAACACCTGCTCCTCCCGGTTCTGGGGGTGCACGTACACCAGCCCGTGGAAGGTCCCGCCCTTCGCCGGGCCCCAGTTGTTCAGCTTGCCGTACCGGTTCACATAGACCATCGTGCTCGCGCTCTGGGTGGTGTTGAAAAACAGCCCGTTCGCGTTCAGCTGCCCCTTCACGTCTATGATAACCTTGCCGTCGAACGTCCCCCCGGCCCAGCCCCACCCCTGGTTCTCCTCAAGCAGGAAGTGGCCGTTCTCCGGGTCGGGATGGAAGTTATTCTTGTATTTCGGGTCCGCCCGTGCCTGCTTTATGAACTCCGACAGCTTCTCCCCGCTGACCGACCAGTTCAGCGTGGGGTGGGAGATAATGTCGCTGAGCCTGCAGAACGCCTTGTTCCCCACCTCGAGGGTTAGCTCGTCCTCCATGCGCTGCTCTATGGGTTTCATGTTGTCGAGCTTCTTCAAAACCGCCTCTGTAGTCATCTCCGCAGGCTTTTCCGCATTCTGATTTTCGGATGGGAAATCAAGGCGGTCGAGGTCATTGAATACTTCCTGGTTATAGTGGAATGTTGCGCCGCTGCCTGGACTCTGACCAAAGCGGGTCTGGTCGGGGTACCCCTCCGGCGACTTGAAGCTCCCGTTCATCCAGACGTCCTTGGAGGCCAGAACCTCGTTGCCCACGCTCCAGAAGTTCTTGTTGAAGCCGGCCTGGGCGCCAAACGCGGTCTTCCCCCGCAGGTTGGCCTGAGAGTTGAAGTAGACGTTCGTCTCGAAGTTGATGTTTGAGGCCCGCAGGTCCGCGGGACCGTTGAAGTATACGTCCCCCCGCCCCTCGCTGTCCTTTGTGAAGCGGAGCAGGTTCGCGCCCATGTTCATGCTCGCGTAGCGGCCGTCGTCGCCGGGGTTGAGGAGGCTTGAAGGGTTCGAGTCGTTCGCGAAGGTGGCGTGCCCCTCAATAGTGAGCGGGCTGTCTCCGATAAGCTGGCCCCCGCCTATGAAAAATGCGTTGCTCGCCCAAGGCCCGCCGATGCCGCCAACCTTGCCGGCCGTAACCCCGCCGAGCTCAGCGAACACCGTCGCCCGCCGCTGGTCCCGTCCAAAGGCCTCCGCCCCGCTCCGCACATCA
Organism: Chitinispirillia bacterium; assembly: GCA_009786575.1. Taxonomy (GTDB): domain Bacteria; phylum Fibrobacterota; class Chitinivibrionia; order Chitinivibrionales; family Chitinispirillaceae; genus GUT77. The sequence continues at coordinate 21,103 of WQRV01000007.1, read as the reverse complement.
ACCGCGGCGAAAACGCCGCTGCCGTTAAGCAAGACATCGCTCAGGCGGCTGCTGAACCGCTGGCCGGGGGCGCTCACCGCAATGGGGATCTTGCCGTGCTGCCCGAACAGATATCTGTTTTTGCCGTAGTTGGGATTGTTAAGCAAACTGCAGATCATTGCCGCCGTACCGATAGCGTTGTCTCTGTTCGAAAGATGCGTCCCGGTCGCGATAACCGCGCTGTTCACGGTAGACGCCGCTACGAGATGGCTGCCGTAACTCCTGCTTGCCATTGATTGGCTGCCCGTGCTCTTAACCATTGCCGCGGCGACAATGGCCATGAATACCATTACGACAAGCACCCCAACGATTGCGGAACCGCTCCGCACCCCCTTTGCAACCTCTCTCAGCTGTCTTTTCATGAGTCTGCCCTCCGTTAATTGTTACTTGTAAAGGCGGCTCAGGCCGGCCCCTCCAATTATGAATACGGAGGCTGTCAGATGTTTATTAAACCATTGCTATGGCAGGGGGATTGGGGTAAATTGGGGTTTGGCGGCGTGATAACAAATTATTATTTGTACCACCCACCGTGGCTTCGACTCCGCTCAGCCACCGGGACCGTTGCCTGAGCGGAGTCGAAGGCAACATTTGCGCCAAATTTTCATTTACCCTGCAATCAAATTCCTAATAGAAATAATACCCGAACGCCTGAAAATCAATCCCAGCGTCCGGGCGGGTTACAGATGTTTCGTATTTGGCGCCTTCGCCGCCCTCCCAGGCGTTTGGATTACCGCCGGCGATAAAACCGGCAAACGGCGCCAGTGCCTGGTTGTTGCGGGTGATGTGCATGTTCGTCGAGCCGTTGAACGTCGTCTGCCCCGTGCCCTTCAGCAATACCGCGCCGTCTATCTTGCTGCTCGCGCCCCAGTCGCCGGTGTGGTTGTTGGCGTTGCCCTCGGCTACGTAGATGAGCCCGCGGAAGTTGCCCTTGGACCCAAAGCCGTTCAATGTAACATTTTGCCCCACGTAAACCATAGTGCTGCCGTTCTCCCCGCTGTGGTAGAAACTGTTGTTCATGTTCATGTAGCCGCTGCCCGTAATGTTAAAGACAATTTTTTCATTGAACGGCGTCTCGCTGTAAACGGGGTTGGCGCTTGCGCCCGTGGGCCACTCTACCAGCAGGTGGTCGTTCCTGAAGTGCTTCTCGTAAAAGTCCTTAGCCTGCTGCCTGACAACCGGGTCGGCGGCGTTCATGTCGTCCCGCTTCTTTTTGATGTAGCTCTCTATCACTCCGGCCGAAAACTGCTTGCCGCTCAGCACTTCACTGATGGCAACGAACGCTTTTCCCGGCGGCAGCGCCATGGAGATTGTGGGCTCCTCGCGGTCCGGCAGCTTGCGCACGCCTATATGCACAGAGAGGTTGTCGCCATCCGGCATTGCGGAGTGCAGCTCCGTGTCCGCGCCGAACCCCGTTATCTTTTTTCCCGCGCCTATCTCGTCTGCCGGGAACTCGGAAGTGTAGTTGAACTTCCCCGCCGTGCCGGACATCCTGTTGAGCTGCACGCCGTTTGCCGGGGTCCCAAGGGCGCCCTTGGCCCAAACATTCCCGCCGGCCGCGGCCGTGCCGTTCTCCGTCAGGAAGGTGCTGTTGAAGGCCACGTCATTGTTGAACGCGCTGCCGCCCTTAAGGGTTACCGCCTTGTCGAAGTAGACCTTGGTGTTGAAGGTGACGGTTTGGTTCTTGAGCTCCGCGGCCGAATTGAAGTAAACGTCCCCCCTGCCCGAGTCGTCGGGGTTGAAGACTATCCCTGCCCCGCTGTTAAGCGTGAACTTGGAGGCGCTCGCGAACGTGGCGCTCCCCTTTACGGTGAAAGAGCCGCCGAGCGCGCCCCCCGCAAGGTAAAGCGCGTCGTTCCCCATAAAGCCGCTCTCAATATCCTTCTCCGCCTTAATACCCCCGAGCTCCGCGAAGACCACGGCGCGCTTCAGGTCCCTGCCCGCCGCCGCCTGCCCGCTTGCCACGCGCACTCTGGCGAAGACCCCGCCGCCGCTCACGAAAACCGAGTCCAAGAGGCTGCTGAACCGCTGGGTTGGGGTGCCGGAAGATATGGGCACCTTGCCGTCGCGGCCAAACAGGTACCTGTTCCTCTCGTACCCGGGATTGTTCAGCAGGCTGCACACGATGCCGGCCGCGCTTGCGGCGTTGTCCCTGCCCGCCAAATGCGTCTCGGTCGCGATAATTGCGCTGCTCAGCGTCGATGACGCGACAAGCTGCGAACTGTAACTCCGGGCGGCCGCAGACTGGCTGCCCGTACTCTTAACCATCGCGCCGGTCACAATGCCAATGAAAACCAGCGCGGCCAGCACGCCGATAAGCGCGGAACCCTCCCGCCCACGCCCTGAAAGCACCCCCACGTGCATCTTCATGACGCCCCCCTCCGTTATTTGTTTACAAAAACGCCGGCGCACGCCGGCAAAAACGCGCGGACGCGCCGAAACACACACCGGCCGCAGCCGGCATCCACAGACAAACAGTAAGTAAACAACGCGGCATTTCCAAGAAGCAGCCGGTGCGGGAGAGCTGGCCGGATACACGTAAGCAAGCGCAGCGTTTCTCTAAGGAGCAGCTACTATAAATATAATAAAAATATTTTGCCGGTGCAGATTTTTTTCAACGGTGCGCTTGTCAACAGGGAAAAAATTACGGGAAATTGCCCCCGTTTTAGCAGAAAATAGCTGCCAACGGGAGCAAAACCGAAAAATCACATATCCTCCAGCTCTTTCCCCTTTGTTTCGCGTACTTTCGTTACAACAAAGAATATGCTTACGAAAGCGAAGAAGCAGTAAATCCCGTAAGCCCCGCCCAGGCCTATCTTTGCGAGCAGCAGCGGGAAGGTGCCTGATATGGCGAAGTTGGAGAGCCACTGCGACAATCCCCCCAAAGCAAGCGCGGCGCCGCGGATGCGGTTGTTGAACATCTCGCCGAGCAGTATCCAGCAAACTGGCCCCCACGAGAGCGCGAAGAATACGACGTAGAGGTTGGCGGATATAATCGCGACGTATGCGGTAGAGCCGTGTATCTCCGGGTTGTTGTTGGCGTCTAACCCAGCGGTGCCGAATATCACAGCCATAATGCCGAGCGTTACGAACATCCCAAGAGACCCAATCAAAAGCAGCGGCTTGCGCCCGAGCCTGTCTACCAGCGCTATCGCGATAAGGGTGCTGGCGATGTTGACGACGGAGGAAATGACGCTCGTCATCATGGCGTCTTGCTGGGTAAAGCCGACCGACTGCCAGAGGACGTTGCCGTAGTAGAAGATGACGTTTATCCCCACGAACTGCTGCAGCGCGGCGACGCCTATCCCGACCCAGACGATGGGGACAAGGCGGGTCTTGCCCGCGACCTTTTCGAGCAAGTCGCTGAACTTGGGGGCTACCTCGGAGTTCAGGCTCTTTTTGATGTCTGCTATCTTCTGCGCTACCACGCCGGGCGTAAGGATTTTGCCCAGAATCTCTCCGGCCTTTTCGGGCTGCCTGCAGGCGACTAAATAGCGCGGGCTTTCGGGGATGAATATGACGAACAGGCCGTAGGCCGCCGCCGGTATGCACTCTATCCAGAACATCCACTGCCATGTTTCAAAGCGGCCGATCATCGTTACGCCGGTGGTGACGCGGGCCTCGTTTATAATAGCGGCGCCGCCGCCGGCGATATTGCCGAGGATGTAGTTGGATAGCAGCGCTGTGAAGATTCCCATAACGATAGCGAACTGCTGCATGCCCGCCAGCCGCCCGCGCAGGGGCGCAGGGGCGATTTCAGCGATGTAGGCCGGGACGATAATGCTGGCCGCGCCGATGCCCACGCCGCCGAACACGCGCCAGAAGATGAACTCCTCAATCATGTGGCCGGACAGGCCAACAAGCGTGAGGAAGTAGGGCCACCCGGCGCCCACCGAGCTTATGAAGAAGATGAAGCTCGCCGCCATCATAACCTTGCGCCGCCCGAACCGGTCTGCCAGCGCACCGGCGAAAAACGCACCCGTTGCCGCACCCAGGACCGCCACCGCCGCCGCAAACCCCAGCTGCGCGTCGTTGGCCCCCAGCTTGAACCGCAGCGCGTCCAGCGTCCCGTTGATTACCGACGTGTCGAACCCGAACAAGAACCCGCCGAGCGCCGCCGTACAGGCGATAAACAGCGCGTAGCCAACGGAGTATTCTTTCTGTTTCATGGTGGCATCCCTTTCATAAGGTATCGCGATAACATTGTAAATTATATACACACAGTATACAATGCCCGCACACGAAATATCAACATAATCCCATAAGATTTTGATTTGGGCATTAAATTTGCTTTTGCCGCCGTTTTTTCGTATATTATCAATAAAGGTGAATTAAGGTGACATCCACCCATAGCAAGAGGAGAGGCTGTAACATGGATATTATCGTCAGAAAGCCCACCGAAGACGAAAAAAACGCGATGCTTTCCAAGCCCGTCTGGACCTGCGAGGTCTCCGAGTTCGACTGGAGCTACGACAGCGAGGAGACCTGCCTTATCCTCGAGGGCCGGGTAACGGTAGAGCACGCCGGCGGCAGCGCCAGTTTCGGCCCGGGGGACTACGTGGTCTTCCCGCGGGGCTTGTCGTGCGTATGGAAGGTAACCGCGCCGGTTAAGAAGCACTACGTGTTCAAGTGACGCAGGGGAACTACGCCGTCATGCGCCGGAATTTTTAGAAAGCGTGTATATTCAAAGAGGGCGTCCGGGAACGCGGTTATTCACTATAGCGTGAAGTTTTGCCCAAGGTAGATTTTGCGGGCTTCGGGGCTGTTTGCCAGTTCGTGGGCGGTGCCGGATATGAGGATTTTCCCTTCGCACATGATGTAGGCGCGGTCGGTTATGCGCAGGGTTTCGCGGACGTTGTGGTCGGTTATCAGCACGCCGTAGCCTTTGTCTTTGAGCTGGTGGACGATGCTCTGGATGTCTTCGACGGCTATGGGGTCTACGCCGGCGAAGGGTTCGTCGAGGAGGATGAAGTCGGGCTTGATGGCGAGGGTGCGGGCGATTTCTACCCTGCGGCGCTCGCCTCCCGAGAGCATGTAGCCCAGGCTGCGTTCGAGGTGGCCTACGTTTAGTTCTTCTAAGAGTTCCCGCATCCTTATTTTCCTCTGTTTGGCGCTCATGCGCTGGTATTCGAGGACGGCCATGATGTTGTCGGCGACCGAGAGCTTGCGGAAGATGGACGGTTCCTGTGGCAGGTAGCCTATCCCCATTCTGGCGCGGCGGTACATGGGTTTGCGGGAGATGTTTTTGTTGTCGAGGAAGATTTTGCCTTTGTTTGCCCTTATGAGGCCCACAATCATATAGAACGAGGTGGTTTTCCCGGCGCCGTTGGGGCCGAGGAGCCCTACTATTTCGCCCTGTTTTACGGTTATTGAGGTACCGTTTACAACGTAGCGCTTGTTGTATATCTTGACTAAACCTTCGGTGCGGATTTCCCTTACGGGGCGGCTTGGGGCGGTTTGCGGGGCGGCGGGGGCAAAGGCGGAGGCGGGCGGGCTGCCCGCATCCGGCGCGGCCTGCGCGGCGGCCTGATTTTCGGGATTTTTTGGGATATTTTCCTCGTTGTCCATGATATACCTAAAATACAACATGGCGGGCGCGGAGTCAACGGCAAAGCGCCGCGGCGCAATTATTTTTACTTTTGGCATACGCCCGGCAATATTTTGATGTATATTTATGGTGTAGTACGCAGTTCCGCACGCCGGGCATCCGGCGGTCCTGGGGGGGGCAGGCGGCAATGAAGACCATATTCGTCATAGACGACAACGAGACCAACCTTTTGGCGGCCAAAACCGCTTTGGACGGGGTTTACAGGGCTTTTGCCCTGCAGTCTCCGGCCAAGCTGTTCAAACTGGCCGAAAAGATAGTGCCCGACCTTATCCTGCTTGATGTTGACATGCCTGAGATGGACGGTTTCGAGGTGATGGCGGCAATACGGGCTGACGCGCGGCTGCGTGCGGTCCCCGTCATCTTCCTGACCGCAAAGCGCGACGCCGCCACGGAGGTGCGGGGGTTCGAGATGGGTGCGCTCGACTTCATCACCAAGCCGTTCTCGCAGCCCATCCTCATCAGGCGCATCGAAAGCCACATAGAGACCGACAGGATCATAAAGGAGAGCCAGCGGGCGGTGCGCGACATCCACAACGCGACGATAAGCGTCATCGCCGACATGGTGGAGAGCCGCGACAAGGTGACGGGCGGCCACATCGAGCGGACGCAGGCCTATCTGGAAATACTCATGACGGAGCTGATCCGCACACAGACGTACTCTAATATCATATCGGGCTGGGACATAAACCTGCTGCTGCCGTCGGCGCAGCTGCACGACGTGGGGAAGATCGCGATTTCGGACATCATCCTCAACAAGCCGGGCAAGCTGACCGAAGAGGAGTTCGGCCTTATCAAGACGCACTGCACAGAGGGCGAGCACATCATAAACCGGATTGTGAGCAAGGCCAAAGACGACGGTTTTTTGCGCCACGCCGGGATGTTCGCCGGGTACCACCACGAGAGGTGGGACGGTACGGGCTACCCCCGCGGCCTGGCCGGCGAGGCGATCCCGCTTGAGGGGCGGATCATGGCTGTCGCGGACGTCTACGACGCGCTGGTGTCCGAGCGCCCGTATAAAAAACCTTTCACGCACGAACAGGCGGTTGAGATCATAACTAAGGAGAGCGGTTCCCATTTCGACCCAAAGATCGTAGAGGCGTTTTTGAACGCGGCCGGCAGGTTCGCGCAGGAGGCGGCGAATCATATCCCGCCCGTATAAATATTTGCGGAAGATATCCGCAGAAAAAGGAAGATGTACAGATGGAAGAATTATCCGGCAAAAAAGACTTGGATACCGCACTGCTGCTGTCAGAACTGCGCGAGGTTAAGCGCAGGCTGCATGAGCGCGAAGTTGCGCTTTTGTCCATAGAGAACGGCTACTCCGTTAAGATGAAAGACATAATAAACGCAAAGGAAGCGGCAGAAGAGGCCAACAGGGGCAAGAGCCGCTTTTTGGCCACTATGTCGCACGAGATCCGCACGCCCATGAACGCCATCATCGGCATCGCGCAGATACAGCTGCAGAAGGAGGGGCTGCCGGAGGAGTACGCGACCGCGCTCGAGAAAATACACAGCTCCGGCAACAACATGCTTGAGATCATAAACGACATCCTCGATATGTCGAAAATAGAAACCGAGCAGGTCGAACTGCGCCCGTCGGAATACGGGATTCGCGGCCTGATAAGCGACGCGGTGCAGGTAAACGCGGTACGTATAGGGAAAAAGCCCATAGAGCTCAAGCTTGATGTCGATGAGAACGTGCCGTCTAAACTGTACGGGGACGAGCTGAGGCTGAAGCAGATACTGAACAATCTCCTGTCAAACGCGATCAAATATACCAGAAAGGGCCGCGTGAAGCTGTCGGTAAGCCATTACGCGGTATCGGCGGGCGGCAACGGCGTACCGGCAAACGGTAAAAAAGCGGCCAATGCCGCGGATCCCCGGCTATCCGCAAACGGAAACATATTGACAGACGGCAGCGATGAGGTATTCCTGCGGTTTACGGTCTCCGACACCGGCCAGGGGATGCGGCCCGAAGACCGTGAGCGGCTCTTCTCCGAATACCTGCGCTTCAACGCCGACGCCAACCGCGGCACCGAGGGGACGGGGCTGGGCCTCAGCATCACCAAGAGGCTCGTGGAGGCGATGGGCGGGTCCATCACGGTTGAGAGCGAGTACGGCAAGGGCAGCAAGTTTACCGTAACGGTCAGGCAGAAGAGCGTTCCCGGGTGCGCCGCGGTCGGGGCAGTAAAATCGTGGCCGGCTGATTGGCGCCAGCAGTACGCTGAGGCAGACAAATCAGCCCCGTCAACTCAGGAGAGAACTGCCAAAACGGCGCCTGTACGTCAGGCCGTTCCGGTGACGGGCGGCACAACTATCTCCGGCACTGATGACCCGGAGAGCGCGCGCCATACGGTATTGCCATCAAACCCTTACGCGCCGAACCGCATCAAAACGCCCGCGCCGAATCCCGTCCGTGCCAGATGGGGCTCACAGCGCCAGTTCATAATCTTCTCCGCTTCCATCTTCGCCGCCATTGTAGCGGTTGGCGGCGCGGTTGTCATGCGCGACAGCGGGGGCGGGTCTGAAACACAGCTCTTCGTTGCCATGCTTGTTGTGATAGCGCTGATATTCGTCATGTTCAACCTCTTCATCTCCGGTTTCCTCAGGTCGCAGCGCCGGACCATGGAGTCGCTCGAGGCCACGTCGCGGTTCAAGAGCGAGTTTCTGGCATCTATGTCGCACGAAATCCGCACCCCTATGAACACCATAGCCGGCATAGCGCAGATACAGCTGCAAAAAGAGAATATGCCGCCGGAGTACGCGGAGGCGTTTCGGCGGATACACACGTCGGGCAGCGGGCTTCTGGGGATCTTAAACGACATCCTCGACCTGTCGAAGATCGAGACCGGCAGGTTAGAGCTTGCCTCCGCCGAGTACGATCTGCCAAGCCTTTTAAACGACGCGGTTCAGCTTAACATCGTAAGGATCGGGTCTAAGCCCATAAGGCTTACGCTTGACGTGAGCGAAAACCTGCCGGCGAGGCTATACGGCGATGAGCTGCGGCTCAAGCAGATACTCAATTACTTTTTGTCAAACGCTATCAAGTACACCGAGAAGGGGAGTGTGAGGCTCGCTGTCAGGCATTTGGCGTGGGGCGCGTCCGGTCGCAGAAAAATGGGAACCGGCACGTTTGCGTCCGGACAGGCCGCGGATGACGGCGACATCCTGCTGCGTTTCACGGTTTCAGACACCGGCTGCGGGATGACGCCGGAAGACCGCTCCCGGCTCTTCGCCGGCCACGCGTACATAAACGTCCCGGCAAACCGCGTTAAGGGGGGAACGGGGCTGAAGATGGGCATTACAAAGCGGTTGATTGAGATGATGGGCGGATCCATCACTATCGAAAGCGAATACGGCAGGGGAACTACCTTTACAGCCACCGTCAGGCAAACAGCGGTTGCCGGCGAGACTATAGGGGCAGCCACCGCCGAGCGCCTGCGCGACTTTACCTTTACCAAAGAGAGGCTGGGCGCGCGAATGACATTCTCCAGGACTCCCATGCCATACGGCAGCGTGTTGGTAGTAGACGACGTAGAAACCAATCTCTACGTAGCCGTTGGCCTGCTCAAGCCATACGGCCTGAACATCGTAACGGCCAAAAGCGGAACGGACGCGATTGACAGAGTGAAAAACGGCGAACGCTACGACGTAATATTCATGGACCACATGATGCCTAAGATGGACGGCGTGGAGGCAACGAAGATTATCCGCGAACTGAACTATGACGGGCCGGTAGTAGCGCTCACCGCCAACGCCCTCGTGGGCAACGATGAGATGTTTGCGCGGCACGGCTTCGACGGCTTCATCTCCAAACCGGTAGACATTGGCCGCTTAGACGGCCTGCTGAACAAATTTGTACGCGACAGGCATCCGCAGGAGGCTAAAATGTGGGAATTCAAAACCACCGGGGCGGTTGACGGTACCGGCAGCGAACAGGCCGCCGTAAGCCCTAAGATGCTCGAAATTTTCCGCCGCGACGCGGAGAAAGCCGCGGTTACCCTGCGGGAGACGCTGCGCGGCGGAGACACAAAGCTGTTCACGATAACGGCTCACGCCATAAAATCGGCGGCGGCGAACGTAGGCGAGGAGGAGATATCTAAATGTGCGCTCGAACTGGAAAAGGCGGGGCGCAGGGGCGATGCGAAATACATCAGCGCCAATACGGACGATTTTATAGAGCGGCTGCATGCACTAATAGAAAAACTAACCCCAGAAGATGACGGTGTCAACACGGATGATCTCGAAGAGGATACCGCGTTTTTAAAAGAGCAGCTACAGTCTGTCATTACTTCTTGTCAGGCATACGATGACGACGTTGCCTATGCGTCGTTCGGCCGCCTGAGGGAAAAGTCCTGGAAAAAAGAAACAGCCAGGGCGATAGAAGACATCTACGACGCGCTCTACCTGCAGAGTGACTTCGAGGGGGCAGCTGACGGGGCGAGGACGCTGCTGTCGCGGTTCGGCTGAACATTCACAGGATCCGCAGATGTTTTTACGGAAAATAGATTCCTTTTGCGTTACCCAGTACCCGTAACCGTTGAGCCTTGCCCCGCAGGAAGGTAACGATGATCTGGTCGCCGCTTGCCGCATTGCACCCGCCGCCGTCTGACTCTTCCACGAAGTAGCGGCTTTTGGCGCTGCCCCGCACGAGGGCGCGCTCTATTTTGCCGCCGGCGTTAAACGCAAGCATCATCCTGTTCCCCGATACTTCGTTTGTGCGGGCGGAGTCGCCGGCTATGAAGTTTCTGCTAATGACGTTTCCGAAAGCCCGCATGGTGTTGATTTTTCCAGCGGTGGTCATTGCAAGCCGTAAACTGTCGCTCCAGATGTGTGTTATTGAGGAGTCTCTTTCGGATGCTGCGCTCCACTCGGAACTGCGGCCGTGGGCTTTGCCGTAGGCCTTCATAGCGCTGATCTTGCCGGTCTCGAACATAAACACGTGCATGCTGTCGCTTGAGATACTCGTTAGCGTAGTGCTTTTTTCATCCGCGGCGGTTTCTACGTATCTGGCGCGCGCGCTGCCGTAGGCTTTCATCGTGTTCACCTTGCCTGTTTCGAACATGTACATGTGCAGGCTGTCGCTTGTGACGCGCGTCACGGTTGCGGCCTTTGACCCGGCCGCGGCCTCCGAGTATCTCGCGTGCGCACGGCTGTAGGCTTTTATGGCATTCACCTTGCCGTTTTCGAACATGAACATGTGCAGGCTGTCACTCGATATCTGCGTCGCGGCCGGAGCCTTTGCCGGATCGGCTGGGGTTTCCGTGTAGTCGCCGCGCGCGCTGCCGGTTGCCTTTATCGAGTGTACCTTGCCGGATTCGTACATTGCCATATACAGGCGGTCACTCCAGATATTCATCACGGTCGTATCCGATGATGAGTCTGCGATCTCCGAGTAGAATCCGTGCGTATTGCCCATAACCGCAGCGCTTTCCAGCGACTCCTTGCCGAAGAACAGGTCAACAGAATCGCCTACTATCCTGTGCTTCTCGTAGAGGATAACCGGTTTTACCCGCAGTTTTGCCATATTCTCTTTCGCAAAGTACTCACCCTTGCTGCCGGTGGCGGTGAGACTGCCGCGGAATATCTTAACGGAGTCTACTACGGTGGCTATTTTGAGGGAGTCGTTGTAGACCATGAACTTGCCGCTGATGAAGAGCGTATCGGTCTCTGTGGTGTCTATCCGCGTAAGCAGCGGATCGCCGTATAATATGCACTCTTTCTTGTTGGTAGCGTACTCCGCGGTCTGTCCGCGCATGAATGTTATTTTCGCGGAGTCGGAGTAATGTACGCTGCCAATGGCCGAGAGGGTGTTCCGGTCGCGGCGGAAATTCAGGCGGTTGCAGGTCATTATCTGCCCGCGCTGCTCTACCTTTACGTCTGTGTGAAAATCTACTACCCCCTCATTTCTGTTCCACATGGCCTCCTGCGCCGATATGCGGATGTCGTCGAGACGGAAAGCCACATCGCCGCGCAGGAAACTGATAAAGTTGCCGCTTGCGTTCTCGTAAGTATTCTCGTTGCTGTTTGCGCGTTCAAGAATCAGCGCACCGCCCGTGTTTATCTGCGCGGGCGCGTGCAGGCAGCAAATCAGTATTACGGCTGCTAAGATATGCGTGTTGACGCGCACACTAACGCGGCCGTCAGCGCGGCGATTGACACGCGGTATGGCGGTATCCGCACACGGAGGCCTACATGAAAAAGTTTTCATCGCCCTCCTCCTCCACCCTGCGCTTGAAATCCGGGAACACACCCTGAACATCGGAGCTGAACGAGAAACGCGAGAAGTCGTCTTTCGCGTTCAGGCCCTTGCCCATCAAAATATCGCCCTTGGGCGTCTCTATCTGGACTATAGTGTCGGACGTGACTAACCGCGCGTTTTTAAACCATTTGAGCCTGTGGCTCCTCACCGTCATGCCATCCTCGTTTTTGATGTGGACCCCGCCCCACAAGTTGAAAATATCCATCTTTGAATCGCTGGTGCCGGAGTCGGAGAGAATGCGGGCAGAGAGGCTGCCGGCCGTGTCGTATACGGCAATCTTCACAGGTACGACAAGCAAGTGCCCCGTATCGGCCAGTGGCTTGTTCATATAGTAGGTATCTAACTGCCAGCGCTTAACGCCGTGTTCGTAGAATAAGAGTGTGGCGTCGGTAAACGCCTGATGCGGCTCGGTGATGATGTCCGGCGCAACTGGAATCGTCTCCTTCTGCGGGCCGCAGCCGAAAATCAACATAAAAACCGCGCATGGCATCAATGTATAGATAATTCTCATTTGTCAACCGTATCCTTTACAGGAGGTTTCGTCTTCCACCGGTCGTGCATCCACACCCACTGCTCGGGGTATTTGCGGATGTAGCCGCCGATGATGCCGTTTATCTTCTGAATGACCGACAAAAGATCGGCCTCGAAGTCGTCTGTTTTAACGTATGTGACCCGGTCGCTGACGAATACGTGGTGCTTGCCGCCCTCCGTACGGGCCGTTACCGATACGATTACCGGCATGCCGAACTTCATTGCGAACCGCACCGCGCTCGAAGGCGTAAACGCCGGATACCCCAAAAAATCGGCGAATACGCCTTCGACGTTTGTGTCCTGATCAATCAGCGCGCCCATCATTTTGCCTTCACGCAATCGCCGCACTATTTTGCGGGGGTCTTCGGAGCGGTCTATGTATTCTATGCCCGGCCCGCTGCGCATCTTGCGCACAACCTCGTCTATCGCCGTATTCTTAAACGCCCGCCCCACTATAACGCCATCGAAGCCGCTGCGCGCGAAGTAGTGCAGGAGCATCTCAAAACACCCAAGGTGCGCGGTGATGAAAACCGCCCCCTTGCCCTCTTTCTTTACCTCGGCGATACAGCTGAGGTCGTCGTGCGTGAATGCCTGATAAAACTTCTTCGCGCGTACAGTTTTTAAGTGAACGGCGTCGAAAAGGTTTTTTCCCAATGATACGAAAACCGCTTTGGCGGTGGCGCGGATTTTTTTATCGCTCCACTCCTCTCCAAAAACAATTTTCAAGTTGCGGATGGTCTGCTTTCTGTCTTTCGGCAAGAGATAATAACATACAGCCCCCGCTGCCGAAAACAGCGCAAGCCCGATACTGCGCGGCAGCATCTTCCCTGTCGCGAAACCTGATTTCGCAAGAAGCCCCAGCAGAAAATGCCGGAACTTTCGGGGAAATATCTTCTTCAAGAGCCCCACGTGATCAACCGCCGTTTTCTGTTTTCTCTACGCCAATTACCACTTCCTGCCCCTCAACATCAACACGCCCGCCATCCCTGATACCGGATTCCGGTTCATATTTAATGTCAACCGCCAGCGTCTCCGAACAAACATAGTCCCTGAACGCTTCAAGCGCCTCCCTGATTTCGGGAGGGCATGAGCAGCGGATGACAATCCTGTCCGTCACGTTCAGCCCGGTGTCCTTGCGGCGGTTTTGTACGCGGTTGACAAACTCGCGGGCCATGCACTCTTTCTTTAATTCCGGGGTGATGGTGATTTCTAGGCCGACCGTCAGCTCGCCTTCGGTCTCCACCTCAAAACCCTCGCGCTTGACGCGGCGGATCTCTATATCATCGTATGTTAAGGATGTCCCGATGACATCAATCGTACCGCCCTTTTCGAGATTCTTGATATCCGCCGCGGTAAACTTCTCAATGACAGCCGACGCTTCCTTCATCCTCTGGCCGAAGACTTTTCCTAATTTTTTGAAGTTAGGTTTAGCGGATATGCTGACGACGCGCTCCTCCTCCGAGTCGAATATCACCTTTTTGACGTTGAGCTCGTCCTTGATAAGCTCTTCCATATCTTTTATCAACTCGATCTTCTTCCTGTCTGCCGCAACGACCGTAAATTCGCTCAGCGGCTGGCGCGTTTTGATGGTAAAGCGGCTGCGCAGCGCGCGGCCCATTGTTACGGCCCGGCGTATCATCTGCATCTTCAGTTCAAGGGGCTCATCTATTGCCGATTTGATTGCTGAAGGATACGGGGACAGATGCACGCTTGCCGGCTCGCCGCCGGGTTTGCCGTTGATGAGGTTGCGGTTGACGAGGTTGCGGTAAATTGCCTCGGTAACAAACGGCAAAAACGGCGCCATCACCTTCGAGAACTGTACGAGGACGTAGTAGAGCGTCCCGTACGCCACATCCTTGTCGCCGTCGTTCTCGCTCTTCCAAAAGCGGCGGCGGCTGCGGCGGATGTACCAGTTGGTCAGGTTGTCTATAAAGTCTACGAGGTGCGGGACGACCTTGTAGAGATTATACTGCTCCATCTCTTTGTTGACCAGCGCTATGACATCATTAAGTAAAGATATTATCCACCTGTCAAGCTCCGTCCCGCCCCGGGGAGGCTCTAATCCAAACGGCTTCCACCCGTCAACATTGGCATACGTAACGAAGAACGAATACGCGTTCCAGAACGGCAGCAGCACCGCCCGCGACATCTCCATCACACCCTTCTCCGAAAACCGCAAATCCTCTGCCTTGACGGCGGGGGAATTGATCAAAAATAGCCTCAGCGCGTCCGCCCCAAGCTGATTAAGCACATCCTCCGGCGGCGCGTAGTTGCGCAGACGCTTAGATAACTTCTTCCCGTCCTCGGCAAGTATGATGCCGTTGACGATTACGTTCTTGAACGCCGGCTTGGAGAAGAGCGCGCCGGCGAGGACCGTCAGCGTGTAAAACCATCCGCGCGTCTGGTCTAACCCCTCCGCGATAAAATCAGCCGGGAAATTCTTCTCGAATACTTCCTTGTTCTCGAACGGATAGTGTTGCTGCGCGTACGGCATAGACCCCGACTCGAACCAGCAGTCAAGCACCTCCGAAGTCCTCTTCATAAGCGCGCCGCATTTGGGGCATTTTGCTTCCAGTTCGTCAACTATATGGCGGTGGATATCGACGGAACTAATCTTAACGTCCCTCAGCCGCTGCGCCCATGAGGGGTCGATCCCCGCGTCGGACAATCTCTTCGCCGCGTCGTCCGTCTTCAAACTGTCCTGAACTTTCTGCGCCGTCTTCGCGTGAATGTCCTGCCCCGCGGATTTATCGCCGCCACCAACCAAATTATGCAATTCATCAAGCCCGCCCACGCACTCCCGGTGCCCGCAATCGCACAGCCACACCGGTATCGGCGTACCCCAGTACCTGTTCCGCGAGATATTCCAGTCCGGCGCGCTCTCTATCCCCTTGCCGAAGCGCCCGTTTTGTAAATGCGGCGGGACCCAGTGTATTTGCTGATTGTTATCGAGCATATTGGGTTTGAGCGGCTCGATCTTCATGAACCACGTCGTTATCGCTTTGTAAATCAACGCCGTATCGCAGCGGTAGCAGTGCGGGTAGCGGTGGACGGCGGTTGTTTTGTGGAACAGCCTGCCGGATGACTTTATCGTTCTGGTAATCTCGTCATCTGCCGTATAAACAAGCTTGCCGGCCCACGGCGCTGCCTCATCCGTAAACTTTCCCTCATCGTCAACAGGGCAAACAATCGGCAGCCCCAGTTTTTGCCCCACCTGAAAGTCATCCTCGCCAAAAGCGGGAGCGATGTGGACGATCCCTGTGCCGTCTTCCGTTGACACGAAGGCGGCGGCGGTTACGGCGAAGAATTTGGGGTCCCTATCCTTAAAGAAATCAAACATCGGCACATAACGCAGCCCCACAAGGTCACTGCCTTTCAGTTCCTTGATGATTTCAACCGCAGACACGTCCTTATAATACGCGCTAAGCCGGTCTTTCGCCATAATATAGGTATTATCGCCGTCCTTAATCTTGACATACGCGATATCAGAGCCAACCGCAAGCGCCACATTGGACGGCAGCGTCCAGGGCGTGGTCGTCCATACCAGAATTTTCGCAGAGGGATCATCAACTAACGGAAATGATACGGTGATAGACGGGCCGCTTATCTCCTTGTATCCCTCGTTAACCTCGAAATTAGACAGCGGCGTCGCGCAGCGCGGGCAGTACGGCTGCACCCGAAACCCACTGTATATCAGCCCCTTGTCCCACATCTGCCGGAACACCCACCAGATGCTCTCCATATAAGGCGGGTCCATCGTCCGGTACTGGTTGACAAAATCGACCCAGCGCCCCATCCTGTTGACGACCGTCTCCCACTGACCCGTATATCTCAGCACAATCGACCTGCAAGCCTCATTAAACAGGTGGATGCCGAGTTTCTCGATGTCGCGCTTCCCCGACACCTTAAACTCCTTCTCCATCTCATTCTCAACGGGCAAGCCGTGGCAGTCCCACCCGAACCGCCTGTCTACATGGTACCCACGCATCGTCCAGTATCTGGGAATAATGTCCTTGAGCGTTCCCGCCAGTAAATGCCCGTAGTGCGGAAGCCCGGTGGCAAACGGCGGGCCGTCGTAGAACACAAACGCGTCCTTCCCGGCTGTCGCATCGAGTGATGCCTGAAATGTTTTCTCCCTCTCCCATAAGTCAAGCACGCCGCGCTCTATTTCTGGAAAGCGGATCTGTGAGTTTACCGGTTCAAAGAGTCCTTCGGGTTTCATCATAGCGCCTGCATAACCTTTTCTATCAGTTTCACGAGAGACGGCTCGGCGGTTGCCGCGGCCGCGAGTATCTTGTCGAGCGTAGCCGGTTCCAGAGCGTCGGGCAGGCAGGAGTCGGTAATTACCGAGATGCCCATAACTTTAAGCCCGGCGTGGACGGCGGCGATCACCTCCGGCACCGTGCTCATGCCTATTACATCAGCCCCAAGCGTTTTGAGCATGCGGTACTCCGCGCGCGTTTCGAGCGACGGGCCGGTCATCGAAGCGTAAACGCCGCGCTCGAGCCTTATGTTGTTTTCAAGCGCGGCCTTCATAGCCAGATTTATCAGTTCATTCGAATACGGCTCCGACATATCGGGAAAGCGCGGGCCTATGCGCTCGTCGTTGGGGCCTATTAGCGGGTTGCCGGGGAGCAAGCTTATGTGGTCGGTAATCGCCATGAGCGTCCCCGGCGAAAAGTGCGGGTTGATGCCGCCGCAGGCGTTCGACACAAAGAGGGCCTCAACGCCCATAAACTTCATCACACGCACGGGGAAGACGATCTGCTGCATCGAATACCCCTCATAAAAATGGAAACGCCCCTGCATGGCCGCCACCGGCTTGCCGGAAATGGTGCCCAGAAGCAGCCTGCCCGCGTGCGACTCAACGGTTGACGTGGGGAAATGCGGGATATCCGCGTAGCTTATAGCGGTCTCAACCTTAATGCTGCCGGCAAGTTTTCCTAAGCCTGTACCAAGGATGATGCCGTATTTCGGCGATACCTTTGTTTTGCTCTCTATAAACTTTTTCGCTTCCTGAATCATCTCAAACAGTTCCGCCATTCTATCCTCCGTCCGTAATATGTTAATAGTTGATATTTGCCTTTATAGATTCACCGGTTAAATATTATGCCTGTACCGTCCGCCGGCATCACGGCTGCCGTACAGCCGGCGGGCGGTGCGGGTATAATATTTAACCGTTTCTTCAATATTTATGGCAATGACAGCTTTTGCAGCCTGTCATCAATACCGCTCTCCGTTAACCCCGCAGCCTCTACGACCTTATTACGGCTGTGCCCGCCTTTGATTATAGTTAAGGACGACTTGCTGACGCCGAGGATATCCGCCAGATACTCAACTAACTGCTCGTTGGCCCTGTTATCGGCCGGCGGAGACGTTACCGATATCTCCACGCTGCGCGGCCCGCACACCTTTACCGCGCACCTGCCCGCCCTCGGTTTCAGCCTTACATCAATCGCCGCCATCAGTCAAGCCGCCCGCATTGCTGAAAGACGCCGTGTGGATGTCGCGCAATCGCACCGCATCGATCTCTCCCCGCATCAGCCTTACCCGGCAACGACGGGCTGCGGCGGCACGTCCTCGATCGTGGCGTCGTCCGGCGATTTTACCGCCACGCGCTTGGGCGGCAGCTGCTGCTGCTGGCGGGGCGGCGGCGCGGACTGTTCCTGCGCGTCGTCGCTGCGCAGGTCGCCGCTTATCACCTCGAGCAGGTCGAGCTGCGTTTGGAGCATAGCCTTGAACCGCGCCAAAAAGCTGTCACGCTGGCTGCGGATGGATACGAGCTCGCCCTCAAGCTTGCTGACCCGGTTGCGCGATTCGTCCTCGTAGCGGTCGGCGCGGATCTGCGAGTCCTTAAGGATGAGGTCCGCCTCCTTGTGCGCGTTGACCCGCGCCTCGTCGCTTGTCCGCTGCGCGGTAAGAAGCGTCTCGTTCAGCACCTGCTCGATCTGCCTGAACTTCTCGAGATTCTGCTCCAGATTTTTCACCTGCGTCGCGTAGGCGTCGTTCTGGCGGATGATCACCTCGTACTCCCCGGCGACGTGTTCCAAAAAGCTGTTCACCGCGTCCGGGTCAAATCCGCGGAACGTGCGGGGAAACGGCTGTTTCCTGATGTCAAGAGGCGTAATATGCATAAACCAACCCTTCTTTTTTATGTTTTAGCGGCAACGGCTGCTCCCCGCCGCGTCAATATCAAAATTTATAGGCTCCACAATTGAGTATTATACCCGTGCCGCTCTGAGACATCACGGTTGTCGTGCAGTCGCAGAGCGGCACGGGTATAATATTCAATCAAGTTTTCAATAAACCCGCCCGCCTACGAGGACCGTGCCGACGCGCACCATCGTGGCCCCCTCCTCAACCGCCCACTCAAAATCGCCGCTCATCCCCATCGACAACTCCGGCGCCTCAATCCCTGTACAGCACGTCCGGGATAACTCCCGAAGCTGAGCGAACGCCCTCCGCACCGCCCGCTCGTCCCCGCCCAAAGGCCCTATCGTCATCAGCCCCCGCAGATCCAGCGCGGCGCTCCGAGCAACGATCTCGCACAACCCCAGGCACTCTTCGGGACGGCACCCGGACTTCGACTCCTCCCCGGATGTATTTACCTCGACAAGCACCTTCTTCTTCCCCGGCGGCCGGATGCCGCCCCTACAGCGCCCATCAGGCGCCGATCCCGCCGATGGGCCGTTTTCCCCGCCGTACAGCCCCTCAAGCCGCCGGACCAGCCTCTCCCGGTCAACCGACTGGATCCACTCCGCCAGCGGCCACACCTTCCCCGCCTTGTTGGTCTGCAGGTGCCCTATCATGTGCACCGTGAACTCCCCGGTCAGCGCCGGCGCTTTCTCCTCAATCTCCTGCACCCGGTTCTCGCCAATGTCCCGCACACCCAGGTCAATAAGCGCCTGCACGGTCTGCGCCGGGTGGTTCTTGGTCACGGCGATCAGGCGCACGGACGCAGCCGGCCGCCCCGCCCGGGAACAGGCCCGTTCAATCCTCCCCCGCACATCCGAAAGCCGCCCGGCCAGATCGTCCATAATAGGTTAATATATATAATGGGCAAGTAAAGTAGGTAAGAATAGGTATGGATTAAACAAAAAAAACGGCGCGTGGCCCCAGACCGGCCGCCCGCGCCGCATTTCCCGCACCTTTAACGGAGATTGAACTTAACCGACACTTCCTCTTCCTTGCCGCCCCGCGAGGCAACCCTCCCGGTGGCCGTGTACGTCCCGGCCCGCACCGTGCGGCCGGTCATGCTCGTCAGATCCCACGACCCCACCGCACGGCTCTCCCTGTCGCCCCGTACCCTTTCGCTGATGGCGATCCTCTTGACAAGATTGCCGCCCGCGTCGAAAATACTAAGCGTCGAGTTCATTATCCTGCTGCCGTGGCGGTAGAAATAGACCGTGCCCACCATCCGGCCGCCGGAGACGTAAGACGCCGTCATGCCGCTCTGGGGAACAGTCGTGACAGGCTCCGCGATAACGGACGTATCGACAATAGGCGCCGCAACAACATGCGGCGGCTCTGCGGCAGGCACCTCTACAACAGGCTCTTCAGCCGGCTCCGCGCCCTCCCCGGCAACCGCCAGGGTCTGGGACACATCCTTGGCCGGACAGCCGATCAAAAGCGCCATGTTGTCGTACTTACCAGCCTCTACCCTAACAAATATGTACGCGAAGTCTGCCTTCTTGCCGTTGATGGATATCTCACGCTTGCCCTCGCCGTGGACAGCAACCCCAACGGTATCAACCGCGTACGGAGCGCCCGGCTCCTTCTCGCCGCACGGCTCGCAGTAATGGAGCACCATGGGGCGCTCGGCGAGAATGGCCTGCGCCTTGGCGGCCTGCGCCTCGTCAACCACCGCGCACTGATCCGCCCCCGCAACCCCCGCAACCAGCAGGCAACCCGCGGCAGCCATCGACAAAACCCGGCCCTTCACCTGAAATCTGCACATAGAAAACATCCTGTCCGCACAATTTCTGTGCTTTTTTAAGGTTTTTACACTTAGTAACAATACAACAAATTAATATATATGATGGACAAGCAAGGTAGGTAGTAATAAAATTGGAATTTGCAAAAAAAATCGTCCCAGCCAGGCCCCCCGGCGGGATTTTTACGCGCAAAACCGCTCTATCGTCAATATTTACAATAACTTACACGTTTTTAGGCAGATGCCGCGGGATTTATGCAGGAACCTCAGCCGAATTTTCACCCGATCCCCCTTGAATTTCTCCCGGGAATCTATATATATTATCTAAAAATGGCATTCTTTCGGCCAAAAAATCGAATCCGCAGCAATAACGGGGCAGTGTAGTATTATGGCAACAGGCATAGCAGATTTGATCCAAACTGAGGGGAACGATATGGATTTTAAGATTGTTTTTAATGTAATATTATCTTTAGTTTTGATAATCTGGGGCGCAGAATTAGGACTAACACCTTTTTGGGTAGCTGTAATAATCTGTGCTCTAATTGTATCACCGGGTTTAATACCGCTTCTTAATGCCAATCAGAATTATTGCAGAGTGATGGAGTTTCTATATAAACATAGACGCGTATTACTTATTGGCGCTCTAATCTCCGCGCTTGTTTCAGCGCCGTTTGCAGCCGATTATATATTTTTTGGCACACTGTGTTTCTTAGCCATAGCGTTTATGCTGACA